>NZ_LLKS01000032.1:0-439486 GCF_001414205.1 Geobacillus sp. Sah69 | reverse complement strand
AATCGCCTTAACTATATTTTGCTGAAAATAGGATAGATTCAGTAAAATATAGACGGCAGATCATTCATCATTGATGGGCGGAGATTAAAAAGTATMAATCAATGGTTTAACAAAGAAAATGCCAGACTTCAAAGCATAAAAGATAAGCAAAAAATCAAAGGCACCACTCGTAAACAGGCTTTGCTTGCTATGAATCGCAATAATAAAGTGAATGATTATATCAACAAGACTTGCCGTTACATCATTAACTACTGTATTGAAAATCAAATTGGCAAACTTGTCATTGGCTATGCGGAAACATGGCAACGCAATATTAATCTAGGAAAAAAGACAAATCAAAACTTTGTCAATATTCCTCTCGGTAACATAAAAGAAAAACTAGAATATCTTTGTGAATTTTACGGCATTGAATTCTTGAAACAGGAAGAATCCTATACGTCTCAAGCCAGCTTTTTTGACGGCGATGAGATTCCTGAATATAATGCCGACAATCCAAAAGAATATAAGTTCAGCGGCAAACGTATTAAGCGAGGTTTGTATCGAACAAAGTCTGGCAAACTAATGAATGCTGATGTCAATGGCGCATTAAACATCTTAAAGAAAAGTAAAGCTGTAGACCTGAGTGTCTTATGCTCTAGCGGCGAAGTGGACACGCCTCAAAGAATAAGGATTGCTTGAAGCAGTCAAACTTCTTTGGAAGCCCCCACTTCAAATTTTCGCTAGAAAATTAAGTGGGGGTAGTTCACACTTTATCGGATAAATTTGCAGAATGTATGGATTTCAATAAACTGTAACGATTTGAAGATATTTTATTGCTATTGTGAAATTAATCACAGCAACCTCCCCCATTTGCCACTATCATGTCGGTAGACTCAACCTAAAAGCCCGGTGAAAAACGGGGCGTTGCGGGCAAATCAACGGCGTTGGATCAGAATCGCAAGCCCGTTTGTCAAAGTTTCTCTAAGTCTCCCACTTCGAAACGAAGTGAAAGCGGGAGATGAATTTCGGTTAGGCACAGCCTAAAGCTGTCTCTTATCATGAATTGGACCTGTGCAGGGAGTCCAGCCCGCAGCGAATCCTATGCCAATTAAAATTGTGAATTTTTTGTGGAAAGCGGGCTTTTTCCTGCGCAGGTATTGATTACGGTTTTGTGGTGAACATGATTTGTAGAGGGGATCTCTGTTGCATTTTATACCCATTACCGGTATAATGTAATGAAAAGAGGTGATGTTTGATGAACCATTATGAAGATCATCATGTGGATAAAAAAATGGTTCCACGAACAGAACAGGAAATCGAACGCATTATCAAGCGCTTGAAGCGCATCGAAGGACAAGTGCGCGGTGTACAAAAAATGGTGGAGGACAATCGTTATTGCATCGATATTTTAGTGCAAATTTCCGCGATCAGAGCGGCGTTGAACCAAGTCGGGCTGCAGCTGCTTGAACGCCACGTGAGCCATTGCGTGGCGAAAGCGATCCGTGAAGGGAGCGGAGACGAATCGATTCGCGAATTGATGGATGTGATGAAACAATTTTCGAAGTAAGGGAGGGAAAGGGAAATGGGAGAGCCGAAAACCGTGACGCTGAAGGTGACCGGCATGACATGCGCCGCGTGCGCCAATCGGATTGAGAAAGTATTGAATAAGATGGAAGGCGTCAAAGCCCATGTCAATTTGGCCATGGAAAAAGCCACGATTCAATACGATCCATCGAAGCAAACGATCGCCGATATCGAAACGAAAATTGAGAATTTGGGGTATGGCGTTGCGACAGAAAAAGTGACGCTTGATATTGAAGGAATGACATGTGCGGCCTGTGCGACGCGGATTGAAAAAGGGTTAAATCGGATGGAAGGTGTGACAAGCGCTGCTGTCAACTTGGCGACAAACAGCGCGGTGGTCGAATACAAGGAGGGTGTTGCATCTGTCGAAGACATTTTAGAGAAAATCAAAAAGCTTGGGTATAAGGGGCAAATTCGAAACGAAGAACAAGACGATGCTGGCCGGAAAGAAGAGCGGTTGAAACAAAAACAACGGCAACTTGCCATTTCCATCATCTTATCGTTGCCGCTGCTTTATACGATGCTGGCTCATATGCCGTTTGATATGGGCTTGCCGATGCCGAAGCTCTTGATGAATCCGTGGTTCCAGCTTCTTTTCGCTACACCGGTTCAGTTCTACATCGGCGGTCCTTTCTATGTCGGGGCGTACCGGGCGTTGCGAAACAAGAGCGCGAACATGGACGTCCTCGTGGCGCTTGGAACATCGGCTGCGTACGTTTACAGCTTGTACGAAGCTTTTCGGACGCTTGGGAATCCTGACTATATGCCGAGACTGTATTTTGAAACAAGCGCCGTCTTGATTACGCTTGTGCTTGTCGGAAAATACGTTGAGGCTCTTGCGAAAGGGCGGACAACGGAAGCGATTTCAAAGCTCCTTAGCTTGCAGGCAAAGGAAGCGACTGTCATCCGTCATGGGGAAGAAAGAAAAGTTCCGCTCGAGGAAGTGGTGATTGGCGATACGATCCTTGTCAAGCCAGGAGAAAAAATCCCGGTGGACGGTACGGTCATCGCCGGAGCATCCTCCGTAGACGAATCGATGATTACCGGTGAATCGATTCCGGTTGATAAGAAGGAAGGCGACTATGTGATCGGGGCGACGATGAATACGAATGGCGTACTGACCATTCGCGCAGAAAAAGTAGGAAAAGATACAGCACTTGCCAATATCATTAAAATCGTCGAAGAGGCACAAGGTTCGAAAGCCCCGATTCAGCGGATGGCCGATGTCATTTCCGGTATTTTCGTACCGATTGTTGTCGGAATTGCGGTTGTTTCCTTTCTAATCTGGTACTTCTTCGTTGCGCCGGGTGATTTGGCCAAAGCGCTTGAGGCGGCCATCGCCGTTCTTGTCATCGCGTGCCCTTGTGCGCTCGGTTTGGCCACACCGACATCGATTATGGTCGGTACAGGAAAAGGGGCAGAACAAGGAATTCTCTTTAAAGGAGGTGAGTACCTAGAGGGAACGCATAAAATCAATGCCGTATTACTCGATAAAACAGGAACCGTGACAAAAGGAAAACCGGAAGTCACCGATGTGCTGGCCTTCCGCGAGGACATGCTCGATTATGCGGTTTCCGCCGAGAGCGCTTCGGAGCATCCGCTGGCTCATGCGATTGTGGAATACGGGAAGAAACAAGCGATTTCGCTGAAGCCATTGGAGCACTTCTCCGCCATTACCGGCCACGGAATTGAAGCGGTCATTGACGGAAAAAGCATCCTTATTGGGACGCGAAAATTGATGAAGGAACGCTCTGTAGCGATTGCTGTGCATGAAGATAAAATGGTAGAGCTTGAAAAACAAGGGAAAACAGTGATGCTCGTTGCCATCGATGGACAGCTTGCCGGCATCATTGCGGTCGCGGATACGGTAAAAGAAAGCTCCAAAGAAGCCATTCAAACATTAAAACAAATGGGCATCGATGTCTATATGGCAACAGGGGACAATCAACGGACAGCGGAAGCGATCGCCAATGAAGTCGGCATTGAGCATGTGTACGCCGAGGTGCTCCCGGAAGACAAAGCGAACATCGTCGAGGAATTGCAAAAGCAAGGAAAACGTGTGGCGATGGTCGGTGATGGCATTAATGACGCTCCAGCTCTTGCGAAAGCGGATATTGGGATGGCGATTGGCACGGGAGCTGATGTCGCCATCGAGACCGCGGACGTGACCTTGGTCGGCGGCGATTTACGCCATATCCCGAAAGCCATTGAGTTGAGCCGCCAAACGATGAAAAACATTCGGCAAAATCTGTTCTGGGCGTTGTTTTATAATACGATTGGCATTCCGGTCGCCGCTTTCGGATTATTAGAACCATGGATCGCGGGGGCAGCGATGGCGTTCAGCTCGGTGTCGGTTGTTACCAACGCGCTTCGTTTGAAACGCGTGAAACTATAAACATTTAAGGAGGAATGGATGATGACGATTACATTACAAGTACAAGGAATGACATGCGGACATTGCAAAGCGGCAGTGACCAATGCCCTTCAAGCGTTGGATGGCGTCAGCCGTGTAGAGGTGCATTTGCAAGAAGGTACGGTTGATGTGGAGTATGATGAAACAAAGGTCAGCGTAGAAAAACTGAAAGAAGCGATTGAAGAGCAAGGATATGATGTGAAATAACATACGGAAGGTGCCCCGAAGTGATGACGGGGCACTTTTTTATCTAGAACGTAGCGGGTCTCGGCTGGGGAAAGTTTTTTCTCTTCTTGAAGAATATCGGGAAAGCGGGATGTTGTAATGAAAATAACAGGCGCGGAAAAAAAGAGGGACTGACCCAAAACGCATTTGTGTTTTGGGTCAGCCCCTTCAGCTTTTTTATTCACCTTTATTGGTTGTGTCATTCGGATCTGGAGTATAGTCCGATTTGTAGTCGGTATATTTGACTTCTGTCACCATTCCCGCTGAAGCATGGTGCAAGTCATGGCAATGGAACATCCAATTTCCCGGATTATCCGCTTTAAACGCGACGACATATTCTTCACCAGGGTTTACATTTAAGGAATCCTTTATCAATGGAGAGCCTGTGACCGGCTTGCCGTTTTTGCTTAACACTTGGAAGAAATGGCCGTGTAAATGCATCGGATGTACATCCATCGGCGAGTTGTTCACGATTTTTACTTTTACGAAATCTCCTGTCTTCACATGAATAGGCGCTGTGTCAGGATACGTTTTCCCATTAATCGTGAAAATCATGCCATTTTTGCCCATGGCCGTTCCTAAATCCATTGTATACTCTACATCATATTTTTGGTCTAACGTAAATGGACCTGTTTCATATTTTCCATATGTTGTCATATCCGCGACAGGGAGGTTTTCTTTTGCATTTGCTTTGTCCGTATTGTTTGCTTGTCCTTCGTATTGAATTTTCACTTTCATGCCATCGGTGCCTTTCATATTGCCGTGGCATTCCAGCAGCCATTCACCCGGGTTATTGGCGATAAACTCAATGTCGTAGCGCTCACCCGGAGCGATATTCAACAGTTCATCTTTGATTGGTTGCGGGTTCTTTAACGGTTGGCCGTCCGTTGCGACAATTTTAAACTCATGTCCATGCAAATGAAGCTTGTGGGACATGTACCCTGCATTGATCAGACGAAGCCGCACTTTTTCGCCTTTTTTCACTTTTAACGGTTGGACAGCAGCCCCGCTTTTTCCGTTAATCGTGAAAATATCATACATATTCATATCATGGCCCATGCTGCTCATATCCATTTGTTGATTATCAGAGCTATTTCCATTATTCATATTACTATGATCCATTCCACTCATATCCATATTTCCTTCATCCGGATTGCTCATCCATTCATCTAACACAAGTGTATAATCTCGATCTACTTTTTCTTCATTTTTCGGTTCTACGATTAATGTACCGTATAATCCCTTGTCCACTTGCTCGGCGCTTTTTTGATGGGAATGATAAAAATACGTTCCCGGCACGGTTGCTGTAAATTCATACGTAAACGTTTCACCCGGTTTAATGGCGTCCATCGTGACACCCGGTACTCCATCTTGGTTATTTGGAACAGGGTAGCCGTGCCAGTGAATCGTGATCGGTTCTGGCAATTCATTTTTTAAAACAATTTTCACATTATCCCCTTGCTTTACGCGGATTTGCGCACCGGGTACCGATCCATTGTACGTGTAGACCGGGAGTTTGATTTGACCATTAATGGGTAATAACGCTTCCTTCGCAGTAAGGTGAATTTCTTTCCCGGATAATACTTCTGTATTGGTTGCTAAAGGCAATTGCTGCTTGCTCGTTTCAGCGGAAGTATTTTCTTTTTCCATATTCATGCCGGACATGTCGTGTCCCTGCATGGAAGATGGATTTGAGCAAGCTGCGCCAATCGCTGCTACTCCTGCGAAAATGGCGCCAAGCAGCCATTTTTTCATGTCGTTTTCCCTCCTTAAGCTTGTAGTGGGAGATGCAATGATATGATAAAAAATAGATGTGCAAAATGTATGGAGAAAATCGTTCAACTGAAATGTAAAAAAAGGCAAGCGATTCGGATTCACCGATGTCTAACGGTGGTAGGTAATCGCCTGCCGTCCCATTTGAACCCAAGCGTCGATAAAGTCTTGTTTCGGCGCTTTTTGGTTTTTGACAGCGGTCAATGGATCATTGAAATAAATGTACTGCTCATCGTATCCCGTAATGAGCACCGCGTGTTCCCGGTACGTGATTTTGATCGGGCCTTGCGGGGTTTGCCATTCCCGAAAGGCAGAGGGAGGAAGAGGACGAAAGGTGGTGTTGGTGATCACCCAAACCGGTGTGCCTTTGGCCAAGTATGTATAGATGTTCTCAAACGATTGCCCTGTTAAGTCGATGATTTGGTTAGGCAAGTACCGCTCAGCCAACTGCTTGATCGGCTTATGGTACACGCCGTATCCAGGCTTCGATAACGTATACATATCGCCGACAAACCCTTCATTTGGGTGTCCGTAAAACACTTGGCCATTCCGCACTTGATAGGGAGTAGGGTTTTTCTTGATTTGTTTCGCCAACGTCATCTTATCGACGCGAATGCCCGCATGATTCAAGAGCATGGCCAAGCTGGTTACTTCGCATCCTCTTGGCAGTTCCGGAAGCTGAGACAAAAGGGGAGCGTCAATCAGGACGGATGTCTTTAGCGATTGTTTCTTTGAAGCGGCAGCTGATCGATTCGCCTCCTTTGCTTGATTGCTCGGGGACGGGTCGGTTTCTCTGCTGTTTCTGTTCTGTATGAAGGCTTTGATGGCATCGCCTATCTGGGCCGAACTTGCATAATAGGATAATGAGGCGGCCAATAGCAAGAAACACGAAATATACAATCCGAGCGACCGTTGATTCATCCTCCCGTTCAGAGGTCTTCTCAAGAGAACAAAACAAAGGGAAACGATGAGAAAAGTCAAAAAAAGGATAAACGCTAACAAGCCATTCTCAACTCCTTTATAACACGTGTGTGTTTTTATAGTAACAGATCGATGTGCAAAAATGGTGAAATTCACACTTTCTCCATATTTTATCGTTAATATTATGAGAAACTGAAAATCTTGCAAGCAGTTTTCCTGAAAAAATGGAAACAGATTGTTTTTGAAACTTGATGTTGTGTACGATAGAATGAAAGTGTCTTTGTATAAATCATTTTAACCCGTGGTGCTAGATAAACTTGGGCAAGCATAAAAATAGCCCTTGCTGGCGGATCTCCTGTAGAATGAAAGTGCGACCTGCCATTCGAAAGGAGAATCCCCATGCAAGAGCACTTTCATTTTACTACAGATCAAGCAAAGATTCAAAAGCAATATGCCGCCATTTTCGTTTTTGTTTCTGCTCAACTGTCATCGATTCAGATGTACCTACAGCGTCGCAACCGCCATTTGGTCAAACAGGAAGACGCCGTGGTCATCGCGATTCATCTTTTAGGAAAGTTGCTCGGTTTTACTTCYGAACGRGCSTGGCATCGTTTTGTCACGGGAAATTTGTTCACAAACGGCTCGTTTCTTGAACGCTCCCGATACAACCGCCGCTGCCGGGCGCTTGGTTTCGCCATCAAATGGATCCGTCATGAGCTGGCGAAACGTGGCCAACACCATGCTTATGCGGTCGTCGACAGCTTGCCTCTTCCGTTGTGCCATCCCGYAAGAATGCAGCGCGTCAAGCGATTTCGAGGGATCGCAGATATGGGGTATTGTGCTTCCAAAAAGCAATGGTACTACGGTTTCAAGCTGCATCTTCAAGTGACCAATCAAGGGCTGGCCTGTCGTGACGGAAGCGTCCTGCCACGACGTCAAAGCCGCTGAAACGGTGATGACTCAAATCCCTCATCCCTACAACTTTGGGGACAAAGGGTACATCAGCCACGCTCTTCGAGAAAAGCTGTACGAAGAACACCAAGCCGCGTTCTGGACACCGTCTCGACACAATCAAAAGCACGGCCCATCCAAGGCATGGGAAGAATGGATCAGGAAAAAACGCAAAGTCATCGAGACGGTGTTTTCGATTCTCGTAGACCAATACCGGATCACCGACATTCGAGCGAATTCCATGGCCGGGTTTGAAGTGGCACTCGATGGCATCTTGTTGGCTTATTCCTTGGTCACACTAGGGCTGGTTGAGCGCTGACGCTCAACTAGCACCACGGGTTTATCTGTTGTTATTAAACCAATATCGGTATTTGTCAAAAAATATAACAATGATAATTTAACACTATCCCCGAGAGAGCTCCCGCCTTCGAATAGAGTGCAGGCGGGAGAGATTCATTTACAGGTGAAGCAGGTGTTTGATCCGAAAAGCTAGGCGGAGGCGGAATGTCGTCTCAGGATCTTTCAAATCTTTCTGGATCAGTTCTTCGCATTTTTCCAGTCGATAAATGACTGTATTCCGGTGAACATATAGTTTTTTCGCAGTTTCTGAAATTTGTCCATGGTTTTCTAAAAACACGAATAACGTTTGTAACAACATATCCCGTTCATTTGTTGAAGAAAGAGCCAACTTTTGAAATGTTTCATAATAGAAGGTTTTTAAATAATCCGGAGGAATCATTTGCAATAGTTCGGAAATGTCTTTTCGGCGATAAATTTGGATGAACTGGTGATGGTTTGCTAATTGGCCGATTTGCAACGCTTCTAATGCTTCTTTAAACCCTTTTTGCACGTCTAAAAATTGTGTGCATAAGTTGCTAACACCAAACGAAATGGTTCGATTGTATGTGTTCTTAATTTTGTACTGCAATTCTTTCAAAAATGGAAAAACGGTTGTGTGGAACTCGTTCCACGATTGGGAGATCGGAAATAAGGAAACGCATGTCGTTCCTTTCACAAAATGATGAACAGATGGAAAACAAACCTTCGTTTCGTCTTCGATCCATTCAAAAATCATATCTATTTCCTTCTGTGATTGGATGAAACTCAACGATGCTAGGTTCTCATCGAGCTTGCCAACGACACAAACATATGGCTGTTCATTTTCAATTTGGAATTCTTTGGCTTTTATCACGATTTCTTCTTGCGAGTGGAAAGCCCCCTCTATGATGTTGTTAAAAAATTCATTGCGCACTCTTTTTCCGTACTGCTTCAATGCTTTTTCTTTCATGAACTCAAAAGCGATAACGTTGGTTGCTTGTTCAACCGTTAAAACAAGCGATGGTTTTGAAAAAGGAATTGTTCCTACGATGATTAAGCAACCGCTTTTCTCTTCGTGAGTATAAATTGGGAAAGCAGAAAAAGTTTTTTTATTGCCTAATAGCGAAAAACAAGAATAGGGTGTTTTTTGCAAAAACAGGCGATATCCGTTTTTATGCAGATCTGTTAAATCCACAAGAAGATGGAAATCAGGATGCGATGAACTGATGACGCGAAGGTATTTATCTAACAATAGAACAGGATGGCGAATAATAGACGATAAGTTTTTTAATAAAGAAGAAATGCCTTTTCCGCTCATAATATGCTCGGTAAACTTTTGATGGGTTTCAATCGCTTGCAACAGCTCGTTTGTTCGTTTATCAAGAATACGGCTTAATGTTTGCGTAACGACGTCGCCTAAGGCGATATGAATAGGCAGTTCGATAAGAGGGAATTCCATTTTATTCGCAAAAGCAAGCACCTCATGCGGAATTTCATGTAAAAAGCGTTTTGTTTTGATAGCAAGTCCTGCGCATTGTCGATTGACCATGCTTTGGACTAATTCGAGCAAATCGTTCGGTTTATCCTTTAAGTGGTAGGCGGTTGTGACAAGCAGCTCGTTTGGTTTTAAGTAATCAGCAATATCGGGGGCGTCCATCATGTTCATGCTATATACTTCGCGGTCTTTTCCTTTTTGTCCGGCTACTAATCGAGCTGACTGGAAGGCAGGGACTGAGCGGAATAAATCAGAAATTTTCATTAGCGTTCGCGCTCCTTTTTAGTCAAGTTGTATAAAAAAGTGTTGAATTTATAGCGATTTTACCAATGAATATCTTTCAATGGCAAGATAAAATAAAATCTATATTACAAGTCTTGCGATCTTTTATGACAATTCATGTTTTTAAGCAGAGGTGTACAGCAAATGACGATGCCTAATCTGCAAGTCGATCCTAGCCGAATTGTACAGAGAATTGAGGAGTTGGCCCGGTGCAGTGCAACAAAAGTAGGAGTGACACGCCTTTCATTTTCCGAAGAAAGCGAACGGGCTAATCAATTGGTCGCTCAATGGATGAAAGAGGCAGGAATGGATGTTAGAAAAGATGGAATGAACAATCTGATCGGCCGATACGAAGGGAAAGATCGCGATGCGCCGATTTTGCTTGTCGGATCGCATCTCGATTCAGTTGTTGAAGGCGGAAAATATGACGGCATTCTTGGGGTCGTAGCGGCGATTGAGGCTGTTCATACACTGCATTGGCATGGCATACGGCCCAACTGCTCTATTGAAGTCGTCGGTTTTTCGGATGAGGAAGGAGCAAGATTTCATACGACACTGCTTGGAAGCCGGGCGATGACAGGCCATCTTCGTCCGGAAGAACTGTTGGCCAAAGATGACCAGGGAACGACGCTAGCGGAAGCGATGGAACAGCTCGGGATGAATCCGCATCACTATCGCGCCGCTGTCCGGGATCCTCGCACCATTCGTGGCTATATTGAACTACACATTGAACAAGGGCCGGTGCTCGAGCAAATCGGCCAAGCGTGCGGAGCGGTGTCTGGCATCGCTGGACAGTCGAGGTATACGTTTCGGATCGAAGGAAAATCAGGACATGCGGGTACGGTTCCTATTCAATGGCGGAAAGATGCGCTTGCCGGAGCGGCGGAAGTCATACTGGCAGCCGAACAAATGGCGAGCCAATGTGATCAGCTGATGATGACAGTAGGGAAATTATCTGTGTTTCCGGGCGTAAGCAATGTCATTCCTGGAGCGGTGGAAGGGACGGTTGATATTCGTTCCATTGATGATGAATTGCGGAAGAGTGCGATCAATGAATTCGTAAGGAAATGTGAAAATATTGCCCAACGACGGGGACTCGTTTGCCGATTTACGGAAGTGATGGATTCTCCGGCTGTATTATGTTCGGGTCATCTCACAAATGTGATTACCGATGTCTTAAAAGAGCACGGAATGGCTCCGGTTAAGCTTGTCAGCGGGGCTGGGCATGATGCGATGGCGTTAGCTTCCATTACCGATGTGGGCATGATTTTTGTACGATGTAAAGATGGACTGAGCCATCATCCGGACGAGTTTGTGTCTGTGGAAGATATTGAAACAGGCACGAATGTTTTATTAGATGTCATTCGGAAACTAACAGCATAAAGGAGCATTCCCGTTAGGAGCTTTTCCGGGGACTTGATCAAAAAAAGCCCTCTTGGTATGATGCAGGGGTGTCAAACAATACCTACCATCATGCCAAGGAGGACTTCAGATGAATTGTACACAAAACTATAAAATTGATCAAGTTACGGAACAAACGCTTGTCGTGGGCATCGATATCGCGAAACGAACCCACTACGCCTGCTTCGTGGATGACCGGGGGCGCGTGCTTCGCAAGTCGTTCCCGATCTTCCAGTCGAAAGAGGGGTTTCAGCAGCTGTATAAAGCGATTCAGGRGGCGATGCAAGCGTTYGGGAAGTCAGAGGTGATCGTCGCSGTGGAGCCGACCGGGCACTACTGGTTGAACCTGGCCTACTTCCTCGAGGAGCACGGGATCCCGTTGGTCATGGTCAACCCGGCGCATGTGTGCCGGTCGAAAGAACTYGATGACAACCTGCCGACGAAACACGACGCCAAAGACGCCCTGGTCATTGCCAGACTGGCAAAAGACGGACGATTCCTCGTCCCCCGGCTGCTGCACGAGATCGAAGCCGATTTGCGCGTGGGAAGCACGCTCAAAGAGAAGCTCCGCAAGGAACAGACGGCGGTGAAAAACGCGATCGTCCGCTGGACCGACCGATATTTTCCGGAGTTTTGGACGGTGTTTCGCGACCTGGGGAAAACGGCGCTTTCGGTGCTGGAGTGGACGCCGCTTCCGGCTGATATGGCCGGCCGGACCGCCGAGGAGCTCATCGAGGTGTACCGGCAAAGCGAAGGGATGAAATGCCCGCAGAAGGCCAAAATTCAGGCGTTGATCAACACCGCGAAGGACTCGATTGGGGTGACGGAAGGGACGACGATGGCCCGGTTTGAGATCGCCGCGCTCGTCCGCCGATACCGCCAATTGGAGGCTGAGATCGCCGCGTTGGACGCCGAGTTGAAGGCATTGGTTCAAACGACGATGGAGTATCAATGGCTGAAAACGGTCGACGGGTTGGGAGACGCCACGATTATCGATCTTCTGGCGGAGATCGGCAGCTTCGCCCACTATCGGGACCCGCGTCAATTGGTGAAGTTGGCGGGCCTGACGCTCAAGGAGAACTCCTCCGGCCAGCGCAAAGGGCAAAAGCACATCTCCAAACGGGGACGGAAACGGTTGCGCTCGGTGCTGTTTCGGGCGGTGATTCCGCTGATCCGGCACAACGAGGCGTTTCGCGAGCTGCATGAATATTACACGACCCGCCCCGTCAACCCGCTGACCGGAAAGCAGTCCATCGTCGCATTATGCCGGAAGCTGTTGAATGTGCTGTTTGCGATTTGTACGAAGAAACAAGCCTTTGACGCGGAGCGAATGAAACAGGACGTCTTGTCCCAGGTGCAACGGGCGGCCTAAGGCCTCCCCCTGCGAACGGAAGAATCGTTGGACAACGAGATGACACCGGAGAAGCTGGCGTGATTTTATCCATTCGACCTTGAGTCCCCAAAGGAGCTTGGCCGGCCTCCGCCTGATGACGAGACCGAACGAGGGAATGTTGGCGCGAAGACGCCCGGAGACATGGGAGGGTTCGTCCTCATCAGCGACGCGGAGATCCAAAGGGTGCATCGAATACGCTTCCCCCACGGCAGGAAAATATAACCAGCCGTGGCCGCGAAGCGCACCCTAGGTCTGTAAGATATCCACAAAACTGAAAAAGGATGTAAGAGATTTTGTCGAAAAATATTTTTTGGACACCCCTGAGGGGCCGAAAAGCCTTGATAAATCAACATTTCTAGAGGGAGGTTCCCTATGATTTTCCGACGAAAACAACGCACGCAACCGGAAGCCGAGCTGCCGGCGCAACATGTCAAACAGCCGGAGGTCGGAACGAAAACGACGCTGTCGTTTCATCCGGACTGGCAGCTGTCTCCGGAAGAAACGTACGTCTATCGCTTTTACCACGAACAGCTGCCGCCGCTTCAGCCAAACCAAATTTCCATTTCCGGCGTCAAGCTGGTCGAATACAACGATGGGTTTGTCGCTGTCGCCATTTTGCGCAACACGCTGCCGAAGCCGGTTCGCTTTGAACGAATCCGCCTGTTGCTGCTTGACGAGGATGGCACGGCGATTGCCCGCAAAGAGTTTGATATGAGCGCTTTCGGCGAACTGCCGCCAATGACGGCCCGCCCGTGGCGGTTTTTGTTCGCCGCCGAGGACAAGCTCGTCGATCAGTTGCCTCAAGATGGATGGAAGATCGCCTTTGAACTGACACCGCGGCATCGGCTCGATCTAGAGGAAAGCTGGGAGCAGACGCTGTCGGCCAAGCAGCGCCAACAGCTGCAAGCCCTCGTTGACTCGGTTCCGCCTCCCGCTCCCGGAGAGGTGAACTTCATGGGCATTGAAGCGAAACAGCTGCCTTCCGGTGAACTAGGCGTCACGTTGCTCATTCGCAACGGCAGCGACAAACATATCCATTTTGAACAAATCCCGCTTGAAGTGCGGGATTATGCTGGCGATATCGTCGCCCGCGGATTATTTCCGTGCCATCTGGAAGTGAAAGCCCACACCAGCAAACCATGGACGTTCCTCTTCCCACCGGAATTGCTGCGCAAAGCAGAACCGGATTGGACGTCCTGGAAGGTGACGATCCCATCCTCCCCGGCACAGAGCGAAAAGCAAGAAACGCAATCAAGCGAGGAGTAACCGGCAAAAAGCTGGCCCCCATGGTCGCCAAACGACCGATGGAGGCCAGCTTTCTTTGCATCGTTCCGTTCAAAACGACCGCGCTCCCGTTGTCCGTTGAGCCTTAGACGCAACAGCCGAACATTGCATCATCAAGAACGACGGCTATCCAACCCATCTCGACGGGAGGGCCTTATTTCGTAGAAGCAGCGGTTTGAATCTCCATGTAAGCACCTTTTTTCATCGCCACGCCGTCTTTGCTTTTCAACACCGGCGGAATGACCAATAAATAGCTCTGCCCTTTGGCCAGCTTCGCTGCCGGTTTGATCAAAAGCTCCGTCCCCCGGCGGATTTGCGCCGTCACCGCCGCTTCCCGTCCGCCTAATTGATACAATTTTACTCCGCTTACCGCGGTATTGGCGAGCGGACGAGAGAAGCGGACGACAAACGTCTTATCGACCGGCGCATTGCGCAGCTTGCCGAGCGACTGATACCCTTTCAGCTGGCCAATCAGCAAATCGCGGTGAGCGGCATACAGCTCTTTCCCAACAACCGTCGGCACATCCGGCTTCACCCCAACATGATGAATCGGCGTCCCTTTTGGCGAGAAAAAGTGGGCGACGGTCAACTTCAACATGCTGCCGTCCGACAGCTCAAACATTTCCTGCATCGATCCTTTGCCAAACGTCCGTTGCCCATACAAAACGGCCGCCTTTTGCTCCTTCACCGCCGCCGCCAACATTTCCGACGCGCTCGCGCTCGACGCGTTGACAAGCAGCCGGATCGGACCCGCCATTTGCACCGGCTGTTTGACAGCGGCATACACTTCTGGGTGATTCGAACGGTCGCGCAACTGAAACGCCTGTTTCACATTCGGGAAAAAGCCGGCGATTTGCTGCGCCGTTTCCACATATCCCCCCGGATTGTCGCGGAGGTCAAAAATCCACCCTTTCACCCCGCTTAACGAGCGAATGGCGCGTTCGATCTCAGCAGGCGCTGTCTCATCAAAACTATATAGCTGAATATAGCCGATATTCCCTGCCAGCCGTTTGAACTCCACGTTCGGCCAGTCGATTTTTTCCTGCTTGATGGTGACGCTGACGGTTTCCTCGGTCGACGGCCGCCAAACGGTTACGGCCACCGTCGTTCCTTCTTCCCCTGCGATCAAGCTCAATACTTTTTCCATTGTCTCATTCGTTACCGGCTGCCCGTCAACAGCCTGAATCACATCGCCCGGCTGCAGTCCGGCGCGGGCGGCTGGCCCATTGTCCAAGACAGACATGATGTGGACGCCGTTCTCATCTTCCTCAATCATCACGCCGATGCCGACAGACTCCATATCAATCCACTTCAAAAATTCCTCGTATTCTTCCTTTGTCATATAGGCAGAATACGGGTCAAGCTGTTTGACAATATCTTGCGGGGTGCTCGCCTTCAGCACTTGATCGCTCACTGGTTCCACATAATACTGGCGGACAATTTTCCGCACTTCTTCGAGCACCTTCGTTGACGCCGGAGCCGTCGCCGCCTCCGCCGGCGGACTCCAAACCGAAAATGAGGCCGCAAGCAATAGAAGAGCCGCCGCCCATCGCTGAATCACCTTCATATCCGTCTCTCCTCTCCCGACATGCGCCAGTTTATTCGATATCGACATCTAAGACAACCGGCGCTTTAAAATCATCGATATACACCGCCAGCTGCTTGCGCGTCGCCGCATCCACCACGTTTGGCAGCCACCGGTCGCAAAGCGACAGCAACCGCTCCGCCCGCGCGATATCCCCTTCATCATACGCATCAAGCAACTTGTCCATGGCTTTCATAATATTGATGGGATCATACGCGCGCTGCTTGACAGCCAAAGCCGGGCGTTGAAACCATCCTTCCATCTTTTCGCGCAGCGACGCTCCCGGAACGCGGCCGATGAGAATCGCTGTTTTGCGAATTTGATATTCCAGCGGACCGTAGGAATCGTACACAACATCCACATCCCCCGTCCGCAGCGCCCGGTCGACGTTGGCCGTCAAGGCGCGCAATCGCTCCCCGCTTTCGACGGCGCTGATATAGGCGGAAGCCTTTTTCATCGTCTGTTCTCCGGCCGCGATCCGTTTTTCCAACTGCGCCCTTGCCGTTTGTGGACGCACGCGCGCCACTTCTTTTTTTGCCGCCTCATAATCGCGTTTGACTTGGTTGAAGAGACGGTACGGCTTGGACCATTGATTGGCTTTCATCGCCCGCTCAAGCTGGGCGGCATGCTGTTCAAGCCGCTCCACATTCGGGAACGAGGCCGCTTCCGTCTGAACGGCCAACAGTGAAAAAGATAGCCAAAACACCGCCAGCCATCCGATGATGGAAAATGCTTTTCTCCGTTTTCTCCTCACGCTTTCACCTGCTATCTACAAAAATAGTAAACATGTATTTCAATTTTACTGGAAAAGAGGCAAAATGACAATATGCCCTGAAAAAAAATCCAACGTAAGCCCTTCCAAGCATAAATAAGGCTGACTCTTCAGCCACCTTTTTGACTGTCAGAGCCAGCCTTGATCAACGAAAGTGCGGCCAGTTCGTTTGCTGCTGATCCCCGTCGATTTTGCTTAGCGTCCGGTAGCGAAACGGAATGATGGCCTGTTCTGGCTTTCCAAGAAACTCTTTCGCCCATTCGAACGGAATCAAATCGAACTGTTCCTTGTTTTCGGCGATGAAATAGACGCCAACAACTCTCCCTTGTTGATGGAGGTCAATCGTTAAAAAAGCCGGATAATACGTGCCGTCTTGCGCCCACAGCACTGCTTTGGCCGTCACCCGGCCGCCTCCTTCCTCTTCCACATCCGGATTGGCGATTCGCTCCAACACTTTGATCGCCCATCCTTGTTTTTTATATCCTCCGACCAGCTTCGGCGGGTTTTTCCGCAACTGCTCCAACAACGTTTGTTCGTCCATCGTCAAGCTTTTGCCTCCCTTGCGGTTTGCCTATCCACATATATACAATACTTTTCAGAGAAATGCAAATGCCCAGAAGAACAGCATGCAAGGACTTTCTCGATTTCGGAACCCCTATCGATGAGCAACATCCCTTGTTCATTCACCATCCTTCTAGGCAAGCAGGGGAGGCGCGCCCATCAGCGGAAGATGGCGCGAAGGCCGTCGATGTAAATCGCTCCGGCGTTTTTCCGTCCGATATCCGTTTCCATATAACGCACCGGCATCTCCAGCATGAGCGGAAGCGCGACATCGCTAGGCACAGCGGCTTGCACATATTTCCAACCGGTCCAATTGACATGGCGGGCAAAATCGATCCAGATGCGGCGCCCGCTTCCATCCCGCAGCTGGGCGCGCAGCCAATGGCCGCTTCCGTCTCCATACACCCACATGCCAATCGCTTGCGGCCGTTTCGAAATCCAAATCGCTTCCTCCCGACTAGCATAGACGCCGGATGTCCCTGGCATCCCGCGAAAATCATATGAAATTTTCAGCGCCTGCTTTCCTTCTCTCACCTTTTCTGTCGTCCGCTCGACCGCAGCCCCCACATAGTTGACGCCCGATGCATTCCACTTCGACTCCGTTTCAAAGTCATCAAGCACTTCTTCGCTTTCCCCGTTCTCTTGCGTCTCTTTGTACACAACAAGAAGCGCATTCGCCACCGGACGCGCAAATCCATCAGACGGTTTGTTTTCGACTTTGAGCTGCCCGTTTGGCTGGCGGACGACAAAGGTCGAAGAACCGCCGCCATCGAGCGTCATCGCATCGACGGCGCCAAGCTCATACATCAGCTTGGCCAGCTCATTCAATGTCATTCCTTGGCTATGGGCAGGCTGGCGGCCATCGACAACGACGAGCATGACATTTCCGTTCTTGTCAATGCCGACGGCTGTACGCGGATGGACTCCTTCAATCGAAAACGGCTGCACTTTTCCATCCGCCACCAACCGGTATCGGCCGCCGAGCGCTTCTTTCACCCCACTCCATTCGGGCTGGTCATACTGAAGGGAAATTTCCACCGCATCCCCTTCTTTCGCCTGCCGCAAATAGTCGCTCGCCCGGCCATGGCCCGATAGCACGAGCTCTCCAGGCTGGAGCGGTTCATCGCCTTGACCGACTACCACTTTCTTCACCGTTCCGGTGACCGTTCCATTCCCGTTCAACACCCCTTGTACATTCGTCAGCACGACTTCCGTCCCAAGAGCGTTCGTTTTCGTGGAAGCAGCGAAATACGGGGTGTACAAAATCAACTGATGAGCGCGCCGCGGCTTGTTGATGCCATCGACGGGATATGAGCCTCCTTCTCCAATTCGAACGCCAATTTGAACATCTGGGTTTCCAATCATCGGCTTCCCATCAGCGCTGATGCCAAAAATCGTCCGTTCCGCCGCCGGCGTTGTATTCGTCATCACGATCTCTCCCCGGTGCACCATCAAATCGGTCGGCGAACCATCCTCTTTGAAATAATCGCCGTTCACCGCCGCCAGTACGATTCCGTCGCGGCCATCGTACCGTTTTGCCTGCTCAAGCACCGGTTCAATGCCAAGCACTTGATCATTGGACAGCGCCGTCTCAATGGCCAGCCTCTCATTCGACGTATCGATGTCAAGCTTGTACACATGCTGCTTGCCGCGCGTTCCGACGATTTCCATTTCCTCTTTTTCCACCCCGGAGGCGATGCGCGTCGACACCTCCTTTACCACCGTGCCGACCGCCAGTTGTTTCGCTCCGTACCGCCCAGGATTGACAAGCTTCAGCTTCTCCTTTGACGGCGTTTTATACACAACATGCCCTTTGATATTGGTGACGTAATATCCACCGCCAACCCCGTATTGGCCGCCAAACGCCTCGTCATACGAATACACCCGGTACTGTTCTCCAGGCTGCAACACGCGGACAAACGTCAGCGCCCCGTTTTCCCGTTTCCATAGGTTAATCGGTTTCACGATCTCCAATTTTCCAATCTGCCCCTGCACAAGGCGCATGCCTTCCCAGTAGACGACATTCGCTCCGGCATCCGCTTCTGCCGCCTGCAGCGCCGTCCATGCGGCCAACACCGCCCCGACCCCAATGCGGATGATGTTCTTCGCTTTTCCCACTAGTCCTATTTTCCTCTCTTTCTATCATTTTGTTGCCACTGATTCTATTATACGACAAACTTCTACAAAAAGGGGGATCTTTTTCCATTTATCTGGTCAAAAAAATGTCCCAGCACTGCTGGGACGCTCTTGAGAAGCGAAAGGATCATCCGCGGTCACGGAGCATAAAACTCTTGAGAGTAGTAGGGTTGATGAAATGAATTGAACGCCACCCCAACGCCGAGGCGGGTAAAGTCCGGATATAAAAGGTTTTGCCGATGACCGAGCGAGTGCATCCACGCTTCATGGACAAAAATCGCATCGTATTGTCCGTAGGCGATGTTCTCTCCCGCCACGCGATACGCGATGCCACGGCGCTTCAGGCGGTCAAACGGCGACAGGCCTTGCAAGTTCGTATGAGAGAAGTAGTGATGGACCGCCATATCTTCGCTATGTTCACGGGCGGCCGCCGCCGCCTTCGCATCCCACGCGAGCGCCGGAAGCCCGTGCAAGCGGCGCGCCGCGTTTGCTAAATCAAAAATTTGATATTCATAGGCCGTGCGCAGCTCCTCCGTCGGCGTTCCGTAAAACCCGGGCTTTTCATCCTCGAGCGCCCGATTGACGACAAGCACGCCATCCACCCGGTTGTTGTTGTACCGGTCATAAAAGAAGGTGACGTAGCGGCCGTTGACAAGATAGATCCCGTATTCGTCATTTTGAATGTTGTAGACGGCATCCTTTTTTTGGATGAAGGCGAGCGGCCGGCCGTAGCGCGCTTCCACCGCCGTTTTCGCCGTTCCGATGCCCGTTCCTTTTTTCGTTTGGACAATCGGCTGATTCGTGTACATCGCCGCCACCCGATCACGGTCATAGCTCACCAGCAAAAAGTTTTGGTAGCCGCCCTGATCATACGCCTCCCAATATAGGCCGTAGGCGTTTTTCGTCTTCCGCTTCGCCTTGCCGTACATCGCTTCGACCTTCGCGCGCGGATCGCCGATCGCCACCCCGTTCATCGTGACATCGACCATGTTCGCCTTCACTCGCTGCACGCATAAAACAGCGGCCAATTTCTCTTTTGACGGCGTTTCATAGCGGACGCGGGCATCGTTCTTGATCGCATATCCTCGGCCGACATCAAAATAACCGCCGCCCAGCGCGTACACGCGGTACACCGCGCCGCTTGGCAGCGTCTTGACAGCTTTGTTCGACAACCATAGCTCTGTCGGCGCTGTGACCGTCAACCGGCCGATTTGCCCGGGCTTCAGTTCAACGCCGTCCCACCACACTTTTTCCGTGCCGACACGTTCTCCGCATCCCCCCGCCTTGACCATGGATGAACTCGGCATCCAAAGCCATCCGGCCGCCGCCAACAGCATTCCAATTGCCACGGCCTGCACCCATTTCCTCACTTCCGCCCGCTCCTTCCTTTCTCTTTTTCTTTCATCATAGATGTCTTTCCGTCAAAAGAAAAGAGAAAAAAGAATGATTTCGAAGAAAAAGAGGGTGCTTTGGCGGTGCAAAGGTCAATATTTCGTCAAACAAGATTTCCAACAGACTTGGCTAAAGAGTGAAAGATAGGATAAAATGGATCATATTATTCTTCTATCTTTGTTAAGAGAGGAGCATACTTGATGAAGATCATGAAAAAATTTCTAGCCGTCTCAGCACTAAGCGCCGGAATCCTTCTGTCGCCGTTTCACGCCCACGATGCGCAAGCAAAAGTTTGGTGGAACGGCATGGAATTGGTGCAGGGACAGATCGGCAAGTTGACCGTTTTAAAAGATACCGAGCTTTATAAGTTGCAAGGAGAGAAGAAAGTTTACATAAAAACGTTAAAAGCCGGCGGAACGTACCGCATTTACACGTTTAAACCGGGCATGTTAGGGCTGGGCGGTGGATATTATGTCGATCGCGATGCTCGGGTAAAATACGAAACGCCGTCCAAAGCCAAACTCAATCAAGTCAAAATGGAGCAACTGTTCCGCGGAGTCAAGCTCGGCATGTCCGCTTCTCAAGTCAAGAAGTTGGAAACCGCAAAATTGATCCTACAAGAAAATATAGACGGCGGCCAAGCCTGGGTCTATTCGACTTCTCTTTTTGGATACGATACGCTGCTCGTCTATGGATTTGAGAACGGAAAGCTGGCCTTCTACGGCTACTCGTTCGATGCCGGAAAGGAGTATACAAACGATCAGCTCACAGCGATTTACAACAATCTGAAACAACAGCTCATCACGCTATTTGGAAACAAGTATGAACAGTCCGATTCTACCCAAGGCTACCCGCCTGCACTCGCCTTCCACAAAGACGGCCTTGTGATTGCCCTTTCCTATGATGCAGACGGGTTGGCGGTTACGATCACGAGTGCACAATAACGTGCAAAAAGCGAGGCTGCCCTATTGATTCGGACAGCCTCGCTTTCTTGCTTACTCCCCATTCACCAACTTCAACTTCTCCTTCGACGGCGTTTCGTAGCGGATGTGCGTGTCGATGTCTTACACGTTGTCCGTTCATCTTTGCTTATGCCGTCCAAATTGCCAATCAGCGGCCAGCCAATCCCCATGACCTCGTCGCGAATGAATTCGTCGTACCGCTGAAAAAGCGGTACACGTTGATCACCGTCAGCCAGTTTTTCTTGTCTCGTTTTTGTCAGGCTCTCAAATATTACTGCTCAATTCATGTAGTCTACCCTATGCTTTTCTAATTTTTGAGCTGTTGTCTTCTTCGTTACTCCCATTTAAGAGCCCGGCTATTCCACATTTTCCAATATTCATTTTCTTTTAAAATTGATTCATATACAGGAAAAAGAAAATCTCGAATTTTCTCCATGACGAAGGGAAACTGTAGATCTTCTTTTATACCCGTTCTTTGCAAAAATGCCTTCCACTGTTTGTTTCGGCTCTCATCTTCTGCGAAAGAAGGTGAAAACACAGGATGTTCTTTTTCTAAATTCGTTCGACGTCTTTGAAAGGTTTCAAATATGGCTTCCCATAAGACGCGTCCATCAAAATTCTCGGTTGATAAAAGCATGAAAACATCATAAAAATCCTTCATCCTACTGTTGACAACAGATAGTGAGATCATCGCCTCAAACTTTTCAGCTATTACTGAATAAGTGGAGTAGACTCGAATTTCCGGGGGCTTCATATTTAATAAAGTAGGATACTGCATCTCTTGTGGTTTTGGGATCACGACATCACCAAATCCAATATCCAGTTGCAATTGCTTTTTTATTTTGCCAAGTGCTGCCGGAATTTTAATACGAATTCCTTCATAATCAGCACCCTCCTTAATTCGTTCAGCCGTAATGCCCTTTACATCAAATTCGACTCCATCTTCTTCAGCAGTTAACGTACAAATGGACTCAAACGCAGTTTTGATATATTGAATATCATTTGAAATTTGTCTAGCTAAAAAGTCAATATCTTTGGTTGGCCTAGATTGAAATTGTGTTAAGGAAAATAAAAAGAGACCGCCTTTTAGAACAAATTTATCCCGATAATTAGAAATGGAAAGTCGGTATAGCAACCTTTCTTGAAAATACAACAGTAAAATGAAATCAAAGGTTTTTCCACTTTGTTTGGCAATATTCTTTAGTCTTTCTCCAACTGAAGCAGGTATATTTTTAACATTTCCCATTATAAAAGCACCTCTAAGTATTTTAATAAAACCGTCTTGATGCGCATTTTCTCAGCACATTCCACCAGTTTGCTTATATTTTTTTCAGAACTTTGTAAATAATTTCGCAAACCTTCTTTCATTAAATCGATTCCTATTTTTTCTCTGTATCGAATAATGTCGCAAATCGTTTTTTCACGATTATAAATGCTTATTTTATGGCCGCCTATTTCCACTTCTTCAATTCCATATTCAAACTGTTTTTTTGAAAAATAGAAAATTTTAATTGGCGGATAATCGGGCAAACGGGGTTTCCTTGATTTTCTTTCAATAGCAATTTGGTACTCCCACGGGTTATAAGTGGTTAACTCATAAAAAGACAATGCCGACAAAAGACAAAGAACGCCATTCGGGATCACTTTTGATACTTCAATCACTTCTTCATTTTGATCACTTTCAAATGCAGCATAACGGTACAGCCCACGTTTGATCCTAATGATTTCTCCATTTTGCTCGAACTTTCGAATATAATATTTGCTCACTCCTTCTCTGGTTAAGTCTTCTGTCTTCGCAAATCCTTTTTGACGCATAAAAATATCTTTTATGATTTTGCTTACTTCTTTATTCATTCATGATCACCACTCTTTTCATCTAAACGTCGGCATTTATCACTCATTGCAAACGTTTAATATACTTATTCTCGATTACTCACCATATCCCTCTTTTTTCACCTTAATGCATTCACTTATTATTATATGCCGACCATAAGTAAAATTCCTGCCGTTATTTTCACATATAAAAGCGAGTCTGCCCTATTGATTCGGACAGTCTCGCTTTCTTGCTTACTCCCCATTCACCAACTTCAACTTCTCCTTCGACGGCGTTTCGTAGCGGATGTGCGTGTCGATGTCGGTCACGTAATACCCGCCGCCGACCGCGTACTGCCCGCCGAAGCGCGCGTCATACCCATAGACGCGGTACACTTCCCCAGGCTGTAAGATGCGGACGAACACAAGGCGCCCATCCTTCGCCCGTTTCCATAGATTGATCGGCTTTTGCACTGTCAAGCGGCCGATTTGCCCTTTTTTCAACTCCACGCCATCCCAGTAGACTTTTTTCACTTGGCTTGGAGGAGTGGTTGGCTTTCTCGGTTTCTCTTTTGGTTTCGATGGAGACGGTTTTTGCGGCGGTGCTGATGGAGGCGCTCCGTTTCCCGGAGGAGCTGTGCCGCCCGGCGGAACGCTCCCCCCAGGGGATGTGCCATCCGATGGACCACCGCTGCCCGGAGAGGTGCCGTTGCCTGGCGTTGCCCCTCCGTCATGGGACGGCGTTTCGCTGCCCGGCCAATCGCTTTCCGGAGAATCGCCGTTGCTTGGCGGCGTTGTCAACTTCCCTTCGCGCAATTGCTTCGTTTCTAAATTCAGCACATAATCTTTCGTGTTTTTCGCAATCGCTCCGCCGTCGTTGTTGAAAATGGCTGTTTTGCTTTCAGCCGATGGTTCAATATGAATCGACACTTCTTTTTGATGGCTGGCCGGCGTAAACGTGTACGAGAATGCCATCCGGCCATCAATCGGCACCCGCTCGCCATTGATCGTCAAAACACCGTTTTTAATGGCATTGCCCTTGATCGTCACTTGACTCCCTTGTTTTTGCACCTCTTCGATGACGACCGGCATATCGATCCAGCGCAAAATTCGATCTTGCACAATCATCGTATTGTTTCCTTCATTGTGGACCGTCACTTTCAAGTCGGTGCCAATCGCCCCATAGCCGTAGTAGCTCACGTCATCATCGTTGTCGTCCTCACGCGTATGGTCGGCCAACCCCTCTTGATCCCACGATCCGCCTTTCACATACTTATAGGTGATCGTTTCCCCTTCCTGCACCTCGACGGTAAATTGCCAATCGGGCGTCACCGCACCGTTGCGCGACATCTCCCAGGCCCCTGTGTTCCAGCCGTTCAAGCTGTTCGGAATCTTGACACTCCACACGCCTAAAGGCGTGGGATTCTTGGGTCGTTTGCGTCCTCATCCATTTCTGGTTCGGACAACGCAAAAGCTTCAAGGGTGTGCCATCACCCCGTCCCATCGGGTTAGGATGTACCCCGATGGGCGGCGCACCTGTGACCAGTGCGCTAGGTTAGACGGCAAAGCCCGAAATCGCTTTGGCGATGTTGATGGCGCCATTCAAGTCGGCGTGGAGAGTGTATCCGCACCTTTGGCATCGGAAGCGGATGCCATTTCGGTTCGCTTTCTCTTGATGACCACATTGACACGTTTGGCTCGTGTAGGTTGGATTCACCCACTCCACGCGAATGCCTGCCATTTCCGCTTTATAGGCGATCATCGTTTGCAATTGATGGAACGCCCAAGCATGAAGGCTTCGCCCCGCTTCTTTGGCCGATTTTGCCCGTTTCCGAATTCCCGTCAACGCTTCCATCCGAATCACGCCAACACCGTTGGCGAGCGCAGCATTCACGATTTGACGGCTGATTTTGTGATTTTGATCCTTCATCCAGCGGGACTCTTTGCGGCCGATTTTGCGAATCATATGAAGCTTCTTGGCTTGGCCCAGCCTTCGCCGCAAAGCCGCATATCGTCGACGTACAAAGGCGCATTGGTTCCCTTTGAAAAACCATGATTTCGTTCCTACGCTGGCCACGGCGATATAGCGAAGCCCTAGGTCAACCCCCATCACCTTTGTTTCGTGCCGCGGCTTCACGTCAAAGGTGATCGCGATCGCCAAGCACCATTTTTTTCTCTTTTTGTAGAGCTTGGCGGCCCCTTGTTTGGCGGTTCCATCGAGCAGCCGATTCATCCACGCTTCTTGATAGGGGCGCGTGACGACCGGCACGCCGATTCGCTTCTCCAGCGTGGGGAAAGAAACCGTGTAGAACGCTCCTTTCTTTTCCACCTTCACGTTTTGATTGTTAAAGCAACACCAGAATGTCCGGAACTTCTTTGTTTTCTGGTTTTTCTTTTGGGACTTCACTTCTCGAATCGTCTGATTCACGACGGCGCAAGGAAACCGCTGCGACGAAAACGCTTTAAATAATTTGCTCGTCGCTTGATTCAGCTTGGGATGATTCAACAGCCAATTCGCAAACGCGGTATTCACTTCTGTCATCCGTTCGTACATGTCTTGTTTGGCTTTCGTCGGCTTGTGCAGTTCCAGCCTTAGCGTGATCGTCGGCATGGATTCACCTCCTTCTAGCGATGACATGATACCATGTTTTTATAATTATTCAATATTAGTAAAACGACTCACTTTCATCCCACCCCTAAAGGAGTAAGCTTTCCCACTCGCGGGTCTGTAACAAGTATATCATGATGTCTATTCCTCAAGTACCTTGTTCAGCTTCTTATCAAAAGTATATACCTCGTATCCCTTTACTTTATGATAGGCGTACAAAAGGGCATCCACAAAGTCCAGTCGTCTTCTGCCAAACAGAATGAGCGCTTCCTCTACTATCTCGATATCATCCACGTCGATATTATCGTATTTGAACAGTTCTAAAAGAGTATCGCTGATCTCAGCATTTGCGACATTGTACACTTTTTCAAGAACATAGATAACTTCAACGACTACTTCCTTTAGCAATAACACCTTGTTATTTTCAATAATCGTTGCCGCTTTAGCCGACAAATCATCATGATCATTAAGCAGGTATCTTAGAATAATGTTTGCATCAATGATTTTCATATTGATCCACCACAGCTTGAGACCAGGCATCGCTTTCTTGAGCCTGCAAATCCTCATTTTTGTATTTTGACAGAGCCCCTCTTAAGCTCTTTCTTTCTGATTGTTCTGAATTTTCTTCGTCTACATAGGGAAGGATAATGACTTCCACTTTCCTATTTTTTAATGATTCAGGTATATCTATGAACTTTTCTAGATCATTGCTGTTTTTTATTACTCTCACAAAATCCATGCTTCTTCGCTCCTTTCATTGAACGCTCTCCCACCTACGCTTACGCTTCGAGGCGTTCGAGGCGGGAGATGATAAAGCGGAACTCTTTAAACATATTATACCATTTTCATTGTACATTATCACACAAAAATTCAATTGATGAGTCAGTCAAGAATTTATCGGGAAAATCCACAGAATATTCCTCTGTTTATCTGAATGCATGCATTTATTACTATATTCTGATAATAAGTGAAATTCCTACCGTTATGTTCACACTTCATATCGAACGCTTTCACTCATGAAAACGTCATCCACTCCACTTGAAGGAAAAAAGCTGCCTTTAGCCGAAACAGGCATACATCCCTGACGGCTAAGACAGCTATTTCACTTTATTGCCCATTCACCAACTTCAACTTCTCCTTTGACGGCGTTTCGTAGCGGATGTGCGTGTCAATGTCTGTTACGTAATACCCGCCGCCGACCGCGTACTGCCCGCCGAAGCGCGCATCATACCCGTAGACGCGGTACACTTCCCCAGGCTGTAAGATGCGGACGAACACAAGGCGCCCATCCTTCGTCCGTTTCCATAGATTGATCGGCTTTTGCACCGTCAAGCGGCCGATTTGCCCTTTTTTCAGCTCCACGCCATCCCAGTACACTTTTTTCACTTGGCCTGGAGGAGTGGTTGGCTTCTGAGGCTGCTTTGGCGGGTTGGGCTTTTCTTCCTTCCAAAGCGGCAAGGCAAATTCATATTGGGCAAATCCGCTCGGCAAGGCGGTGACATAGCGGATGCTGCCGTCGTGCGGCAAGTATTTTTGCGCTTCCGGCGACGATTCAAACGTGACGGTCACCGGCGCTTTCCCTTTCACTGGCGCAAACCGCCAGTTGCCATCCGCTGACGGGTTGATCGTTCCGTTTTCCCGAATGTAATCGATGATCACTTGCCGGTTTTCATCCGGCGCAGCCAAAATCGTGTTTTTCCCGCCCGGATTGATGATCCGGTTTGTCGTCGCCCGATAGTTGTTCGTTGCGACGATAAATTCCATGTTCGGCGTCACTGGCTTGCCTTCGAATTTCAAGTTTTTAATCCGGTTCGCATTCGGATTGATCACATTTTGGTTTTTGTCGTATTTCGCCGGCTCGGTCACATCGATCTCGTACGTCACTCCATCAATAATGTCGAAGTTGTACGTCGGGAAGTCGTTGTTCACAAGCGGCTGAACGTCTGTCTTGTTCGGGTCGATTTGGTTGAATTGCCCCGCCGACCACTCAAGCCATTCTTTCAACTCGGCTCCCGTAATTTTCAACGCATACACCGTGTTCGGATACAAGTACAAATCGGCGACGTTTTTAATGGCGATTTCCCCTGCCGGGATGTCGGTATAATAGCTCGCCCCGCCGCGTCCGCCGGCTTTGAACGGAGCGCCGGCCGACAGCACCGGAAGGCCTTCATATTTCGTCCCTTTCAACATCTTTTCGACATACCATTTTTGCGCATTCGTGACGATTTGCACGGACGGATCGTCTTTGATAAGCGCAAAATAGCTGTTGATCGGGCTCGTTGTTTTTCCAACCGGGCTGCGGACGTACTGAATCGTCGCTTCATGTTCCGCTTGGATCGCCTGCTCCACGGCCGGGTCGCTGTCAACCAACGGCGTTTTCGTCGCCTTGTCGTACACCGGGCGAAGCTGGGCTTTCGCTTGCGTCACTTTCCATTTTCCATCGATTTGCTCAACCGTCAAATCAATAACCCCAAGCGTATCGCCCCACGCCCCCGGCATCGTCACCGGAACACCGTTGATCGTGCCTGTTTCATTGTTGATACCGTTCCCATCCGGAAAATCGGGCGTCGTTCCCGGAAGCGCCGGGAATTTTTTATGCTGGTGGCCGGTCAACACGGCGTCGACCCCCGGAATTTGCGTCAAATAATACGATGCGTTTTCCATATTCGGGCTGTTTCCGCCGGTCTCAATGCCCGAGTGCGACAGCACAACGATCAAATCGGCCCCTTCCGCTTTCATTTTTGGAATATACTTTTGCGCCGACTGCACAATGTCTTTCGCAATCACTTTCCCTTGCAAATTCGCTTTGTCCCAATCCATAATTTGCGGCGGCACAAAGCCGATGACGCCGATCTTCAGCGTATGCTTCTCCCCGTCTTCATCAACGACTTCTTTCGCTAAAATTTGATACGGCGTGAAATAGTTGACATCGTTATCCGGATTTTGGTCATGATCGTCACGGTACACGTTCGCATTCACGATCGGCAGCTTGGCATCGTCATACACTTCATTGAGGAAATCCAAGCCATAGTTGAACTCATGGTTTCCCACTGTCGCCGCATCATACTTCAACAAATGCAACAGTTTCACTGCTGGATGCACTTCGCCATCTTGCAGCGGCTTCACTTTCGCCACATAGTCGCCAAGCGGCGTTCCTTGAATCAAATCTCCGTTGTCAAACAGAAGCGTATTCGGCTGCTCAGCGCGCGCCTGCTCGATCAAACGCGCCGTCTTCGACAACCCAAACTCATTCGTCGGACTATCTTTGAAATAATCGTAGTTGACGAGATTCATATGTACGTCCGTCGTCTCTAAAATGCGCAGCTTGACGACATCTCGATCTTCCGCGCCCGCTGCGGTCGGCAACACAGCCGGAGCAAGCAGCCCCAACGCCAACACCACGCTCGCCGCCGCGTATTTCTTCCGTTTTTTCAATGTCCATCCCCCTCACTCAGATCAAATCATTGTCATCTCTATACATATTACCATAAAAGCAACAAAATTTTGATAGAAAAAACAAACAAAAAAATAAAGGAAATAAACAGACAATATCGAAAGAGATAGAGGAAAGCACAATGTCCTATTCTTGGGGATGGTTGATCTTTTCAATCTTCTTTTTTACATTCATAACGGATCTTCCTTGCGGCTCTCTGCCTCTATCGAGCTTTCGCAACTTTTGAGAAGCAACGGATGCCCCTCCGTTAAAAGGAAATCTCTATTTTTCCTTCTTCAATCCATTTTGCCAAATTGGCATTTTTAATTTCTGTATGGAATGACTGTCCATCTAACGAATAAATGACCTTCCTCGACTCGTTTCGACCGCTGCTGTGCACAAAAGCATAGATTTCTTCGGAGCTTAATTTCGTATTTTGAATGGATAATTGTAGAATACGGTCATAAGACAGCAGGATGTATTGCTGTTTAAATCCTAAAAAATCATCGATACCTAATATTCCAAATAAACTTTCGTTATTTACAAAAGTATTATACATCGTATATACACCTTTGCCGTCATCACTACATATATAGGCAGGACCGTAGTACTGATGAACAAGCAATAATGAGAAAAAACAAATAAAGCGCTCTCCTGCATTATTTCCGTTATGTAAAATGATTTGTCTCAATTTCGGAAGATCCGAAAAAGAGGATAATTCACATCGTTCCAGGTTATGAATAATATCTCTATTGACTCTGAAAGCTTGCAAAGCTAGTTGTTTCATCACATCCAATATGCGTTGCTTTTTCGTCATTCCTTTCTCTAATAAGTGATAAATGGTTTGCATCGATAGAATATACAGCTGTTTCTTCTCCGATAATTGTTTGAAAAGCTCAAAGTAATAATCATTATACCGTTCCTTTGTGGGTATATTCCTACAAGACTCTTCTAACACTGCATCAGGAATAAGAAAAACCGGGGACTGATGAAACGCCTGCAGCAAAAGCGGCAAATTTGATATTTGTTTTCTGAATTTCGTTAAGATCATATTATCTAACATATAAAATGCTTGATGTTCATTTAGTGACTGGTACAGTTGGACCGTATTATCTGAAATAAACGGGCGAACGGATTCTAAAACAGGGGAATCGAGGACCTTCATCCTTTCGTCCCCCTTTGATCATGCACTGACGCCAACACTTGTTCATATAGCTTATCATAAAATTTTTTAATCGATTGAAGATCCTCCTCATACATCAATCCTTTTGCCTTTTCATATAATTCATCAAACCCGCTGATGTTTATCGTATAACTAGGCTCGAACAATGATTTGTCTATATCATGGGGAATACGATTTCTATAATCATAGTCCAATGCATCTTTTGCTTCGTTAATCGTGATCAATTCGTTTTGAGCAAGTTTCACAACTAACGCTTTATACGGGATCTGGAAGATACTGATTAATCGCATAATTTTTTCCGGGAGAGATTGTTTCGTATGAGCAGTTTCTAAAAATTGAAAGCTTCTTTCTAACACAAAGTCATTAATTAAAAATTCGGAAGCAAAGAGATTAGGAAGCCGCTCTTTTTCATCATAAATATGATCAATCATGATAAAATTTTGGTCAGGGTTCTTAATTTTCTCCTTGTCAAAAAAGAAATGATAAAACTCGTGCGCCCACATGAAATTTTCATATATTCTCGGCTGTGCGGTATTAATATGGACATAATAATCACCGTTATAGTAATACACAAGCCCACCATAGTCAGCATGTTGAATCGGAAACTGCAATACATTTGCATGCTCGTAAAGATAAGTTTTTATAAAATCAAGCGGCTTTACATGAGCAAGAGGATCTCCGAGGAAGTAAATACGATCCATCGCCTTTTTAATTTTCGGCAAATGTGTTTTGTTATGCTCTAGAATCATTTCAAGATTGTCTTTTGCAATCAATGGACTACCCCCTTGGATGTTCGGAATTTGTCACTGATTTTAACACATCGATCAGTTCAACAAATTCGCTGAAAAGATGCATGCCCTTTTTGAATTCTTCGTCCTCTGCACCGTGAAACGAAAGGGCCACATAATTCATAAATGAATCAGATCGGCTACGGTCAAACGTTTTTTCTTTGAATTCCATATCTGCCTTGTAAAAAAAGAACGGATCTTTAATGCGGAATAGCTTATTGATCTTTGCAACATACTCCTCCACATTTCCTTCGCCTTTTAAGAAATTATAATAAGCTGTCTTCTTAATACCAGTGCGTTCCATCACCCATGAATGTTTAATACCTTTACTTTCTATATATTTTTTGACATTCTGACCTACAATTTTGTTTGTATTTACCATACATTTCACCTCCGTATCTACAATAAATTATAAATAAGAATGTATTGATTTTCTATATATTTTCCTCAAAAAACGGAATATATGATTATTTTATGCAAAAAATTATTAAAAAGTTCTCGATAAAACTCATTTTTTCCTTAAAAAGAGGAATGTATTGCTATATGTTGCCTCCTTCCCTTATAACTTTTTAGCTAAGAGGTCAGGGGATTCTTCCTAATTGCACAAAAATAAAAAATCGTTATCTTCATTAGCTTTTCGAGTATTCTAAAACTAAAATAACTTCTTCTTTATATTCGTTTTTTCAAATTTTTGTATCACAAACTTCATCAGCAACTTTTTCATAAAAATAATCAAGTACAACACGTTTTTTACTCATCGAATTACATTCTCCTTAACGCCTGCATATGGTCTTCTCGTGATGTGTCTACATAAATAGCGGTTGTTTGTATACTTTCATGCCGAGCAAGATAACGGCGTCAAACAGCGATACGTGAGCATGATGGCCGAACGTCGGCACTTGCTTTTGACGGCCAACCTCTGACCATGTCGTACGCAACACATGATACGATCGGATATGCGTTTCATCGATGTACAACAGGACGGAATCTGGATCGATTAAGTTTTTTTATTAGATCCATTTGTTTTTCGAAGTGTTTTTGCCGATCCGGATCTCCTTTCGCCAACGTGTAAGTCGGCCGGGTCCACGAAAGCCCTTTTCGATGCAAGAGTTTTCGCAAGGCTTCGCGGGACATGGAGATGCCATAATGGTGGTGTACATAGGATTGAAGGATCTTCGTATTCCACGCCGAAGCGATGTCCCAGCCCAGCTCCGCGGGTGTCGTGGTCAACACAAGGTGTTTGATCTCTTCCTGCTGTTCTTCGGTGAGAAACGGCTCTCGCCCAGGGGCAAAATCCCGATGAAGCAGGAGTTCCAGGCCCCCTTCGTTAAACAGCGACACATAATGGGAAACGGTTTGGCGGCACACGTTGACCATGGAGGCCACGTCTTTGCCCAAATAGCCTTCTATGACCAGGCGGACGGCATCACACGTTGGCGGAGATGAGCGTTTTTGATCTTCCGTTCCTGCTTGCGGAGTTTCCGGGGCGTCCATCCATGGTTGTCGGTGATGTTGAGACGTTTCATGCAGAATTCCGCTCCTTTCCCATGCTTTTCCTTAGGAGCAGTATAACCAGAGTGGGCACCGCTTATGCGAAGGTTAACTTTTCAATGAGCATGTATATAGTCGTGATATTCTCGTACGAAAATCCGTCAATCTCAGACATATATTTCGTAAGCGATTGGCTCACCGTTCTTTATCCACACCTCGTACAATTTCTCCCCCGTTTCCTCATCTCTTACAAATCCCGCTATCCAATCATTTCGTTTCTCATCAACATACCTTAGAGTCTCAAAAAGCAGCGGATTCGGTAGTTTTTCCAGATGTTCTTCAGGCACAAGATAGTTGTCCAGCTCTTCGTGATAGAATTCGTACGCTTCATAACCCACCTCGTCAATGTTCGCTGCTACGTTGAACGTTCTCTTCATTGTCCTTACAAACCAATCCATGTGTAACATCTTCTCGTCTCCTCTCAAATATATCCTTTTTCTTTCAGTGACAAATATCTTTCAGGACAAACAATCAAATGGTCCAGCACATCAATGCCAACGATTCTCCCAGCCTCTACTAACCGTTTCGTTACCTCGATGTCTTCCCTCGACGGCTCGCAATGACCGCTCGGATGATTATGGGCAACGATGATAGAAGCCGAATTGGAGAGAATGGCATCCTTCATCACCTCCCTCGGATGCACGATGCTAGCGTTCAGGCTTCCGACATGGCAAACGTTGATGGCAGTCGGCTGGTTTTTCGTGTCAAGGCAGACAACGACAAACTTCTCACGGTCAGCTTCAGCAAGGAATGGCTTCAGCAGCTTGTACGCATCCTCAGGAGACTTGATTTGACGCTCCTTGTACAGCACGCTAGACTCTCGAACGAGCTTCAGGCTGACAATGTTGACGCGCTTCGCCGGCTGCTTGGCAGGCACCTCTCTTTCTAGCAACTCTAGCTGTTGGTGGTTGATGGTTTGATACTTGCTCATCCTTTTCCCTCCTAAAATAGAAATAGCCCCAATTCCCCGAAAGGAATTGAGGCACTATGACTGTAGGTTCAAAATCATAATATATATTTGAAATCAAGCTTGATACAGATTTGGGGTAACTATTCAGCCACATCATAAAGTGAGCTGAATATTTTCTTCTTTCCTTGTCTATGATGTGAATATTGATAGACAAGGAGGTGAATCGCATGTTGACGGTACAACAAGCTGTATTTACAGTTGAGGGCTTAATCGGCAAAGTTCAACAACAAAAACAGCTCATTCATCAACTCATTCAAGAAAATGAACATTTGCGTCACGAAAACAAACAACTACGCAAAGAAAATGAACAACTGAAGTACCGTGTTCAAGAGCTGGAAGCACGCACGAAAAAAAACAGCTCCAATAGCCATTTGCCCCCATCTTCTGACCGTTTTGAGAAAAAGCGTTCCTCCCGCGAGCCGTCTGGCAAAAAGCCTGGTGGGCAAGAGGGACATGAGGGGAAGACGCTCCGTCAAGTGGAACATCCACATCATCGTGTCGTCCACCGTGTGCATACGTGTCAAGGATGTGGAGCTTCTTTGCGTGAMGTCAAACCGTTCAAAGTCGATATCCGTCAAGTGTTTGATGTCCCTCCTGTGGCGATCGAGGTGACACAACATGAACGTGAAGTGAAATCGTGTCCACATTGTCGATGCGTGCAACAAGCCGAATTCCCATCCCATGTCACGAATCATGTGCAATACGGTCCACGGCTCACGGCGCTCGTTGTTTATTTACATCATATCCAATTGATCCCGTACAAGCGTTTAAGTGATACAATCGAAGCGTTATATCAACACTCGATTAGTACRGGAACYCTTGCCAATATGGTGAAACGAGGACGCGAAGCGCTGGAATCAAATATGGACATCATCGAAGACGCCTTACTTGAATCCAACATCCTGCATGTCGATGAAACGAGTTTGCGCATCAATGGGAAACTCGCATGGGTGCATGTCGCGTGTACATCGAGATATACATACTTGGCTCCTCACGCTTCTCGTGGAAAAAAAGCGACCGATGATATCGGGATTCTTCCCCGATATGAAGGGACGATGATGCACGATGCGTTCGGTACRTATCCGAAATACACACATGCCACCCATGCCCTTTGTCATGCCCACCATTTGCGTGAGTTAAAAGGATTCATCGAACAGGGGCATACGTGGGCGATGCGCATGACCACGTTTCTGTTAGCCGCCAAGCAAGCCGTCGAAGCCCATCACGGTGCACTTTCCGAAGAAGAAGCGAGACGGTGGGAACGAGTGTATGATCGCATCCTAGAAAGAGCACAACACCGATTAGAAACGATGACGCCTCTTCCGAAAAAAGCACTCGCTTTTGTTCGACGCCTTCAAAAACGAAAGGAAGAAGCGCTGCGTTTCTTACGTGAAGTACATGTTCCCTTTGATAACAACCAAGCCGAACGCGATCTTCGCATGGTCAAAGTCAAAGAGAACATTTCGGGTACGTTTCGCGAAGAAACATTCGCGCAGTCGTTTTGCATCGCAAGAAGCATCGTTTCCACACTGACGAAACACGAAAAAAACGTGTGGGATTCGTTATGTCTTCTGTTGGCAGGCGAAACGATCGATCGAGTTCTTTCCGCTACCTAGGGCATTTTCTATGACCGAAATGCCCTATTTGTGCTGGGCTTTTTTATACACTAGCACTGGGGTGAATAGTTACGCCTGTTTACGAGTGGTGCCTTTGATTTTTTGCTTATCTTTTATGCTTTGAAGTCTGGCATTTTCTTTGTTAAACCATTGATTGATACTTTTTAATCTCCGCCCATCAATGATGAATGATCTGCCGTCTGATGTGACACAAGTGGCAAAATTGTTTAATCCTAAATCAATGGCCAGTGCTTTTTGGTCATTTAATTCTCTTTGATCTTCAGGCATTTCATATTTGTACTGAATCTCAAAGAACCTGGCATGATGCTTAGGAATGATTTCAATCTGCTTAATCTTTTTGTCCAGTAACACAGGCGGAATCGTTATCGTGATAGGCTTGTGAGTCTTTTTAAATAGGCGAGAATACGGTATCGTGAATTTGTTGCCGTCTATACGAATCTGGCCAATGATCAGTGAATGAAAGCCATCTTTTTTAAGATATTTTGGAATACTGATAGCCTTGTRGTCATATTTTCCTTGTTTGGCAAGACTGATCAAACCAAAGAAAGATTTAAAGGCTTCATTGACCTTTTTTAAAATTTGCTGTGCCATGTTGCTGTTTAACAGCTTATAGTTTTCGTTAGTTTTKGCAAGATGATAATTTTTCTCATAATTAAGAAATTCCTTGTGTTCAAAATAGTATTGTCTGACATTGTACAATCCGACGTTGTACATGTTCTTGGCAATATGGCACAGTTCTCGAAGAGTCAAGTATTCTTCTTTGGTCAAACCATTTAGCTGTTGTTTGATACAAAAATACATGTTTTCACCTCCCATCTAACTATATTATACTATATTTTACTGAATCTATCCTATTTTCAGCAAAATATAGTTAAGGCGATTCATCTCCCACTTACTCCGCTTCGCTTCGTTGAAGTGGGAGTCTTCTCGCCTAATTAAGATAAAAAAAGCAGAGGAACATCCGCTCCTCTGCTTACTTCATTTCCGCTACATTCAAGCGGTTCAAGGCGCGTTTCAACGCCAGTTCGGCCCGGTTGAAGTCGATGTCATCCTGCTGGCTTTGCAGGCGGCGCTCCGCCCGCTCTTTCGCCGCTTTGGCGCGGAGGACGTCAATGTCCTCCGCCCGTTCAGCAGCTTGAGCCAAAATCGTCACGTTGTCCGGGCGGACTTCCAAAAAGCCGCCGCTGACAGCAATGTATTGCGTTTTGCCGCCTTTTTTCAGCCGGGCCGCGCTGATCTCGAGCGGGGCGACAAGCGGGATGTGCCCCGGCAAAATGCCGAGCTCGCCGCTTTTCGCTTTGATGCTGACCATTTCAACATCGTCTTCGTACACCGGGCCATCAGGAGTAACGACGCTCACGTGGATCGTTTTCATTGTCCAATCCCCCTATCCCGGGTCACACTTCGACACCCATCGCTTTCGCTTTTTCAACGACTTCTTCAATGCGGCCGACTAAGCGGAACGCATCTTCCGGAAGATGGTCGTATTTGCCTTCCAAAATTTCTTTAAAGCCGCGCACCGTTTCTTTGACCGGCACGTAGGAGCCCGGTTGGCCCGTGAACTGCTCCGCCACGTGGAAGTTTTGCGACAAGAAGAACTGGATGCGGCGGGCGCGGTGAACGACGAGTTTGTCTTCGTCCGACAGTTCGTCCATCCCTAAGATGGCGATGATGTCTTGCAATTCTTTATAACGTTGCAGTGTTTGCTGCACTTTGCGGGCGACTTGATAGTGCTCCTCGCCGACGATTTCCGGCGCCAGCGCGCGCGACGTCGAGGCGAGCGGGTCAACGGCCGGATAAATCCCCATCTCCGCGAGCTTCCGCTCCAGGTTCGTCGTCGCATCCAAGTGCGAGAACGTCGTGGCCGGAGCCGGGTCCGTATAGTCGTCGGCCGGGACGTAAATCGCTTGAATCGAGGTGATCGAGCCTTTCGCCGTCGACGTGATCCGCTCTTGCAATTGGCCCATCTCCGTCGCCAATGTCGGTTGGTAACCAACAGCCGACGGCATGCGTCCTAACAATGCCGATACTTCCGAACCAGCCTGCGTGAAGCGGAAAATGTTGTCGATAAACAGCAGCACGTCTTGCCCTTGCTCATCGCGGAAGTACTCCGCCATCGTCAAACCGGTCAAGGCGACGCGCATCCGCGCCCCCGGCGGCTCGTTCATTTGCCCGAACACCATGGCGGTTTTGCTGATAACGCCGGAGTCTTTCATTTCATGGTACAAGTCGTTCCCTTCGCGCGTCCGTTCGCCGACGCCAGCAAAGACGGAAATCCCGCCGTGCTCTTGGGCGATGTTGTGGATCAGCTCTTGAATCAAGACCGTTTTTCCTACGCCAGCGCCGCCGAACAAACCGATTTTTCCGCCTTTAATATACGGGGCAAGCAAGTCAATGACTTTAATCCCCGTTTCCAAAATTTCGACTTCGGTCGCCAATTCCTCGAATTTTGGCGCCGGACGGTGAATCGGGTCGCGGCGGGCGTCAGCCGGAATGTCGCCTTCGAGGTCGATCGGCTCTCCCAAGACGTTGAACACGCGGCCAAGCGTGACTTCGCCGACCGGCACCGAAATCGGTGCACCGGTATCGATGACTTCCATGCCGCGGATGAGGCCGTCTGTGGACGCCATCGCGATCGTCCGTACTGTATCATCGCCAAGGTGCAAGGCGACTTCCAATGTCAAGTCGATGTCGACTTCGTTTTCGTTGCGCGCTTGATGTTGAATTTTCAGGGCGTTGTAGATCGCCGGCAAGTGGCCGTTCTCAAACTTGACGTCTACAACCGGACCCATGACTTGGATAACGCGTCCTCTTGTCATCGTTTTCCCTCCTAACTTGCTAGTCCGCTATTGCAAGGCGTTTGCTCCGGCGACAATTTCCGTAATTTCTTGCGTAATCGCCGCTTGGCGAGCGCGGTTGTAGGAAAGCGTCAATGTGCGAATGAGCTCGTTCGCATTGTCCGTTGCGTTCTTCATCGCCGTCATGCGGGCGGCGTGTTCGCTTGCTTTTGCATCGAGCAATGCGCCGTAAATGAGGCTTTCCGCATACTGCGGCAATAAGACGTCCAAAATTTCTTCTTGCGACGGTTCAAATTCGTACACCGTGCGCTGCTTATTCTCCGCCAAGTCAGTGAGCGGAAGAAGCTTCCGTTCCGTCACCTCTTGCTGGATCGCGCTCACGTAATGGTTGTAATACATATACAGCTCGTCAAACGTACCGTCGGCGAATAACCCAACCGTTTTGCGGGCGATTTCTTTAATATCGTCAAACGACGGCTGGTCCGGCAAGCGGGTGATGTCGAGAATGACCGGCATGTTCCGCTTGCGGAAAAAGCTCAACCCGACGCGGCCGATGACAATGATCGCATATTCGTCCGGAGAAGCATGGCGTTTTTGGATCGTTTGGTACACGAGGCGCAACACGTTGCTATTGTACGCGCCAGCCAGACCGCGATCCGACGTGATCACGAGATAACCGGTTTTTTTCACCGGGCGCGAAACGAGCATCGGATGCGAAGCCCCTCCGGCGCCAAGCGCCACATTGGCCACGACTTCTTGAATTTTCTCCATATATGGAACGAACGATTTCGCGTTTTGCTCCGCGCGGTTCAGCTTCGACGTCGAGACCATTTCCATCGCTTTTGTAATTTGGCTTGTCTTCTTCGTCGCATTGATGCGCGTTTTAATATCGCGTAACGATGCCAAAGGTTTCACCACCTTTTTGCTGCACGGGTTCTAACAGGCATGAGGGGGCGATATGCCCCCGCCGGCCTTATTGTGAAACGACAAACGTTTTCTTGAACGCTTCGATCGCTTGATTGAGATCGTCTTCGTTCGGAAGATCTTTCGTCGTGCGGATGTGCTCAAGCAAGTGTTGGCCGTTTTGGTCGAGCCACAAGTAAAACTCTTTCTCGAAACGGCGCACATCTTTAACCGGAATGTCGTCCAAAAAGCCGCGCGTCAATGCATAGATGATCAACACTTGTTTTTCGACCGGAATCGGCTGATGCAAATCTTGCTTCAGCACTTCGACCGTGCGCGCCCCGCGGGCGAGCTTCGCCTGCGTCGCTTTATCGAGGTCGGAGCCGAATTGGGCGAACGCTTCGAGCTCACGGTAAGCGGCCAAGTCCAAACGAAGCGTCCCGGCTACTTTTTTCATCGCTTTGATTTGTGCTGCCCCACCGACGCGCGAAACGGACAACCCTGCGTTGATCGCTGGGCGGACGCCGGAGAAGAACAAGTCCGATTGCAAGAAAATTTGCCCGTCCGTAATCGAGATGACGTTCGTCGGAATGTAGGCGGAAATGTCGCCCGCTTGCGTTTCGACGAACGGAAGCGCAGTCAACGAACCGCCGCCTTTGGCATCGCTCAATTTCGCTGCGCGCTCAAGCAGGCGGGAGTGCAAGTAGAAAATATCCCCCGGATACGCTTCACGACCCGGCGGACGGCGAAGCAAGAGCGACAATTCACGGTATGCCGCGGCTTGTTTCGATAAATCGTCATAGACCACTAACACGTGTTGGCCTTTATACATGAAATACTCGCCCATCGCCACACCGGCATACGGCGCCAAGAACAAAAGCGGAGCCGGCTGCGACGCCGAAGCGGTGACGACGATCGTATAGTCGAGCGCGCCGTGTTTGCGGAGCGTTTCGACAACGGTGCGGACCGTCGATTCTTTTTGCCCGATGGCGACATAAATACAAATCATGTTTTGGTCTTTTTGGTTGATGATCGTGTCAATGGCGACGGACGTTTTCCCCGTTTGCCGGTCGCCGATGATGAGCTCGCGCTGGCCGCGGCCGATCGGCACGAGCGCGTCGATCGCTTTAATCCCGGTTTGCAGCGGCTCATGCACCGATCTCCGGTCCATAACGCCCGGCGCCGGGCTCTCGATCGGGCGCGTTTCGGTCGTTTCCACCGGGCCTAAGCCATCGACAGGCTGGCCGAGCGGGTTGACAACGCGGCCGATGAGCGCCTCCCCGACCGGCACTTCCATGATCCGGCCTGTGCGGCGCACTTCGTCTCCTTCTTTGATGCCGGTATACGGCCCTAAAATAACAATCCCGACGTTGTTTTCTTCCAAGTTGAGCGCCATGCCCATCACGCCGTTGGCAAATTCAACAAGCTCGCCGGACATGACGTTATCAAGCCCATGAGCGCGCGCGATCCCGTCGCCGATTTGGATGACGGTGCCGACATCGCTCACTTGGATTTGCGATTCGTAGTTTTCAATCTGCTGCTTAATGAGCGCGCTGATTTCTTCCGCTCTAATGCTCATGCCTTTCACCCCTGTCTCCAAATGTTAACCAATGAGCTGCCGCTGAATCCGTTCAAGCTGCCCGCTGACGCTGCCGTCATAAATGCGGTTGCCGATGCGCAGCTTCACGCCGCCAATCAGTTCCGGCTCGACGATATTTTCAATGTGGAGCGTTGCTTTGCCAACCTTTTTGGCAAACACGTCAGAAAGCGCCTGCAGTTCTTCGTCCGTCAACGGGCGCGCCGAATAGGCGATCGCTTCAGCGATGCCGCGCGCATCGTTGGCAAGGGCGATAAACTGATCGGCCAGTTCAGGCACAAGGCCGAAGCGATGGCGCTCAAGAAGAAGCAAAAGCGTGTTTTTCACCGGAGCAGAAACGCCGGCGAACACTTCACGAACAAGCGCTTTTTTCTTTTCTAAAGAAAGATTCGGGTTGGAAAGAAGAGATAAAAACTCGCCGTTTTCCGCCAACGCTTGGCGTACGGCGCGGACGTCTTCCTCGATCCAGTCAAGCTGCTGTTGTTCGAGCGCGATTTGGAACAAAGCGGATGCATACCGTTTGGCGATCACTTCTTGGTTCATCGCGCTCCTCCTGCCTCTTGAACGTCTTTGATGTACGCTTCGATCAGCTTGCGTTGATCTTGCTCGGTCAACTCTTTTTCAATCACTTTCGAGGCGATGAAGACAGACAACGACGCCACTTGTTCGCGGAGCGCGGCCATTGCCTGTTCTTTTTCGCGCTCGATTTCTTGTTTCGCCGTTTCTTTCACCCGTTCCGCTTCCGCACGGGCCGAGGCGACGATTTGTTCTTTCTGCTCTTCGGCAAACTTGCGCGCATTTTCGATGAGCGCTTGCGCTTCTTGACGCGATTGCTTCATCAGTTCACGCTGCTCTGCCAGCAGTTTTTCCGCTTCTTGGCGGCGTTTTTCCGCTTGGTCGATTTCGTTCGCGATATGTTCTTCACGTTGTTTCATGATATTCATTAACGGCTGCCAAGCGAATTTGCGCAACAAGGCCAGCAAAATAATGAACATCAGCAATTGGTAAATAATCGTGCCGCCGCTGATGCCATGCGCCGCTTCGCCGAGCACCAATACGTTTGCCTTCCACAACACCGCGTTTCACTCCTTTCGACAGCTATCGCACCGACGCGGTCTCGCAAAACCGCACATAAAGGAATGGCGAAGGTGGTCGTTGACACGAACTTCGCCATCACTTTCCATATCGATTTCTTATCGACCTAAGTAAATGAACGAGAAGACGACACCGATGATCGGAAGCGCCTCAACCAACGCGACCCCGATGAACATCGTCGTTTGCAAAACCGGACGCAATTCTGGTTGACGAGCAATCCCTTCGATGGTACGGCTGACGATCAATCCGTTGCCGATGCCGGCGCCTAACGCCCCTAAACCTACCGCAATCGCAGCTGCAAGTACACCCAAACTCATGTTGATAGATCCTCCTTCACCATGTTAAAGTAATGTTTCAAGTCCTTAATGAAATGATAAGGAATGCTCAATGGTCATGACTGACCTTATGAGCCATATAAACCATGGTTAACATCGTAAAAATGAACGCCTGAATCGTTCCGACAAAAATACTGAACGCTTGCCACACCATCATCGGAATGGCTGCGCCAACAGCGCCAAGCACACCGTAATGCGTGCCAAGGCTGGCGAGCAAGCCAAGCAAAATTTCCCCGGCGTAAATGTTCCCGAAAAGACGCAAACCGAGCGTCAGCGTGTTGGCAAACTCTTCGATGATTTTAAGTGGGAACAACCAGGCGACTGGACGGGTGTAATCGCGCAAATAGTCGGATGCCCCTTTCATTTTCACCCCATAGTAGTGGGTGAGGGCGACGACCATCACCGCCAGCGTCAACGTAACGGTCGCATCCGCGGTTGGCGATTTCCACCAAAGTTCGCCGTTGACATGGACGGAAAACGGCAGTCCAAGCATATTGGCCACAAACACATACATGATGAGCGTGACCCCCAGCGTCAAAAAGCGGCCGCCCGTTTGCCAATCCATTGTGCTGTTAATGATGCCTCTAACAAAGTCAAAGACCCACTCCATAAAGTTTTGCATCCCCGTCGGGCGCAACTGAAGCGAGCGAGTAGCCGCAACAGCAATGATGAAAACGATCAAACAGGTGATCGTAATCATCAACATATCAGATAAATTAAACGTAAGGCCTAAAAATTCGACAAGCGGCGCTTTATGCTCCATCCTCTCTCACCTCGCTTTCTACACAGCTGATTAGTCATTATGTAAAAAATGATTTGCTACCAATAGGATATATGGGGTGGCCAAGCCGAGGACGACCGGCATAACGGACAAATGTTGGGGATACCGGGACACAAACAGCGCAACGGCGGCAGCCAGCGCAAATCGAATCATGGTCCCAAGCGAAGGAGGGCGCCGTCCCTCGGCCATCGCTTCTCCTGCTTTTATGACACGCCGGGCCAGCAAGCGAATGCTGTACAGCCCTGTTGCTGTTCCAATGAGCAAACTAAAAAACCACGCTTCATAACTGGTCAATATCCATCCTACCGCATAACCCACCATTAGCACCGACGATTGCTTTTGTATTCGTTTTATGATCCTATCAATCATTGTTTCTTATTCCCCAAAAAAACGCCGAATTGTTTTCAGCGTGGCGAACACCCCCGCTGCTAAGCCGAGCAACAAACCAATAACAAGGAAAAGCGGTTCACTGTCCAATTGTCGGTCAACCCATCTGCCGCCAAATAAACCAACTAATGTACAGCCGACTAGCTGTGATGTGATCGCTGACATCAAGCCGATGGCCCGAAAAGGATGACGGTTATTTTTTTTCATAATGGTTACCATACCTCGCCCGTTTAGACCAGAGATCATTTCCGACAGTGAAAACCTTCTCAATCTACCTAATTGTAAGCATCTACCTATTGTAAGCATACAATACCGCTTGGTCAATGTCAATGTGTTCCCACATAAAACATCATTCACACAGAGTAAATATTAATAATTTGGGACAATTCCTCATTTTCTTTTCACAAAAATGGTGTATAATGATATATTTTTTTGGACACTTCCCTGCCTACAGCAACCGACTCACTCTGGACGCGTCCCTGTTTCGATGTCGAAAGAGGGGGACCCGTTTGGACGCGGCCCCCACACCCGTCAAGTTTAGCGGTATAAAATTTTTAAGACGATACTCGTGTTCATCCCCGCAGTGAATGATGGGGATCACATCCATTATTGGGCATACCAAATCCCCCTCCAGAAGAGGGGTGTTTGGTATTTATATCCATATCTAATTCTACCATATCTCTAATTTCGTTACGATATCTGATGCCGTTTCTTCCCCTTTCCTTCGACCTTTCTTGGCATGTTTTCGTAACAGGGAAAGGAGAGAGAAAAGGTTGATTTCCGCCATATGCGAACGCAAAAGCAACTGGTGCCAATACGATTGGAGAAGATCGAGCGCTTTCCGTTCACTGATTTCAATGTCTTCCTTTTGATGCCAATACATCCGAGCTTGAAACATCCCCATGCACAGAGAGTCAGAAAGGCTTCCGCCGTTAACGAACGCTGCCGCCGGATAAAGCCTGTTTTCCGTGCGAGACGGGTTCATTCTTCGGGAGAAAAGAGTTGACGAATGGTTTGAATCCATGCTTTCATTTGTTTTTCCATGAAAAAAATCCTTTCTAACGTGGAGTGTTCGTTAGAAAGGATACCGTGTTTTTGACGATGCACAAAGACCAAAATTCTTAACTTGATGGGTATGGACACGGCCCCCTCTTTCGACCGTACGGGCAACGGCCTGCTTCGGGTTATTTCGTGCCAAACAGCCGATCGCCGGCGTCGCCAAGACCAGGGACAATATAGCCGTGGTCGTTCAACCGCTCATCAAGGGCAGCGATGTAAATGTCCACATCCGGGTGCGCGGTTTCCACCGCTTTGACTCCTTCCGGCGCCGCGATCAGGCACATAAATTTAATGCTTTTCGCACCCCGCTTTTTCAGCGCATCGATCGCCGCCACCGCTGATCCGCCGGTTGCGAGCATCGGGTCGACGATGATAAAATCGCGCTCTTCGACATCGCTCGGCAGCTTGACGTAATATTCGACCGGCTTTAACGTTTCCGGATCGCGATACAAGCCGATATGGCCGACTTTCGCCGCCGGGATGAGCTTCAGGATGCCGTCAACCATGCCGATGCCGGCGCGCAAAATCGGGATGACGCCGAGCTTTTTGCCGGCAATTACTTTCGCTTTCGCTTTGCTGACGGGGGTTTCGATCTCGACTTCCTCAAGCGGCAGATCACGTGTAATTTCAAACGCCATCAACGTCGCCACTTCGTCGACAAGCTCTCGAAATTCTTTCGTGCCCGTATTCTTGTCGCGAATGTAGGTCAATTTATGCTGGATGAGCGGATGATCAAAGACGTACACTTTTCCCATGGGTCAACTCTCCTCTTCCGTATGTATGCACTACACTTCTATACATTCTACTGGAAAACGAGCGCCTATTCAACTGCCGAACGAACGGAAAAAGGCGCACCGCCAAATCCGGAGGCGGTGCACCGTACGGTTTCGGACGAAGCGGCGGCGCTTAGTCTTGATAGAGCGGAAACTTTTCCGTCAAAGCGGCGACGCGTTGGCGCGCTTCCTCAAGCGCTTGTTCGCTGCCGACGTTTTTCAGCACAAGGCCGATGATCGCGGCGATTTCGTCCATCTCTTCCAATCCGAAGCCGCGCGTCGTCACCGCAGCCGTGCCGATGCGAATGCCGCTCGTGACAAACGGGCTTTCCGGATCGTACGGAATGGTGTTTTTATTCACTGTAATGCCAACTTCATCCAACACTTTTTCCGCCGTTTTTCCGGTCAGCTGCTGCGGGCGCAAATCGACAAGCAATAAATGGTTGTCCGTGCCGCCGGATACGAGGGTGAACCCTTCGTTTTGCAGGGCGGAGGCAAGCCGTTTGGCGTTATCGACAACGCGCTTCGCGTACGCTTTAAAGTCGTCCTGCAACGCTTCGCCGAACGCCACCGCCTTGGCGGCAATGACATGCATCAGCGGCCCGCCTTGAATGCCAGGGAAAATGGCTTTGTCGATCTGTTTGGCGAACTGCTCCTGGCATAAAATCATCCCGCCGCGCGGGCCGCGCAACGTTTTATGCGTCGTCGTCGTGACGAAATGGGCGTACGGCACCGGGTTCGGATGGAGACCTGCCGCAACAAGACCGGCAATATGGGCCATGTCAACCATTAAATAGGCGCCGACTTCATCAGCGATTTCCCGGAATTTGGCGAAATCGATAATGCGCGGATAGGCGCTCGCGCCGGCGACGATCAGCTTCGGCCGATGAAGGCGCGCTTTCTCGCGCACGTCGTCATAATCGATGACATGGGTTTCCGGGTCGACGCCGTATGCGACAAAGTTGTATTGCACACCGCTGAAGTTGACTGGACTGCCGTGCGTCAAATGGCCGCCGTGCGACAAATTCATGCCAAGCACCGTGTCGCCGTGCTCAAGAACGGTGAAATAAACGGCCATGTTCGCCTGCGCCCCCGAATGCGGCTGGACGTTCGCATGCTCCGCCCCGAACAATTGCTTCGCCCGCTCGCGCGCCAACTCTTCGACGATGTCTACGTACTCGCAGCCGCCATAATAGCGGCGGCCCGGATAGCCTTCCGCGTATTTGTTCGTCAGCACCGATCCTTGCGCTTCCATCACCGCGCGGCTGACAAAGTTTTCCGAGGCGATGAGCTCAATCTTGGCATGCTGCCGTTTCCGCTCTTGCTCAATGGCCGCAAACACTTGCGGATCTTGTTGTGGCAAGTAGTTCATCAATAGCTCCCCCTTATGCGAAATCAGTGAATATTCGTTTTTATTTTATCAGCTTCAGCTAGGCAAGTTCAAAGGAAAAATGAATGAAATTGTTAGAAAGAACAGAAATCGTTCGGGTTTTCTAACGTATAGACGGCGCGGGCGCCGCCGATCAGCTTTGGCCGCGTCTTCGCCAGCGTGACGTACGCATGGCCGACATGTTTCACCGAAACACGCACTGGGACGGCAACCGGCTTCAAATGCATACCGATGAGCGTATGGCCGATGTCAATGCCGGCATCGGCGCGAATCGCCTCGACAACGACCGGGTCAGCGAACTTTCGATAGGCGTAGGCGGCCATCGCTCCGCCCGCTTGCGGCACTGGGATGACGGACACGATCTCGAGGCCATGGACACGCGCCGTTTCCCGTTCGACGACGAGCGCCCGGTTCAAATGTTCGCAACATTGAAAGGCGAGCTCGATCCCCGTTTCGCGCCGCCATGCATCAAGTTCAGCAAACAACATGGCTGCCACATCCGTCGACCCGGCGGTGCCGATTCGTTCACCGAGCACTTCGCTCGTGCTGCAGCCGACCACCACGATCTGGCCGCGGCCAAGCGGCGCCTGCCGGCGAAATTCGCGCAAAATCGTTTGCCATTGCTGCTGCCATTCGGTCAATCGTGCGTCCATGTTCCCCCTCCTTCTCTTCGGGCGCGCTGCAAACGCCCGCTCATTCCGCCCAAACAGCCAAGCCTCGACCGTTTCTTAGCGTCCGTTTTCATACTCGGCGATTTTGCCGATTCGCCGCGCATGGCGTCCGCCTTCAAATTCGGTCTCAAGCCATGCCTTGGCGATTTCGCGCGCCAGGCCGGGGCCGATGACGCGCTCCCCCATCGCGAGAATGTTGCTGTCATTATGCATGCGCGTCAGCTTGGCGCTGTAGACGTCGTGGCAAAGGGCGCAGCGCACCCCTTTCACTTTGTTGGCGGCAATCGTCATGCCGATGCCGGTGCCGCAAATCAAAATGCCGCGGTCAAATTCGCCGCGCGCCACTTTTTCCGCGACAGGGAGCGCGTAATCCGGATAATCGACCGATGTTTCACAATCGCAGCCGAAATCGGTGTACTCGATTCCCATTTCATCCAACAGCGCTTTAATTTCCTCACGAATGCGAACTCCACCATGGTCAGAAGCAATCGCAACTTTCATCACATTCGGACGAGGAACCCTAGGCTTCGCCGTGATAGCGAAAGCCAGGGAGGAATCGCCCTTCCTCCTTTCGACAAATCATATTTGCCTGTACATCAACGGGTGCGAAACCGGGCGACAGCCGCCTGCAATTGTTCGGCCTGTTCCACCAACTCGCCAGCCAGTTTATGCACATCGTTGATCGATGCAGCCTGCTCCTCGGTCGCCGCCGCCACTTCGAGCGCGCCGGCGGACGTCTGCTCAGCAATCGCCGCCACTTCTTGCGTTTGCGCCGCGGCCCGCTCCATATGCCCCATTTGACGCTTCGCCAGCTCAGCGATGTCATGGACGGCGCGGATCACTTCATCAGCTGAGGCCGCCATGGCCGCAATGGCCTCATTCGTGCGCTCCCCTTTCGCCGCCTCAGCGTTGGCAGCAGCCACCTGCTTGTCCATTTGCGCCACCACACGGGCGACTTCATTTTGAATGTTGCCGACCAGTTCCGCGATTTTCTTGACCGCCTTGGCGCTCTCATCCGCCAGCTTGCGCACTTCCTCGGCGACAACGGCAAACCCCCGGCCGTGCTCGCCGGCGCGGGCTGCCTCAATGGAAGCATTGAGCGCAAGCAAGTTCGTCTGTTCGGCGATGTCCGCGACAAGCAACGTAATGTTGCCGATTTGATTGGCGTGTGCTTCGAGCTGCTTGACAGCCGCCCGCGACCGTTCTTGATCGTCAGCCAGCTGATCGATGCCGCTAATGAGCGAATCGGTGATATCGCGGCTTGCCTTCAACGTTTCGGCCATCCCATATACCGACTGTTCCGCTCGCTCGGCTGTTTCTTTGACTTGCACGGCGATAGCAAGCACATCCTCGGCCGCCGCAGCCGCTTCTTGGATCGCCTCGGCCGAAGACGCCGCCCCTTTGGAAATGTCGTCAATCGTCGCTGCAATATCGCGTGCACGGCTTGACGCTGTTTCGGACGCCTGCCTCATTTCCGCTGTCTTTTCCGTCGTGCGCGCTGCGCTCTCTTCCACATTGGCGACGACGGCGCGCAAATGGCCGAGCATCCGGTTGAACGCGACAGCCAGCGAGCGGATTTCATCATGGGAAGAGGGCAGCGGAACATCCTCATCGATATGCCCTTCTGTCGCCTTTGCCGCCGCTTCCTCGAGCCGTTGCAGCGGCCTTGTAATCCAGCCAGCGGCCAAATAGGCAAGCACTCCGGACCAAAAGATGCCAAGGAGCAGCACGATCATCGTGAACACGCTTTTGTTCCATGAGGCGAACCACTGATCATACAAAACGTACAAGAAAAAGGCGCTCGTTGAATACGTGATCAGCGCCAACGCTGTCGTAAAAACGATGAGCTTCAGGCGCAAACTGAACTTACGACTTGTCCCCCCCATTTGTGTTTCCCCTCACTTCTTTACCTCATTGTTCTGTTTGCAACTTTTCCGCCAAGCGGTCAATGAGCGTCTCCAGCTCATCGCGCGCCGCCCGGTACACTTCAATCGGCCCGCCGAACGGATCGGCGATGTCGCCGTCTGTTCCCGAGACGAACTGCTTCAACGTAAACGTTTTGTCCTTCGCTTCTGGGAAACGCTCGACGATCATGTCTTTATGGCCGGATGTCATCGCCAGCACGTGCGTCGCCCAGTCGATATGCTCTTTTTTCAGCTGCGAGGAGCGGTGGGCCGCTTCGATTCCTTTTTCCTTCAACACCATCTTGGCATGAACCGACGCCTCGCTCCCTTCCGACGCAAACACGCCAGCCGATTTCACCTCGACGCCTGGCAGCTGCTTATTCTCCAGCAGCGCAGCGGCCATCGGGCTCCGGCATGTATTGCCCGTGCAAACGAACAAAATGCGATATGGCATACAACCACCTCTTCACATCAATGACTTACCATCAATATACCATAGGGAAAAGAGCAAAAAAAAGCAGGCATCCCGCTTTTTCTCCGACTGGGAAGAAAAAACCGGTCCGCCCCGTTTGTTAAGAAAAAAGCAGCTTCAGCCCGAACGCGAGCAAAATGCTGCCGCCGAGCGCTTCGCTGTACGAGCCGAGCCATTGTTGAAAATGGCGGCCGACAAAAAGCCCAAGCCATGTCAGCACCGTGCTGAACAGGCCAAACAGCAAAATCGTCACCATCGTCCGCGCTCCGAAAATGCCGAGGCTCAGCCCGACGGAAAAGCTGTCGAGGCTGACGCTGAACGCAAAAAAAAGCAGCCCGGCGCCGTGCGGAAATAGTTGCGACCCGTCCTCCCGCTGGAACGAAGCCATAATCATCTGCGCGCCCAGCCATAGCAACAGCACCCCGCCCGCATATGTCGCGATGCTTCCAAACTCGCGCGACAACAAACGGCCGACCAACATGCCGATTAGCGGCATTACAATATGAAATAACCCGATCGTCACCCCGATATAAAAAATTTGCCGGAGCCGAAGGCGCAGCAGCCCCATCCCTAGGGCAACCGAAAAAGCATCCATCCCTAACGCCAGCGCCATCAGCGACAGGGCGATGATCTCGCCGATTAACGCGCCCATTTCTCTTCCCTCCCGGACTGGCCTTACTGCTAGCATATGCGCGTCCGGAGCTCTTTAGAAGCGGCGCGTGGCCCAGCCGCTTCCTGCCAACCCAAAGGCGAATGACGGCGTTGTCCCGCCCTGCACGCCCACGGAACGGCCGCAGCCCGGCAAAGCAGCGATGGACAAAAAAACGACGATTTCCAAAGGCCGTTGCAACCGCCCTTGAAAACCGTCTCCATTTTGTTGCGAGCCGCGCGGATGAAAGATAGACCGCCCCAAACCGTCTCCGTTTTGTTGCCGGTTCAGCCCGGCGGCGTCGCTTTTTCTCGCCTGCCGGCCGCGTCATCCATCATCTAGCCGCTGATCACGCGCCCCCCGGCCGCTTTGCGCAGCCGGTTCATAATCGCCGCGCCGAGGCCTTCTTCCGGAAATGCCTCGCTGTAAATGAGATCGACATTCGTTTCATCAAACCGACGCAGCGTGTCGTACAGGCGATGGGCGACGGTCGTCAGCTCGCGGCGCGTTCCGCACGGCAGCACGACATCGGCCGCATACCGGTCCTTGTTTTCCTCGGTCGTCAACACGCCGACCGTTTTCCCTTCCGCCCGGCTTTCGTCCACGAGCTGCTGCAAAAACGCCGGTGGGCCGGCGACAATCCAAAGCGGCGCTTTCGGGGCATAATGCGTATATTTCATGCCGGGCGCTTTCGGCGCTGCCTGTTCGTCCCCGCCGCCGGCCGCCTCGGCGACATGACCAATCACTTCGCTTAACATTTCTTTTGTCACCCCGCCCGGACGCAAAATCACCGGCACGTCCCCGCTGCAGTCGAGCACGGTCGATTCCACGCCAATGCCCGTCGGACCGCCGTCAATCACCCCAGCGATTCGCCCGTTTAAGTCCGCGAGCACATGCGCGGCTGTCGTCGGGCTCGGCCTGCCGGAGCGGTTCGCGCTTGGAGCGGCAAGCGCCAGACCGCTCGCTTCAATCAAGGCGAGGGCGAGCGGATGGTCCGGCATGCGCACCGCCACCGTCGGCAGCCCGGCCGTCACTCGCTCGGACACGGCCCCCGCTCGTTTCGGCAAAACGAGGGTGAGCGGCCCCGGCCAAAACCGCTCCATTAACGTCTCAGCCACTGGCGGAAGCGGCGTGGCGACCGCCTCCGCTTGCGCACGACTGGCGACGTGGACGATGAGCGGGTTGTCGCTTGGCCGCCCTTTGGCTTCAAAAATTTTCTCCACTGCCGCCGTATTGGCGGCATCCGCTCCTAAACCGTACACCGTTTCGGTCGGAAACGCGACTACTTCCCCCGCCCGCAGCCATTCGGCCGCCTCTCGTATTTGTGGATAAACTTGCTGTTTATCCACAATATTATCCACAATCCAAACACGTGTTTTCACTCGTTTCACCTTCTCCATCGCCGTGATTCATCTTGAAAATGGCGGATTTTTTACAAGCGTCAGATCGCCGCCCGATTTCTTCCCACAGTTATTCACAAATTGTGAATAAACTTGTTGTTTTTGTGGATAACTTTGTGGATAGATGCTTATGGAATGAGATGGCTGAACCATTCTTTGAAGAAAAATTTGACTTCCACCTGCTGTTCCGGCTCGGCCATGACGACGAAGGACGATTCTTGACCATCCGTGTCCCCTTTGTCCTTCTCGCCATCCGCATGGATGGACGGAACGGCGCGATCTTCGGTTTCCGCCATCGCATCCCTCTCCTCTTTCGGTTCGTCCTGCTCGATGGCCTGCTCTCCGCTTCGCATCGCCTCAGCTTCCGCTTCGACGGCCTCGCTGTTTTGCGTCGACCCGGCTTCCATTGACCGGGCGCTCTCAGCCGACACCGGTTCATTCTTTCCGGCAGGCGATCGGTTCGCCGCCATCATGACCGCATCGCCGTTGGAAAAATCGAGAAAACAAAGCGGTGGAAACAAGACGCACCACCAGTTTGCCCCTTTTCCTTCCCCGAGCGTAATGAGAAGGGCATCATACGTGCCGGCTGGATACACATAATTGCCGTACACTTTCGTCGGAAACTGAACTGAGCCAAACTGCACATGGTACGACTGGCTGCTTTGCTCTTGGCGAAGCACGCGGGCGACTGTTTGCTCGATCTCCGGCAAGTGCGAGCGGATGACGCGCTTCGCTTCGTCCACCGACGTAAGCTCCGCCACCCAGCCGTTGATTTGCGCATTGACCGCATCGCGCACTTTTCGCTTTAGCTGTTGATCTTTGTCGGCGTCACTGTTCGCCAAGATGCGCAGGCGAATCGCCTCATCGGGAATGGCGACAACGGCGTTTGCCCCGGCGTTCGTCTGCTGGCCGTACAAGTTAATGAGCACACCTGTGATTAATAGAGTGATATATAAACAAATCGCGAGCGAATGTCCCTTGATCACCATGATCGGCACCGTCCTTTCATCTTCCATTGTGGACGGCGCCGCTTCATTTTAAACCTATCAATCTAATTTTTTTCTTGTCATATATACCATCCGCTCTTTGCCGTTCAAATCAACGGCGACCTCAATCTCAGCATCTGGAAACGCTGCAGCCAAGAGCGCCGCCACCGCTTTTCCCTGCCCGGCGCCGATTTCAAATGCCGCGAGCGAAGGGACACCGAGCACAAGCGGGAGCTCGCGGGCAAAGCGGCGGTAAAAGTCAAGCCCATCGCGGCCGCCAAACAGCGCCGTATGCGGCTCATGCTCTTTTACGACAGGCGAAAGGACCGCCGCATCCATCTCCGGGATGTACGGCGGGTTGGACACGACAACATCAACCGTCTGTCCGCCTTGTATAAACGGCTGCAGCAAATCGCCGCATCGAAATGCGACGCGCGCGCCAAGCCGTTCGGCGTTTTCCTTGGCGACAGCGAGCGCTTCTTTGGAAATGTCGGTGGCGGTCACGGACAGCCGCTCGTTTTCAAGCGCCAGCGTGATGGCGATCGCCCCGCTGCCGGTGCCGACATCAACGACATCGATCCGTCGGCGGCCGGCAAACAGGCGGGGAAGGCGCTCGAGCACCCCGAGTACAAGCTCTTCCGTTTCCGGACGTGGGATCAACACGTGGCGGTTGACGAGAAACGGCCGGCCATAAAACCATTCATAGCCAATCAAATATTGAATCGGCACATGCTCCATCGCATGGCGACGCACATCGGCCGCAAACCGTTCGTACAACGCTTCCTCAACCGGCTCCCGCCAGCGGGCGAACAGCCCGGCCCGATCGACGGCCAAATGATGGCACAGCAGCCACTCCGCCGCCCGTTCTTCTTTTCCATGGGCGCGCAAAAAAGAAGAAGCCCAGGCGAGGACTTCGTGGACGTTACGACGCATCGTTCGCTTGCTCCAATTTTTTCGCCTGATCGTCCAAAATGAGCGCCTCGATAATTTCGTCGAGGTGGCCATCGAGCACTTGATCGAGCTTTTGGATCGTCAATCCGATGCGGTGGTCCGTGACGCGGTTTTGCGGGAAGTTGTACGTCCGGATGCGCTCGGAACGGTCGCCGGTGCCGACTGCCTGCTTGCGCGTTTGGTCATATTCGGCGCGCGCTTCTTGCTGGTACTTGTCATAAATGCGGGCGCGCAATACTTTCATCGCTTTTTCTTTGTTTTTGATTTGCGATTTTTCGTCTTGGCACGTGACAACAATGCCGGTCGGAATATGGGTGAGGCGCACGGCCGACATTGTCGTGTTGACGCTTTGCCCACCCGGTCCGCTTGAGGCGAACGTGTCGACGCGAATGTCTTTTTCATTGATTTCGACTTCGATTTCTTCCATCTCCGGCAGGCAGGCGACCGTCGCCGTCGACGTATGGATGCGCCCGCCTGACTCCGTTTCCGGGACGCGCTGGACGCGATGCGCGCCGTTTTCAAACTTGAGCTTCGAATATGCGCCTTTTCCGTTGACCATAAAAATGATTTCTTTATAGCCGCCGAGGCCGGTCGGGCTCGCTTCGATCACTTCCGTCTTCCACCCTTGCGATTCCGCATAGCGCGTATACATCCGGTACAAGTCGCCGGCAAACAGCGCTGCCTCTTCACCGCCGGCGGCCGCGCGGATTTCCATAATGACGTTTTTCTCATCGTTCGGGTCTTTCGGCAAAAGCAGCACTTTCAGCTTTTCAACAAGCGCCTCTTCCCGTTCTTCCAGCTCGTCAATTTCCTCTTTCACCATCTCCCGCAGCTCCGGATCGAGCTTTTCCTCAAGCATCGCCTTCGCTTCCGCGAGTTGGTCGCGAACCGATTTGTATTCACGGTACGTTTGCACCGTTTCCGCCAAATCAGCCTGCTCTTTCGAATAATCGCGCAGTTTTTTCGGATCATTGATGACTTCCGGATCCATTAAAAGTTCATTCAGCTTCTCATACCGTTGTTCGACAGCTTCCAACCGGTCAAACACATCACTCACCTCTGTTTTTCCACACAGTCTAATTTCAAATTATATCATGAAAAAAGGCCAAACAAAAACTCCCGCTGTTCGCAAGCGGGAGCTTTTAGTTCAAGCGCACAACAATTTCGTATGTCGGAATCGCTTTTGTCAACAATTTGTCGATGCGGCTCGCCTCGCGCCGCCGCTCTGCAGCAGACAACTCATCCGGCACATCGACGGTGACATACATATTGCCGCCGTGAAACCAAACGGAAACGGGGCGATAGTCGGTGCGCCGCTCGATCAGCTGCATTGCTTTGCGCGTATCGGCGCGCTGATTTTCGCTTCCTTCGGTCAAACTGATGAAGTTCGGATTTTGCCGCGTTTTTTCCGGATCGTCAAAGTTGTTGTACAAGTCGCGGTCGGCATCGATTTTCGGCCGTCCATCCGTCATCAGCCGCGTGCCGTTTTTGTCTTCGCTTTGCTGACGGTAGGACGGGTGATCCGGGTTGAGCGAACAGGCAGAAAGAAGCAAAACAACCCCTAACAGCCAGATGCGTTTCATCATTTCGCCTCCCTGCTGTTAGGATGTCCGCAACAGGCAAGAATATGTACGCCTTCATTCGCCTGCCCGTTCGGAAAGCGGGCGGCCGTACCATTTGTTCGGTTTGCCCGGCACTTCATGGTGATGGCGGCAGCGCGGTTCGTACGCTTCGCTGGCGCCGACCAAAATGACCGGATCATCATAAGAGGCAGGCACCCCGTTAATGAGCCGCTGCGTCCGGCTGGCCGGGGAGCCGCACACCGTGCATACCGCTTGCAGCTTCGTCACCGACTCGGCGATCGCCATCAGCGCTGGCACCGGCCCAAACGGTTCGCCGCGGAAATCTTGATCCAACCCGGCGGCGATGACGCGATAGCCGCGGTCGGCGAGCGTTTGGACGACGTCGATAATGTCATCAGAAAAAAATTGCACTTCATCGATGGCGACGACATCGGTGGCGGCGGAAATGTAACGAAACATTTCCGCAGGCGTCGCGACCGGAATGGCGATCACCGAATTGCCGTTATGCGACACGACGGCATCTTCGCGGTAACGGTTGTCGATCGTTGGTTTGAATACCTTCACTTCCTGTTTGGCAAACTGAGCGCGGCGGATGCGGCGGATCAGCTCTTCCGATTTGCCGGAAAACATGCTGCCGCAAATGACTTCGAGCCAGCCGGACTGCGTCATCACGTACATCGGGCCCTCTCCTTTCGCTCCACACTGTCATCGAAACGATGAGCGCCCCTGCCAGGCCAGGCCAAAACGGCCGGAGCGCCCTGGCGACAGGGGCCGTCCATCTAGTTTCACGAAAAAGCAGGCAAGCGCACCGCTTGCCTGCTTTCGTCCGTCCTTGATTACTTAAGGCCGTATTTTTTATTGAATTTATCGACGCGGCCCGCTGCCGAAACGAATTTTTGTTTGCCCGTGAAGAACGGATGGCATTCCGAGCAAATCTCAACGCGCAGTTCGTCTTTGACCGAACCGCTTTCGAACTCGTTTCCGCATGCGCAGCGGACGATTACTTTTTTGTACGCTGGATGGATCCCTTGTTTCATCGTTTTCATCTCCTTCCGCCCTGTATCTCATCGAAACAGAGTTATTCGTTCGCGCGGGCTCAGCCAAGCCAAGACTTCTCCCGGTTTGGCCGGGCGCCGCGCATGGAACGGCCGGGGCTTCGCGGAAGCGGCCCGGCCGGTGCAGACGGTTCATCGTATGAACACATCGATGATGGTCCAAACACACATGTTAAGATTATAACAGCTTTTCCGCTCATTTGCAACGGGCGATTCCCGACAAATTCCACCAGCTTGTTATAGGCGAAGCGGGCCGCCGTTTCTCCATTCTTGCTCAAGCAGCGCGAAAAACTCTTCGTTTGATTTTGTGCGGCGCAGTTTGTTCAAAAACCGCTCGATAAAATCCGGCGAGTCGGCCATCGTTTTGCGAATCGCCCACAGTTTTTCTAAATGTTCTTTCGGGATGAGCAGCTCCTCTTTGCGCGTCCCGGAGCGGCGAATGTCGATGGCCGGGAAAATGCGGCGCTCGGCGAGCGAGCGGTCGAGATGGAGCTCCATGTTGCCCGTCCCCTTGAACTCTTCGTAAATGACGTCATCCATTCGTGACCCGGTGTCGATGAGGGCGGTCGCCAAAATCGTCAAGCTGCCGCCTTCTTCAATGTTGCGCGCCGCGCCGAAAAAGCGCTTCGGCCGATGAAACGCCGCCGGATCGATCCCGCCCGAGAGCGTGCGCCCGCTCGGCGGAATGACCAGGTTGTACGCGCGGGCGAGGCGCGTGATGCTGTCCATCAAAATGACGACATCGCGCTTATGTTCAACAAGCCGCATCGCCCGCTCCAGGACGAGTTCAGACACCCGGATATGGTTTTCCGGCACCTCGTCAAACGTCGAGCTGACGACTTCTCCTTGCACCGACCGCTCAATGTCGGTCACTTCTTCCGGCCGCTCGTCAATGAGCAAGACGATCAACTCGACATCTGGATGGTTCGTCGTAATGCTGTTGGCGATTTCTTTCAGCAGCATCGTTTTCCCAGCTTTTGGCGGCGCGACGATCAATCCGCGCTGGCCGAAGCCGACCGGCGCGATCAAGTCGATGATGCGGGTCGACAGCTTGTCCGGGGTCGTTTCGAGCTTCATTTGCCGGTTCGGATAAAGCGGTGTCAACGCCGGAAAGTGGACGCGTTCCTTGGCGGTTTCCGGGTCTTCGCCGTTGACCGCTTCGACATGAAGCAAGCCGAAGTAGCGTTCGTTCTCTTTCGGCGGCCGCACCTTGCCGGATACTTTGTCTCCATTGCGCAGATCAAAACGACGGATTTGGGAAGCGGAAATGTAAATGTCTTCCGAGCTCGGGGAATAGCCGACCGGACGCAAAAAACCGAATCCTTCCGACGGAATGATTTCGAGAACGCCTTCCATGAACGAGAGGCCGTCTTGTTCGGCACGTGCTTTCAAAATGGCAAAAATAAGCTCTTTTTTCGTCAACTTGCTGTAATAAGAAATTTTGTATTGCTTGGCGAGCTCATACAGCTCTTTGAGCTTCATGTTTTCTAAAGCCGCTAACGTTAATTCCATTTTGACACCACACTTTGCAAAGTTTCCTATTCTCCCATCGTGTTTGTTCGGGCATCGTTCGACAGGCGAAGGGATCTCATTTCGTATAAGAAGATAGTCAACTACCCCCACTTCGCGAACGCTTGAAGTGGGGGCTTGCAACTCCCCAGAAGTGCAAACGGACTTCGTCCTCCTTCCTTGACTTGGGGTTGCATCAGGGGGCAGGTTGACGACTAYCCAACGACGCAGGTCATGCCTGCATCGTTACCGATTCTCTCGGTGTGTCTGTTGGCAGTACTTGGCTTCCACACACAACAGACGGACCTACGCTCGATGTTTTACGGTTACAACGTTTTCTGTAACCAACTCCATACATCGAGTAGCCGTGATTGGAGTGCCTTTATTGAACGGTTTTCTCCACGCCTTTATTCTATCATACACAAAAGAAAGGGGGAACGCGCATTCCTCTCCCACTTACTCCCTTTGGTCGTTGAAGTGGGAGTCTCCTGCGCGAAATAGGATGAAGGCTGAAATGAAGTAGAATGGCAGAGCTTATTTTTGCATAAGCAACACGACTATTTTACCCTTTTTTCCGCTTTTTAATCAATCTTTTTTTCGTTCCGGGCAAAGCGGCGCCTCTCGATGCCGGCGCCGCCAAGACGGATGGAAAGGAAAGCCGCGGGATTGTTGTCGTTTGATTCCAATGAGCGGTGTAGGCGCTCCGGCCCGTCGGCGGAACGTCTCACTTAAAGACCAAATTCGGTTTTTTCTTCAAGCTGTGCCGCCCTTCGATAAAGCGGACGGTGCCGGATTTGGCGCGCATGACGACCGAGTGGGTGAGGCCGTACGCCCCCTTGAGCTGAACGCCGCGCAACAGTTCGCCGTCCGTGACGCCGGTGGCGGCAAAAATGGCGTCGTCCCCTTTCACCAGGTCGTCCATGCACAGCACTTTGTTGACGTCAATGCCCATTTTCTTGCAGCGCTCGAGCTCGGCCTCGTTTTGCGGCAGTAGTTTTCCTTGCAGCTCGCCGCCGAGGCATTTTAACGCAACCGCCGCGAGCACTCCTTCCGGCGCGCCGCCCGAGCCGAACAAAATGTCAACGCCGGTATGGTCGAACGCCGTGTTAATGGCGGCGGCGACATCGCCGTCATTGATGAGCTTAATGCGGGCGCCGGCTTCACGCAGCTCATGAATGAGACGCTCATGGCGCGGACGGTTGAGAACAACCGCGACGACGTCTTCAATATCTTTGTTTTTCGCCTTCGCCACCGCTTTTAAATTGTCGATGATCGGCGCCTCAATATCAATCATGCCGACCGCTTCCGGGCCGACCGCGATTTTCTCCATGTACATATCGGGCGCATGAAGCAAATGGCCGTGGTCGGCGACCGCGACGACCGCCAAGGCGTTCCAGCCCCCGGACGCGACGATGTTCGTCCCTTCGAGCGGGTCAACGGCGACGTCAACGCGCGGGCCGTAGCCGTTGCCGAGCTTCTCCCCGATATACAGCATCGGCGCTTCGTCCATCTCCCCTTCGCCGATGACGACCGTCCCTTTCATCGGCACGGTGTCAAACACATCGCGCATCGCCGACGTCGCAGCGTCATCAGCCTCATTCTTTTTCCCGCGCCCCATCCAGCGGGCGGCGGCAAGCGCCGCCGCTTCGGTGACGCGCACGAGTTCCATCGATAAGCTTCGTTCCATCGTCGTTCTCCCTTTCCCCTTTGTCGACTGGACGTTACGCGTTTTTCACTTGCTCGATTTCTTCATCGGTCATTTTTTCGCGCCAAATGACGGCGCCGAGTGCGGACAGCTTCTCGACTAAGCCGCTGTAGCCGCGGTCGATATGCTCGACGCCGTTAATTTCCGTCACCCCATCAGCCATCAGTCCGGCAATCACAAGCGCGGCCCCGGCGCGCAAATCGCTCGCCTTCACTTTCGCCCCTTGCAATTGGACCGGTCCGGTGACAATGGCCGAGCGGCCTTCCACTTTTACGTTGGCGTTCATGCGCCGCAGCTCATCGACGTGTTTGAAGCGGGCGCTGTAAATGGTATCCGTGACGATGCTTGTGCCGTTCGCTTTTGTCAATAAGGCGGTAAACGGCTGCTGCAAATCGGTTGGGAAACCGGGGTAGACGAGCGTCTTGACGTCAACCGCTTTCAAAACATCAGAGCCGCAGACGAGAATTTGGTCTTCTCCCTTCTCGACGCGCACGCCCATTTCGCGCAGTTTGGCCGTCAGCGATTCGACGTGCTGCGGGATGACGTTGTCGACGACGACTTCATTGCCCATCGCTGCAGCGGCAATCATGTACGTGCCGGCTTCAATCCGGTCCGGAATGATGGCGTGGCGGCAGCCCGATAATTTTTCGACGCCGTCGATGCGGATGACATCGGTGCCTGCGCCTTTAATTTTCGCGCCCATGTTGGAGAGCAGCGTTGCCACATCAATGATTTCCGGCTCTTTTGCCGCGTTTTCGATAATCGTCCGTCCTTTGGCGCGCACCGCCGCCAGCATGATGTTGATCGTCGCGCCGACGCTGACGACGTCCAAAAAAATGCGGGCTCCGCGAAGCTCCTCAGCGCGCAAATAGATGGCGCCCTGCTCGTTCGTGACGGTGGCGCCGAGCGCTTCAAACCCTTTAATGTGCTGATCGATCGGGCGCGGTCCGAGGTGGCAACCGCCCGGCAGGCCGACGACCGCTTTTTTGAAGCGTCCGAGCATCGCGCCCATCAAATAGTAGGAGGCGCGCAGCTTTTTCACCTTTCCGTTCGGAAGCGGCATGGAAACCATGTTCGTCGGGTCGATGACCGCCTTCTTGCCGTCAAATGAAAACGAACCACCGATTTCTTCGATCAAGCTTCCTAAAATGCGCACATCGGAAATGTCCGGCAATCCTTCGATCGTCACCGGCGACTCGGCCAAAATCGCTGCCGGAATCAAGGCGACCGCGCTGTTTTTCGCGCCGCTCACTTTGATTGTTCCCTGCAGCCGATCCCCGCCGATGATTTTGATTTTATCCATCGTCGTCTCCCTTCTTTGCTCGGAAGTGGCTTCACCTTTCGGATGAGAAGACAAGGCCGGGCGGGGTGAGCCCGCTTGCCTTTAGAGGCAAACGCCTTATTTTCATTGTTGCCGATTCCAGTCGGCAAGAAACTTCTCGATTCCTTGATCGGTGAGCGGATGGTGGAACAATTGCATCAGCACTTTGTACGGGACGGTGGCGATGTGCGCCCCGCGCAACGCTGCTTCCGTCACATGGTGCGGGTGGCGGATCGAAGCTGCGATGATTTCCGTTTCGATGCCGTGAATGTTGAAAATGTCCGCAATCGTGGAAATGAGCTCTAAGCCATTATGGCCGATGTCATCGAGGCGGCCGAGGAACGGAGAAACGTATGTCGCGCCGGCGCGCGCCGCCAATAGCGCCTGGTTGGCGGTAAACACGAGCGTCACATTCGTTTTAATGCCTTTTTCGCTGAACGTTTTTACCGCTTTTAACCCTTCCGGCGTCATCGGCACTTTAATGGTAATGTTCGGAGCGATTTTCGCCAGCTCTTCTCCTTCCTCAATCATGCCGGCCGCATCGGTCGAAATGACCTCGGCGCTCACCGAACCGGAGACGATGGATGTAATTTCGCGCAGCCGGTCATGGAACGAAACGTTTTCTTTCGCCACTAAGCTCGGGTTGGTCGTGACGCCGGCCAAAATGCCGAGCTCATGGGCGTGTTTAATTTCTTCCAAATTGGCGGTATCAATGAAAAATTTCACTACGTATCCCTCCTTGTCATTATTTGGACGCAGGCAGGCAAGCCCGGGTGACGACCGAAAGCTGCCTGCCAGGCCGATCTTGCCGTTTGCTCGTTATTGCGCCGCTTTTCCGGACGAGCCGAATTCGCGCATTTTGCCGATGACCGTCGCTTTGATCGCGTCGCGGCCCGGACCGATAATTTTGCGCGGATCGTAGACGTTCGGGTCTTTGGCAAGCAGTTCACGGACCGCTTTGGTAAAGGCGATTTGGTTTTCCGTATTGACGTTGATTTTCGATGTGCCAAGGGAAATGGCGCGCTGAATTTGTTCAGTTGGAATGCCGGTGCCGCCGTGCAAAACGAGCGGAATGCCGGTCAAATCGCGGATTTTCTCCATTTCGGCAAACCCGAGCTTCGGCTCCCCTTTGTACGGGCCGTGCACCGAACCGAGCGCCGGAGCAAGGCAGTCGATGCCTGTCCGTTTGACAAGTTCTTCACATTCTTTCGGATCGGCGTAAATGACGCCTTCGCCGACGACGTCATCTTCCTGTCCGCCGACAATGCCGAGCTCGGCTTCAACCGAGACGCCGCGCGCATGGGCGTACTCTACGACTTGTGAGGTAATGCGGACGTTTTCCTCAAACGGATGATGGGAGGCGTCAATCATGACCGAGGTGAACCCAGCATCGATCGCCGCTTTGCATTTTTCAAAGCTCGAACCATGGTCAAGATGGATGGCGACCGGAACGGTGATGTTCATGTCTTCCATTAAGCCTTTTACCATGTTGACGACCGTTTTAAACCCGCCCATGTAACGAGCCGCCCCTTCGGAGACGCCGAGAATGACCGGCGATTTTTCTTCTTCGGCGGCCGCTAAAATCGCTTGCGTCCATTCCAAGTTGTTGATGTTGAATTGGCCGACCGCATATTTGCCGCGCAGCGCCTCGTTGAGCATCTCTTTCATCGATACTAACAGCATGGTTCCATCCTCCTTAATTGATTATCGTCTTTGTCGCCATGGCGAAACATAGGCCGACAGGCGCAAAATGCATCTACGTTAATAAGCATACCAACTTGCCGGCAAAACAGCAACCATTCCCTTCGTTAGTGCAGCTGACACAAAAAAGAGCTTTACGAAGAAAGATGGCTTTTGACGGCGGCGCGCAAGTCGTCGATGTCAAATGGCTTGGCAAAATGCATGAGCGCCCCAAGCTCTTTCGTTTCCTGAATCATATCCAGCTCGCCGTACGCGGTCATAATGATCACTTTGATGTCCGGGTCGATGTCTTTGAGCCGCTTTAAAATTTCAATGCCGTCCATGCCGGGAATTTTCATATCGAGAAGCACGAGGTCGGGATGGTGTTTGCGGACGATTTCCAACGCCTGCATGCCGTTGGCCGCCTGATAAGTCACGTACCCTTCCCGCTGAAACACTTCATTTAACAAGATGCGGATGCCGTACTGGTCGTCGACGATTAAAATTTTGTTTCCCACATTTATGCACCTCTATTCCCTGTTTTCTCCCTATTAATGTTTCGCATTTCCCGAACGTATTTCCTGCTTGCTTTTCGGATCATTTACGGATTTTGTATAATAGCGGAGAAAGGAGGCCAAATGATGAAAATTTTGGCGACGCAAACGATCGGGTTGCTGCAAAAAATCGCGGCGGACGAGGAGTGGGCGCTTGAGGACGGGGCGCGTCTGCTCGCCCAGGCGGTCGTCGGCGACGGGCGCATCTGGCTGTACGGAGCAGGCGAATTGGACGCGGTTGTCACCGCCGCGCTTCTCGGTCCGGATCGGCTGCCAAAGGCGGCCCGCATCGAATCAAGGGAAGTGGGCGATTGGAACGAAACGGACCGGGCGCTCGTATTCGCCCGTTTTTCCAACGACAACGAAGCGATCCGCCTCGTGGAACAGCTGCAGGGGCACGGCGTTGATACGGTTGCCGTCTCAGCGCTCGTCAAAGACGAGCCGGGCTTGGCGGAGCTGGCCGCTGTCCATATCGACAGCAAACTGTCCCGCCCGCTCGTGCCGACGGAAGACGGGCGTCGCATCGCCATGCCGACCGTGACCGCCGCTTCGTTCATCTACTATGGGCTTGTCGTGTTGCTTGATGACATTTTGCAAGAATATGCCTAAAAAGAGAGGGTGTCCCGTTGCGTTGGGACACCCTCTTTCTTGCTGCGCCGCCGGAGGCTATACCGTCCCCTTGCCTAGGGCGGCATATCCTTCTTTTGATTGAAGCGCCGCTTTGACAAACTCGCGGAAGAGCGGCTGCGGCCGCGTCGGGCGCGAGGTGAATTCAGGATGGAACTGCGCGGCGACAAACCACGGATGGTCTTTCAGCTCGATAATTTCCACAAGCCGTCCATCCGGGCTCGTGCCGGAGAAGACGAAGCCATGCTCTTCTAATAGATGGCGGTATTGATTGTTGAATTCATACCGATGGCGATGGCGTTCGTAAATGACTTCATCGCCGTACGCAGCGTAGGCGAGCGTTCCTTCCTGCAGCTTGCACGGATACAGGCCGAGGCGAAGCGTGCCGCCTAAATCTTCGACATCCTTTTGCTCTGGAAGCAAGTCGATGATCGGATGCGGCGTATTCGGGTCAAACTCGGACGAATGGGCGCCAGACAACCCGACAACATGGCGGGCAAATTCAATCGAGGCGAGCTGCATTCCTAAGCAAATGCCCAAAAACGGCACGCGCTGCTCGCGGGCGTAGCGGATCGCCTCGATTTTCCCTTCCACGCCGCGGTCGCCAAACCCGCCCGGAACCAAAATGCCGTCCGCGTCTTTCAGCAACTCCGCCACATTGTCGCGCGTGACGTGCTCCGCATTCACCCATTGGATCTCAATGTCCGTATCAAATGCATAGCCGGCATGGCGAAGGGCCTCGACGACCGAAATGTAGGCGTCCGGCAGTTCAACATACTTGCCGACGAGGGCGATTTTCGTCGTTTTCGACAAGTTTCGCACTTTCTCGACGAGCGCTTTCCACTCCGTCATATCTGCTTCACGGCAGTTGAGGCGCAAATGTTCACAGACGATTTGATCGAGCTTTTGTTCTTGAAGCATAAGCGGCACCGCATAGAGCGTGTCCGCATCGCGGCACTCAATGACTGCCTTCGGGTCGATGTCGCAAAAGAGAGCGATTTTGTCTTTCATCTCTTGCGGCATCGGCATTTCTGTACGGACGACGATGACGTTCGGCTGGATGCCGAGGCTGCGCAGTTCTTTCACGCTGTGCTGCGTCGGCTTCGTTTTCATTTCCCCGGCTGCCTTGATGTATGGCACAAGCGTGCAATGAATGTACATGACATTTTCGCGGCCGACGTCGCTTTTGATTTGGCGGATGGCTTCCAAAAACGGCAACGATTCAATGTCGCCGACCGTGCCGCCGATTTCCGTAATGACGACATCGGCGTTCGTTTCCCGGCCGGCGCGGAAGACGCGCTCTTTGATTTCGTTCGTGATGTGCGGAATGACTTGCACCGTGCCGCCGAGGTAATCGCCGCGCCGCTCTTTGCGGATGACGGCGGAGTAGATTTTCCCGGTCGTGACGTTGCTGTATTTGTTCAAATTAATATCGATGAACCGCTCATAATGGCCTAAGTCCAAATCCGTTTCCGCGCCGTCATCGGTGACGAACACTTCGCCGTGCTGATACGGGCTCATCGTTCCCGGGTCGACGTTAATGTACGGGTCGAACTTTTGAATCGTCACGTTCAGGCCGCGATTTTTCAAGAGCCGCCCGAGCGACGCAGCTGTGATCCCTTTTCCGAGCGAAGAAACGACACCGCCCGTCACAAAAATGTATTTCGTCATTTTGTCTTCCCCCTTGCCGAAGTTACAATAACAGTGTTTGCGAAAGGGCAAATAAAAAATGCTCCACTTACCATATGTAAGGGAGCGACTGATGAATTCGTCCATTTTTCAAGAGCCCAACACACATTGTACTGAGTTCCTCAAACAAAGTCAAGCGGTTATTCGTCTTCCTCCGCTTCCTCGAGATCCAGCTCTTCGTCAAGCGGTTCATCGTCCAAATCAAACGGTTCTTCGTCGAGAATGTCCTCATCGTCAAAAGCAACGTCTTCGTCCAGATCGAATTCCTCGTCTTCGAGCAGCTCTTCGTCGTCAAGCTCGAGCTCTTCCTCATCGTAGTCATCAAGATCGTCGTAATCGAGATCCTCTTCGTCAAGCAGCTCTTCGTAATCATCGTATTCATCATCAAGCGCTTTTTTCTTCTTCTTCGGCTTGACGATCGTCACCGTTTCGTCTTCCGTCTGGTCAAACGGATACCACGCACGCAGCCCCCAGACGTTTTCCCCAACGCAAATAAACCGCCCGTCGATGTTTAAATCGGTATAATATTGGGCAAGCCGCGCGGCGATGTCGTCTTCCGCCATGCCGGTTAATGCCGCGGCTTCGCGGACGATTTGGTCGAACGGCAGCGCCTCGCGCTTGTCAAGCAAAATGAGGTTCGCCAGTTCGACGAACGACATCTCCTGCAATTCCTCTGGCGAGTATTGCTGCTGCAGGCTCAAGTTCAGCACTCCCCTTCTATATAATGAAACAAATGAATGCAAGTGGAATACATACCATTCATTATAAACAAATTGTCGGGGTTTATGCTACATATTTGGCGAAAAAAGCAAAAGAGAGGTTCGGTGACAATTTCTTTGTCCCGCACTTTTGTCACGAATGTCTTCGCCGCATATTTCGCTTTCGTCTCTTCCCATGTCGCCAAAATGCGCTTCGATTCGGGCGTCAGCTTCGCTTCGTAATCGGCTTTGAGCGTTTCGAGCGCGCGGATCACGTCTTCAGCTTCGTCCCGTTCCTTCGCCGCTTCGATGGCCCCTTCGATTTGGAAGAGGCGTCGGGCCACCTCGACTTGCTGCTCGGCGCGGCGGTGGTACGAGCGGACCGTCTCCGCGATTTCGCGCAAATAGTAGCGGCGCTCATTCGGGATGATGACGTTATGCTTTTCAACGTTGGCAACGGTTTTCAAATTCGTCTTCCAGTTCGTTCCCGTTTTCCGGTTGCTCGTATCGACAAGTGCGACAAAAAGCGTATTCGTGCCCGGGTCGTTAAACTGGCTGGCGATCGTGCCGTATACCGGCATTTCCGATAGATCACGGTCAAACAGCTGATGGCTTCGTTGATACTGCTTCTGCACTTGCCGTTTTGCATCTTCCGAGCCTTTGCGTTCAAACTTGTTAATGGCGATCAAATCGGCGTAATCGGTCATATCGATTTTCTCAAGCTGCGTTGGCGCTCCGAATTCGCTTGTCATCACATACATCGAAACATCGCATACTTCGGTAATGGCGGCATCGCCCTGGCCGATCCCGCTCGTTTCGACAATGACGAGATCAAAACCGGCCGCTTTGACGACCGAAATGGCGTCGCGGATCGCCGGCGACAGCTCAGAGCGGGAATGGCGCGTCGCAAGGCTCCGCATATAGACGCGCGGCGAATGGATGGCATTCATCCGGATCCGGTCGCCTAACAGCGCCCCGCTTTCCACGCAGGTGCGCAAAATATGCTCAAAAATGGCTGGTTTCCCCAACCCAGGAAAACGCGCCAGCGATGAGCGAGGCGACCGGTTCGCTCCATGTCGCTTCCTCGCCATGCCAAATCATGCTCATGCCGTTGCCGGGCCCGTGCAGCGGAACGTCAAGCAGCGAAGAACGCGGACAGGTCGGAAGCGGGTGTTCGCTCTGCTATTTTTGCGCGTTGTAGGACACATTAATAAGTACTGAAGCGACGCGGTAGCGTCAAAAGTTCTATGAAAACTCCACACAGATCATCCCATTGAGCATCGTGGGGCATGCGGAGGGCCGGATTCGCCCTTGACCAACACCCGCCAAAGGTGCGGAAGAGTCGTCAAGGGCGACGGGGACAAAAAAGAAGGCAATAAGAAAGCCGCCCTTGCCATGACCGAATTTTACCTTTGGCGGTGTTCGGTTGGTCAAGGGTTCGCTTCGCCGAATCCGGCAGGAGTTCTGTTCAACGGGCTCCGGAGGACAAAAAAGTCAGGCCGCCTCTTGTTGGAGAAACGCTTGTGCCATGGCGATCAGCTTCGTCCACCGGGCCGGCATATGCGGAAGATCCGCCAGTTCCGGGATGACGACCGGCACCCGGCCTTCGAGCGCGCTGTGTGGGCGCAGAAAGTTGAAATACGCCACAAACAGCGTCACAAAGGACACCGAGCCTTCTTCCGCACCAAACCCATGGGTCGGGCGGTAGTTGCCTTTAAAGGTCCGGTTGAATCGCTCGATGATCTGCTTGAGAGGGCGAAACTCTTCCGAGACCGGATCCTCATTGGTCAGCCCGATCACTTGGCGGACGTCAAATGAAATCCCGTGTTGGGCGAAGAAGTGTTGCGCCAGCAGGTAAATCGGGTTGCCATCCACGACGAACGACAAGTCGTCTGGGAGGGACGCTAGCTTCCTGAGGACATCATCGATGGCCTTGATGGCCGAGAGCGTGTCCCGGTTGGGCGAGACGCGATACGACAGCACGATCTTTTTGACGGCGTCAAACATAAAGAACAGGTAATGCCAGCGCCCTTTGACGCGAATATACGTCTCGTCCCCGCAAAACGAACCGGACAGCTCATACGGGAACCGGTCGACAAAGGGCTTGATCCAAAGCGCGACGCTGTTGGCGTAGTTGAGCACCGTCTGATGGGAGATCGAGACGCCATGGATGTCCTTCATGGCGGCGGCGGTCTCCCTCGAGGACATCCCAAAGTTGACGTAGTACGTCAACACGAGCCCCAACACGTGCGGCGACGCAGCCAGCCGGGACAAATCGACCTTCGGYTKGATGRGCGACGAGGAAGCCAACGGGAGAAAGTCAAACAAGAACTCTCGAAACAAATACCGCACCTTGAAGGCTTGAGGATCCTGTTGAAACTGTTGGCGCTCCTTCTTSGTCATCCGGCGAAGGTTGGCCTGGTAAAACGGGCAAKCGTTGTTCTTGCACTTATAGATGTKGTATTCTTTGCGTTCCTTGATYTTTTCCAGCGTCTTTTTGCAGTGCGGGCAGCGAAAGACCGCTTGCTTGGTGAACCGATTTCGGTGGTTGAACCGGCACTGGCACACTTTGCATTGGTATTGCCCKTTTCCGCCGTTATTGGCGTACAGGTAAGAAGAGGGAGCCTGGCAGCGAGGGCAGGTCAACGAATCCGGAACACGGTGTTTCGCATTCGCGCGGCGCTGGATGGGCCGTAAAGGACGTCCGTGCTGGGCTTCATAGTCTGCCAACAGCTTCCGGTAATCAAGGGTTTCCGGCACATCGATGATCGGAAGGTCATCGACCTGAAGTTTCCGGTACGGCTTTTGGATGGGTTCGTCCAAGTCCTCGAGATTCAAGGATTTTCCCACGATCACACCCATCAAATACACAATGATTTGATATTGGGTCTTGATTATTTCGAGCAAATAGGCTAATAATTGAGGTAACAAAGCTTGTCACTCCTTTGTTTTGGCTGTTGGGTGTCGTTACCTCAATGATGGCCGAAAACAACGGGGGTGGCAAGCTTTTTTTCTTCCAACCGTTGAAACTCAAGGGAAAACCGTGAGTGTGGAGGATAAACTTTTGACAATACCATCAATCAAAAGGAGGGAGAAAAATGGAGCTGCGGCAACTGCAATATTTCGTGGAAGTCGCCCGGCGCGAACACGTCTCCGAAGCCGCCGACGCCCTCCATGTCGCGCAGTCGGCGATCAGCCGGCAAATTGCCAACCTCGAAGCGGAGCTTGGCGTGCAGCTGTTTGAACGGGAAGGGCGAAACGTGAAGCTCACCCCGATCGGCCGCCATTTTTTGTCGCACGCCGAAGCGGTGTTAAAGGCGGTCGAGGATGCAAAGCAACAAATCGAAGAGTATTTGGACCCGGAACGCGGAACGATTAAAATCGGGTTTCCAACAAGCCTGGCAAGCCACATGATGCCGATGGTCATCTCCGCCTTTAAAGCGGAGCACCCAAACGTCTCGTTCCATCTCCGCCAAGGGTCGTACTATTATTTAATCGAAGCGGTGAAAAAACGGGAGATCGACCTTGCCTTTCTCGGACCGATTCCGGTTCATGAAATCGGCATTAAAGGAGAAATTTTGTTTTCCGAACCGTTTGCCGCCCTCCTGCCGAACAGCCATCCGCTCGCCCGCCGCGACCGGATCGTATTGAACGAACTGCGCCATGATCCATTTGTAACGTTTCCAAAAGGATACATTTTGCATCAAATCGTTATTGACGCTTGCCACCAAGCCGGATTTTCGCCCAACATTTCATCGGAAGGCGAAGATCTCGATGCCATTAAAGGGCTTGTCTCCGCTGGCATCGGCGTGACCCTCCTGCCGGAAAGCGCCTTGTCGGAAAGCCTTCTTCGCTACGCCGCCAAAGTGCCAATCGAGATGCCGCAAGTAAAGCGCAACGTCGGCATTATCATTTCCGACCACCACGAACTCGCTCCGTCGGTAAAAGTGTTTTACCGGTTTGTGAAAGACTTTTTCGCGGAGCTCGAGCGGTATCAATTGCGGGGGTGAACGCTCCCCCGCCTACGCTCACGTCGAAAAACGGATTCGAGATCACAAAAAAAGACGCAGGTGCTTCCCCCTGCGTCTTTCCTTTCTTCTTCTGCACACTTCCCCTTTCCATCGCCTTCACTCATCAAGGATCATTCAAAAGAAGATGTGGAGAGCACCAAGTTCGGACGCTGCTTCCGTTCGATTGCGTCCGAACGTCATCCTAACCGCACGACCGTCCGGCCGCGCAGTTCGCCGCGCAAAATGCGCTTAAGCGCTTGCGGCAATTCAGCGAGCGAAATCTCTTGAGCAATCCGCTCCAAATCCGGCTTTAAGTCGCCAGCGAGCCGCTCCCAAATGCGGAGGCGCACATCCATTGGACAATAGACGGAATCAACGCCAAACAAGCTGACGCCGCGCAAAATGAATGGATGGACGGTTGTCGGCACCTCGACGCCGCCTGTCAACCCACTCACCGCCACCGCTCCGCCGTAGCGGATGCGGCTTAACACCGTCGCCAGCGTCCGGCCGCCGACCGGGTCGACCGCCGCGGCCCAGCGCTGCTTATCAAGCGGACGAATGCGTTCAGCCGTGACGTCTTCGCGCGTCAACACTTCCTTGGCGCCGAGGGCGCGCAAATAGTCGTGCTCCGCCGTTTTGCCTGTGCTCGCTTCCACCGTATAGCCGCGCTTGGCGAGCATCGACACGGCCAGACTCCCGACGCCGCCCGTCGCCCCCGTGACAAGCACCGGTCCGCGTTCCGGCGTCAACCCATGCTCCTCAAGACGGTGAATGGACAGCGCCGCTGTAAACCCAGCCGTCCCAATCGCCATCGCTTCTTTCAACGTCAACCCTTTTGGCAGCGGCACGAGCCAATCGCCGTGCAGGCGAGCATATTCACTGTAGCCCCCGAAATGCGTCACACCGATTTCATAACCGGTCGCGATCACCTCGTCCCCTTCGCGGAAGCGCGGATGTTGCGACGAGACAACCACCCCGGCCAAATCAATTCCCGGCACGAACGGATACGTTTTCACAATTTTGCCGTCCGGAATGGACGCCAATCCATCTTTGTAGTTGACGCTTGAATAATGGACGCGGACAACGACGTCTCCTTCCGGCAAATCATCCATGGATATCGTCTGCACGCCGGCGGTAAATTCTGTTTCGGTTTTGTTGACGACAAACGCTTGAAATGCGGACATCATTCCTCTTCCTTTCTTCATGCATTCTTCTCTCATGTCATTCGACAACCAAACGCCAGATTCCTTTCTGAACCAAGAAAACCCTCGCTTCCGGTTGTCAGCGTAGGCGGGTGATGAATAAATGTCTCATAAAAGTCCTTCCTACACTTCCTTGACTTCGTTATGTTAAACTGTAAACAAACATATCTTTAAGATGAAAGAAGGTGAAACAGTGGGCAATACCCCTGACTTGAACAAAATTTACACGTACGCTGACTGGAAAACATGGGAAGGCCGCTGGGAACTGATAAATGGAAAAGCCTATAATATGACACCTGCTCCATCTTCGGAACATCAATTTGCCGTCGGAGAATTGTATTTTGCTTTGCGCCATTTTTTCCAAAACCAACATTGTTACGTCTTTATGGCGCCGTTTGATGTATTCCTTAGCAAAAATGAAACGTATGAAACCCCTGATGACATTGTCCAACCCGATATTGCCGTGATCTGCAATAAAAAACAGATTGTCCAAAAAGGATGTTACGGGGCGCCTGCGCTAGTTGTTGAAGTTTTGTCACCTTCAACCGCTTTAAAAGATTACAACGAAAAATTTTACACGTACCAACACTATGGCATTGCAGAATATTGGATCGTCGATACGGCTAACAAAATGATTCATGTATACCATTTGCACGAAGGAGCCTATCAACGGCATGCCACATACGGGCAACAAGACACGCTGCATTCCGCACAATTTGAGGACTTAGCTATTCCACTAACGTATGTATTTGGATGGAGTTAAAACGGTTCTGACCATTCAGTGTTCATGATCGATCTTTCGTCAAACGCACAGGAATCGATGATCGGGCAGCCTGCCCTAAGGCAGATGTCTAAAAATCTCCCATCTCGAAACCGGGAGAACGTCCAACCCTAGCGACAGCGGCCTGCTTCTATGTTTTGCCGAATGTCTGCACGAAGGCAAACAAAACACCAGCCTGTCGACCCAAGCTGGCGTTTGTTCTTCTTATTGAATGGCCGCTAGCGCCCCGCTCAAGACGCGGACCACAAACGAAAGTTCATCATCCGTGATGCAAAGCGGCGGCGACAAGGTGAGCACGTTGTTGTACCCGGCGACCGTCGTTCCGTTTTTGCCGATGAGGAGGCCGTTTTCTTTGCATCGATGGATCACTTGATTGACAAGCGACACATCGAGCGGCTCTTTCGTCGCTTTGTCAGCGACAAGCTCAATGCCGACAAGCAGCCCTTTGCCGCGCACATCGCCGACATACGGGTGGCCGGCTAGGTTCGTTTTGAGCTCATCAAGCAGCCGTTCCCCTGCCTCGCGCGAGCGATCAAACAGCCGCTCCGTCTCCATGATCTCAATGTTTTTCAGCGCCACCGCGCACGAAGCCGGGTGGCCGCCAAACGTATTGACATGGCGGAAGTAGTCGTATTCATCCGTTCCTTTGAACGCTTCATAAATCTCTTTTCGCACTGCCGTTGCCGCCAGCGGCAAGTAGGCGCTCGTGATGCCTTTTGCCATCGTGATGATGTCCGGCTTAACGCCGTAGTGTTGAAATCCAAACGCCGCTCCTGTCCGGCCGAAGCCGCAGATGACTTCATCAACAATCAGCAAAGCCCCGTGTTTTTCACACACGTCTTTGACCGCTTTCATATACCCGTCCGGAGGAATGAGTACACCGCCCCCAGTAATGATCGGCTCCATAATGACGGCCGCAATCGTTTCACTCAACTCCCACGTCATGACATCATCAATGGCCTTGACCGCCCGCAACCGGCGCGGGTCATCCGCCGCATCCGGGTCGCGGTACACATCCGGCGGCGGCACGTGGAGGAACCCTGGCGCGAGCGGTTCGTATTTGTATTTCCGTTGCGCCTGCCCGGTCGCTGAGAGCGCCCCCATCGAATTCCCATGGTACGCCCGGTAGCGGGAAATGATTTTGTACCGGTGATGCTCCCCGCGCTGCTGATGGTATTGGCGAGCGATTTTAAACGCCGTTTCGTTCGCTTCCGACCCGCTGTTGGAAAAGAAAATCACATACTCATCGCCTAACAGTTCGTTGAGTTTTTCCCCGAGCTCGATCGCCGGACGATGGCTTTGCGTGAGCGGGAAATACGCCAGCGTCTTCAGCTGCTCATACGCCGCTTCGGCAAGCTCCTCGCGCCCATAGCCGACGTTGACGCACCAGAGCCCAGCCATCGCATCCAAATACTGGTGTCCAGCTGCATCCGTCACCCAGCAGCCTTTCGCTTCGGCCGCAATCAGCGTTGCTTGTGGGTTATACGGCTTCATCGAATGCCAGATATATCGGTCGTCTTTGTCGAGCCACAGTTGGTGGGGTTGTTCAGTTTGCATGATTCTCTGCCCCTTTCATCCAACACAGGTTAAAAATCAAACCGGGAAGTAATCATCTTTTTGCGCGTGTAAAAATTCACGCCATCTTTTCCATTCACATGAAGATCACCGTAAAACGAATCTTTCCAGCCAGAGAACGGGAAAAACGCCATCGTCGCCGGCACGCCGACGTTAATGCCCAACATCCCCGCATCGGCCTCTTCACGGAATTTCCGGACGGCCTTCGCATCCTTTGTATAAATCGTCGCCCCGTTCCCATACCGAGACTTCCGAATATAGCTGAGCGCTTCATCTAAATCATTGGCCCTCAGCAAACTTAATACAGGTGCGAAGATCTCTTCTTTCGCGATCGTCATATCCGGAGTGACATAATCAAAAATCGTGGGACCTAAAAAATTGCCTTCGGGTCTATCATCCATTTCCTTTCGCCCATCGCGCAGCAATACCGCGCCCTCTTCAATCCCCTTTTGAATGTAGCCTAGCACCTTTTCACGATGAGACTGCCGAATGACCGGGGTTAATAACACTTCCGGATCCATGCCATTCCCAATAATCAACTCATCTGCTTTTTGTTTCAACCGACGGACGAACGTTTCGTTTTCCCCGACAATCATGACTGCACTGCAAGCCATGCAACGCTGGCCCGCGCTGCCAAACGCTGAGCTGATCACATGTTGTACGGCCGTCTCTACATCCGCATCTGGCATGACAATATGATGATTTTTCGCCCCCGACAACGCCTGCACTCGTTTGCCTTGCGCTGCTGTCCGTTCATACACGTACTTGGCCACTGGCTGTGAACCGACAAATGAAATCGCACGAATATCCTCATGATCAATCAAGGCATTGACCACCTCATGCGATCCATGAACGACATTGAGCACTCCAGGAGGGGCACCTGCCTCCGTAAACAGTTCTGCTAACTTATTGGCCAAAATGGGCGTCCGTTCCGATGGCTTCAATACAAACGTATTGCCGCACACAATCGCCAACGGGAACATCCAAAGCGGCACCATCATGGGGAAGTTGAACGGAGTGATCCCTGCCACAACTCCCAACGGATAACGAAACATTTCCGAGTCAATCTCTTCGGCAATATTCGACAGCGATTCCCCCATCAGCAAAGTCGGAGCGCCGGCCGCAAACTCCACGCATTCAATCCCCCGTTGAATTTCTCCGTACGCTTCTTTATACGCTTTGCCATTTTCCTGTACGACAAGCTCCGCTAATTCCTCATGATGCTGGTTTAACAAATGGTGAAATGAAAACATAATCCGCGCTCGTTTGGGAACAGGGACATCTTTCCACGTCGCAAACGCTTTCTTGGCTGCTTGCACCGCTTGATCGACATCCTCTTTGGTTGAGATCGGAACACGCGCCAACACTTCCCCAGTCGCCGGGTTCGGGACTTCTAGCGTTTCTGTGCCACTCGATGCCACCCACTGTCCGCCGATATAGTTTTTGAGAACCGTTGTTTCCGGTTTGGTGATGGACATCAGATTCTCCTCCTTATTCCTATCTTTGTTCATGATCTAAATATTTTGTATTGTTACACAAAATTATCCTCCAGTTTTTGATTACCTTCACTAGACAAAGCGTAAAAGAGATTAGCCTATTTATTCCACAATGTGACCAAATTTTGAAAATGTGCGCGTCTTGGACTGAGATTTTCATGTCGGTGGAGAGCAAAAAATTGCTCATGGATGTTTTTACGAAAGAAATCCCCCTAGAAGCCTACGGCATCTTCTGCTTTTCGCTTCTCAGGGGGGGAGACTTCTTACTTACAATCTTCGCAACCGATCATGCTGTACATATTTGTTTTCCATACTTTGCAATTGTAAATATTCATATGCCTTGATCATAAACTCAATAGCGAGCCGCTTTTCCGGATTCATAAAATCCTCTCCTAAAAGCGATTCTAGTTTTTGGATTCGATGATATAGCGTTTGCCTAACGACAAATAGTCTTTGTGCGGTTTCTTTTTTTGAACCGTTACACGCCAAATATACCTTTAACGTTTCCAACAAGTTTCCATTATATTTTTCATCGTATTGAAGAACAGGCTCTAAGTATTCCATGACAACTTCATACAAATCATTGTATTTATGAATAAGGGAAATAATTCGATAAATATGCAAATCCTCATAAAAACAGCTATTGGCCCTGCCGCCAAGATGATGTTGAATTTTGATCGTCTCTAAAGCTGTCCGATAACTTTTGTCCATATGAGAAACATTTTCGATAAATTTTCCGACCCCGACAACAAATTGAGGTAATTTCTTCTTTTGAATATAATCCGATTCAAGCAAAGAATTCAGTCCTATTTTCATTCGACTTTTCCATGTTTTCATTTCCCTGTTATTGATCATAATAAATACGATGCTGCTGTGAAAATCGACAGGAAATGTTGAAAAACCTTGTTGTTCAAAAATCGTCCGGCATAGCATTTTAAAGTAAATCATGTCTAAATTCGAGCATTGCTTCATTGAAGATTTAAAACGGACAACAAGCACTGTCCCTCCCTCTAGAAATGTTGATTTATCAAGGCTTTTCGGCCCCTCAGGGGTGTCCAAAAAATATTTTTCGACAAAATCTCTTACATCCTTTTTCAGTTTTGTGGATATCTTACAGACCTAGGGTGCGCTTCGCGGCCACGGATGGTTATATTTTCCTGCCGTGGGGGAAGCGTATTCGATGCACCCTTTGGATCTCCGCGTCGCTGATGAGGACGAACCCTCCCATGTCTCCGGGCGTCTTCGCGCCAACATTCCCTCGTTCGGTCTCGTCATCAGGCGGAGGCCGGCCAAGCTCCTTTGGGGACTCAAGGTCGAATGGATAAAATCACGCCAGCTTCTCCGGTGTCATCTCGTTGTCCAACGATTCTTCCGTTCGCAGGGGGAGGCCTTAGGCCGCCCGTTGCACCTGGGACAAGACGTCCTGTTTCATTCGCTCCGCGTCAAACGCTTGTTTCTTCGTACAAATCGCAAACAGCACATTCAACAGCTTCCGGCACAAGGCGACGATGGACTGCTTTCCGGTCAGCGGATTGACGGATCGGGTCGTATAATACTCATGCAGCTCGCGAAACGCCTCGTTGTGCCGAATCAGCGGAATCATCGCCCGAAACAGCACCGAGCGCAGCCGTTTCCGTCCCCGTTTGGAGATGTGCTTTTGCCCTTTGCGCTGGCCGGAGGAGTTCTCCTTGAGCGTCAGGCCCGCCAACTTCACCAATTGGCGCGGGTCCCGATAATGGGCGAAGCTGCCGATCTCCGCCAGCAGATCGATGATCGTGGCGTCTCCCAACCCGTCGACCGTTTTCAACCATTGGTACTCCATCGTCGTTTGAACCAATGCCTTCAACTCGGCGTCCAGTGCAGCGATCTCCGCCTCCAATTGGCGGTATCGGCGGACGAGCGCGGCGATCTCAAACCGGGCCATCGCTGTCCCTTCCGTCACCCCAATCGAGTCCTTCGCGGTGTTGATCAACGCCTGAATTTTGGCCTTCTGCGGGCATTTCATCCCTTCGCTTTGCCGGTACACCTCAAGAAGCTCCTCCACCGTCCGGCCGGCCATATCAGCCGGAAGCGGCGTCCACTCCAACACCGAAAGCGCCGTTTTCCCCAAGTCACGAAACACGGTCCAAAACTCTGGAAAATACCGATCCGTCCAGCGGACGATCGCGTTTTTCACCGCCGTCTGTTCCTTGCGGAGCTTCTCTTTGAGCGTGCTYCCCACGCGCAAATCGGCTTCRATCTCGTGCAGCAGCCGGGGAACGAGGAATCGTCCGTCTTTTGCCAGTCTGGCAATGACCAGGGCGTCTTTGGCGTCGTGTTTCGTCGGCAGGTTGTCATCRAGTTCTTTCGACCGGCACACATGCGCCGGGTTGACCATGACCAACGGGATCCCGTGCTCCTCGAGGAAGTAGGCCAGGTTCAACCAGTAGTGCCCGGTCGGCTCCACCGCGACGATCACCTCTGACTTCCCAAACGCTTGCATCGCCTCCTGAATCGCTTTATACAGCTGCTGAAACCCCTCTTTCGACTGGAAGATCGGGAACGACTTGCGAAGCACGCGCCCCCGGTCATCCRCGAAGCAGGCGTAGTGGGTTCGTTTCGCGATATCGATGCCCACGACAAGCGTTTGTTCCGTAACTTGATCAATTTTATAGTTTTGTGTACAATTCATCTGAAGTCCTCCTTGGCATGATGGTAGGTATTGTTTGACACCCCTGCATCATACCAAGAGGGCTTTTTTTGATCAAGTCCCCGGAAAAGCTCCTAACGGGAATGCTCCTTTCATCGCGATTCATCGGCTTGGTGGAACGTGCTTTCGGCGGCGAGAATGGATTGCAGCAAGCATTCGTTGTGCAACACTGCATGATGCTGAGGAACGTATTGTTTGGCTTTTTCGTTATGTTGGTATGCTAACTCGTACTCGCCCATGTAAAAGTAACATACACAAAGCTGCAAGTGGGAAAGCCAAGTCCAACAAGCATGATGAACAAATCCCCAGCTGTCGGAAGGCATTGTGAGCTGAGTGGCTAAATGGTACCAAAATGCGGCAAGCCGATATTGCTTGCGCTGAAGAAAGTAATAGCCGAGCCGGCAGCAGCATTCAGCCCGAGGGGTATCGTATTCGAACGATCGGAACGCATATCGCAATGCCTGTTCTTCATCACCGAGCGCATCAAAACCATCCGCTACCTTTCCGCAGGCGGCAATACAATCTTCCACCCATCCTTTTTTTGTCTGCAAAAACTGTTCGTAATACTGAATGGCTTGTTCGTATTGTTGATGGTCAAACAATTCGTTGGCAAAGTAAAATAGATCTCTTGGCGAAAGTTCTATTCCTTGTGCTAGCTGCCTCTCGTAAATTTTTAAATTTCGGTCTGAAGCGTGATGAGTAGGTTGATGAATGATGGTAATGTCGCTATTGAGAATGGTTCCCCATACTTCCAAATATTCGTAAACGACCCCATGCCATCGGAAGCGGTTGGCTCGTTTGATGAGGCGGTTGCGGCGGACGCTGGAAATCGTTTTTCCATCTTCATCTTGGGCAAGGCTGTAAATCATGGTGACGGAGTCGATGTCAGGAGAAAGGGTGTGCTTCAGTGTGAGAAATTTTGTTTGCTCTTCTGCCGGCAGGATATCGTCTGCGTCCAGCCAAAAAATATAGTCCATTGCGGCGTGGGAAAAGGAGAAATTTCTCGCCACAGAGAAATCATCGCTCCAAGGAAAGTCGATGACTCGTGCGGTGTAGGATCGGGCGATTTCTTTCGTGCGATCGGTCGACCCTGTATCCACAATCACGATCTCGTCTACGAGATGTCGGACGCTGTCCAAACAGCGGGCAAGGACGTCTTCTTCATTTTTGACGATCATGCAAAGGCTGATGGTGATCAATTTCCTTGCACCTTCCTTTCGACCATGTTGCTGCTTTACAATCATGCAGGAATGTGCTTATGCCAATGCCGCATGGCGCTGTAAAAAAGAGAAAAATAGGCGGGGCGAAGAAAATCCCTTCATCCCCTTGGCTGATAAATGGAGGAGATGAAGGGACTTGTTTTTTTGGCGGGTCGGCTTTAAGTGGCAGCTTTCTGTAAGGCGGGTGCTCGCCAAATCTTATCGCTTCGAAGCGTCAGCGCAAATAGGAGGGTTTAAACCGCTTCAATAGGAATGAATTCCCATTTGTTCACATCAAATAACCCTTGGTCGGTCAGCTTGAGCTCCGGGATGACCGGCAAGGCGAGGAAGGACAGTGTGATAAACGGGTTGAAGGCATGGCTTGAGCCGAGCGAGTCCAGCGCTTCATGGATCTGTTTCAATCCATTTAACACTTCAGTATAATCTTTTCTTGTCATCAATCCGCCGATCTCAAGCGGTAATCCAGCGAGCACCGCTCCGTCTTTGGCGACGGCAAGCCCGCCTTGTTGTTGGCGGAGCTGTTCAATGGCGACGATGAGGTCGCGGTCGTTTGTGCCGACGGCGATGGTGTGATGCGAATCGTGCGCAATCGAAGCAGCGATGGCGCCTGCTTTGAATCCGAAACCGCGGACGATGCCAAGGCCGATGCCGAGGCCGCGATGGCGTTCGACGACCACAAGCTTCAGCAAATCCCGTTCGACCGAAGGGGAAAAGGCCCCGTCGCGGACATCGACTTCGGTGACAAGATGGTTCGTATGCAAATGGTTTGGGATGATCTCAATGACATGGGCTTTGTTTCCTTTCGTCATCGGGATGCGAAGATCCGATTCGGTGACGGGTCGGCAACGAATGGATTGAAGCAATTTCGGTTCGGTTTCACTGGATGCCGGATGGAAGGAAAGCGTTGCCCTTCCATGTTCGGCGACGAGCGCCCCTTGTTTGAAGACATGGGTGATTTTCAGCGTTTCCAAATCCTCAACGAACAAAAAGTCGGCGTCATACCCCGGGGCGACAGCGCCCTTCGTCGACAACCGGTAGCACTCGGCGGCGTTTAACGTGGCCATCTGGATGGCCAGAAGCGGGTCGAGCCCGGCGCGAATGGCGAGCCGCACGTTGTGGTCGACGCTGCCTTCGAACCATAAGTCATCAAGATGTTTGTCATCCGTGCAAAACAAAAAGCGGCGCGCGTTGTGCTCCGTGACGGCAGGAAGAAGTTTTTCGAGGTCTTTGGCGACCGATCCTTGGCGAATGAGCACGTACATGCCGCGGCGAACGCGTTCAAGCGCTTCGTCGGCGGTGACGCATTCATGGTCCGTATGGATGCGGGCGCTTCGGTAGACGTTGATGGCGTTGGCATCAAGGCCGGCCAAGTGGCCGTCGATGAGGCGGTTGGCGTTTGCCGCGAGCGCCAGTTTGTCAAGCATCGATGGTTGTTGTTCCCTTAATGACGGATAGTCCATCACTTCCGCCAATCCGAGAACGCGTTCATCGTTGAAAAACGGCGCCAGTTCCGCCGCGGATAAGGAGGCTCCGGCATGTTCGAACGAAGTGGCGGGCACGCACGACGGCAGCATCATATACACATCGAGCGGCGTCCGTTTCGCATCGTCGAGCATAAATTGTATGCCGCGGACGCCAGCGACATTGGCGATTTCGTGCGGATCGGCAATGACGGTCGTCACGCCATGCGGGAGAACGACGCGGGCGAATTCGCTCGGGGGCACCATCGACGATTCGATATGCACGTGTCCGTCAATCAGCCCCGGGCATATATAACGCCCTTCGGCATCGATCGTTTTCCTTCCCTCATAGCGGCCGATGCCGACGATCATCCCTTCCGCAATGGCGAGATCCCCTTCGATGATTTCGCGTGTAAACACGTTGACGATTTTCCCGTTTTTGACAACGAGATCCGCTTCGGTTTGTTTCGCTGCGGTGGCTAGCTGTTTTTGTAAGATCGAATTCATGCTGCTGACTCTCCTTTCCTCATGTCCATCGCCTGATCATCGGCGGAAATTGGTTTCATTGTAATGAGCGAGCTGACAAGTTGTCAACCGCTTTGGTTCGTTTTTTGCCATGCGTATGGCGCTGTTGTTTTCGCCTCTCTTTATAACGTAACAATGTTATGCTGCAATTAACAAAAGGAAGGGGGTGTGCGGCTCATGGAACAAGAATTGATCTCGAAAAAAGGACTGCTTGAGCTGACGGGCATTTCGTACGGCCAGCTTTACCGCGATATCACAGCATTTTGGCCATGTTCATTTGCCTGAAATGGCCTCAAAACTGTCGAACTCAGGAAAATATTGGTGGACATGATCGGGGTTAAAAATTTAGAAGAACGAGCGAAAGAAGTAGATGGGTTTGGAGTCGACTATATTTGCGTACACACAGGTTATGATCTTCAAGCAGTCGGCAAAAACTCTCTTGAAGACCTTGCCACAATCAAACGTGTCGTGAAAAACGCAAAAACTGCTTTCCATGGCTGAAAAAGCGAAAAGCTTAGGGGCAACCGTAGCGTTAGTGACCATTTTCCCTGAATCGACCATTGGACAATTGGCTGATATCACGGTCAAATTGCCTGGCTCGCCTAAAGACCAGTCAGATAACGGATACAAAACGATACAGCCGATGGGATCGCTTTTTGAGCAAACCCTCTTGCTGTTTTATGATGCGATCATATTAAGATGCATGGAGAAAAAAGGATTGGACTCCAATACCATGTTCAAAAGACACGCCAATCTGGAATAGAGTATAAGGAATGTTGCGCAGACATCTTTAACCATTCGAAATTTTAAGCTATTTAAACGAAATTTTCAACTTAATCACGGGGGAAAGGAGAAAAGGTCGCAAAGCTTTCTTTAAGAAACGCTTTGCGGTCTTTTTTTAATCGGGAGATTGGATTCTTGTGATCGATCCATGATCGTTCATTCCTTTCGTGCACATCAGCCGCTCTCCCACTATCAGCATTCCCTCGATGATCATTACAAATCAAATCGGTTATCAGTCAGAACGCGGGGGGTGCCAAGACTTTTTGCAAAATCGATGACCACTCCTTTCATGGTTGCACGCGGCGTCAAAAACTCTCAAAAGTCTGTTGCCTTCCATAATCCATCGGTAAAATCGTGCGATGGTGGCAAATGTCATTCAGCAAACCTTGAAGAACGCAACTCCGCATGCAGATGTCAGGAAACGGCGAACAAAACGCCCGCCCTCGGTAACGGGTATTCCCGCTGCAGAAGGCGGGCAGTCTCGCCCCATCAGATCTCCCTGTTGGGCCATCAGTGCCAGCCGCTGAACGGTTGTCTCGGGCGTCACATACCTTTGGTCAAAGTCGGGCGTCGCCTTGGGCCGCATGGCTGCGATATCTTGAAAAGCAGCAAGGACGCTGTCAAAAGGCGGCCTCAGAACAATGCCGCGCCCCGCGCAAACCTCACAGCGCTGTTCGGCCACCCGTTCTAGGCCCATACCCCTTTCCAGCATCGAAATAGCATTTTTGCTGCTTTCGATAGGGAAACGATAAAAGACGCACTGAAGTTGGAAGAATTTTTTTAAGGTTCCATAAGCATGGTGTTTTTATTAAATCGGTAATAGCGGTATGGTGTTTTTCGTCTCTAGTTTTTCCATCATTTCATACCAATCCCTTGGTTTGTTCGATAAGACAGAATAATAACGTTTCAAAAACTTCACAACAAGATCCGCTGGAAGTTCATTCACGCTATCGTCCATCGGAAGGAAACAAAGATCAAGCCCGGTTACGGCTTCTCCATCATTGTTCCAAGATGGATGGACATAAGGGAAGTCAAGCCGCTTATATCCCAAATGAGATAATACCTCACGACGAACATATGGATCCATCGGCTTAATCCCGCCAAATTCATAATGCTTCACCCGATAAGGATCATAAATCTCGGCGAACATGCCATACAACTGCTTTCCATTTGCAGCGGCCCAATTTTGCAAATCCTCCAGCCGCTTTTTGGCTAAAAACCGGCCGATCCCCAGTCCTGCTTGGCCGATAATGGTGAAATCTGTCATCGCGACATTTAAATCTTCATAATAACGGTACTCCGTTGCGCCTACTACCTCTCCTTCGTGAACAGCAACGCACACACGAATTCCCGGATCTTCCAAAGGCTCTTTCCACAGATCGAATGCTAACACTTCTTCCGGAGGAAATACATTTTGCATCAATTGATGCATTTTCTTAAACAAAGGGTCTTCAATGCTCGTAATTCTGCGATACTCCATTTTCATCATTCTCCTTTAAGATTTTGCGCGATAAAAAGGATTTTTCCATTCCATCAGTGCAGCATAATTGCACGATTCTTCATCTTCTAAATAGTTCGCCACCACTTTGACAGGTGTGCGGCCGCAGCGAAGCAGGAAGGTAATAACAGGATCTTTCAATTTGCCTTTTACTACCGCTTCGAGATATTGCTCCGCTGTCATCTCATGCGCTTTTTTATGATAGCCAGGCATCCTCCCTCCGCCTAACAGCCGCTCTAGTCCCAAATGAACAACCACTTCATACATGGATAGCATCAGCCATTTTCCCAGCCCCCATTTGCGGTAGGTAGGGCGCACGCCAATATCAACGACATAAAGCGTATTCCCGTTTGGGTTATGGTTACGGATATATCCATGATCCGTGATCTCTTCCCATGTATGGTCCGGATGGCTGGGATCAAAGTCGACAATAAGCCCTGTCATTGACCCCGCAATTTCGCCATTCACCTCAACACATAAGGCTCCCTCTGGAAAGAGTGTCACATGGTTTTTCAGCTGTTCCGTATTCCACCATAATTCAGACGGGAATGGCGGAGGAAAACTTTCCTGTTGAATGCGGATTAATCCAGGAAAGTCCTTTTCTTCATAATTTCGGATCACCGCTGGAACAGGACGATCTTGGTCAAAGATATAAAACTCCTTTCGATACATTCTTACCCCTCCTCTCTCATTATCCATCTAGCAACGTATCGCCCATTCATGTGGCGATACTGATATTATTAGGCACATCATTCTATTTAACAAGTAGATACTTTCGTGTTACATAGTGTGAAAAATTATACCTAAAAATAAAAAAAGAAATTCGGAATATTTTTTTCCAGACCTTTCTCGCATTCGAACAGCCATGCCAAGTCCTTATTTATTGTCAGTGAACTCGGGCCACTGGAAAACCAAAGCACTTTTTTGCCGTTTTTCTTTTACGCCATTTTCGGGACTCCATCAACAGTCATCAACGCATATGCAGAAAAACCAACGGACAGCGGTTCTTTCATAAAGATGGTTGTCCGTTGGTTTTTCGCGTCTAATTATAAAACTTATTGCTTTCCTCATTATCTTTCATGTATGTATTTCTTTGTTTACCAGCAAAAAAAGAAAAGTGCATATAACATACACGCAGATCGTTTTCGAAGCTTTCATAACGGAGAAAGCTTTCTACTTGGTTGCTTCATTGATTTTTACTTGCCCCTTTACGACCGTCTCCATATAGTTTTTGCCCCATTCATACATCGCATCAAGAATTGGCATCAAACTTTTCCCATGTTCGGTCAATGAATATTCCACTTTTGGCGGAACAACCGGATAGACTTCGCGATGAACAATTTGATCTTGCTCCAGCTCCCGCAGCTGGTTAACAAGCATTCTTTGGGTGATCCCAGGCATGAGGGCTTTTAGTTCGCTAAACCGCTTCTTTCCCCCTTTTCCTAGATGCCATAAAATAAGCATTTTCCATTTACCGCCAATAACAGCGAGTGTTAATTCTTTTTCACAATTATACGTCTTGCCACAAACGTGACCCATCATTTCACCCCCATGTTGATTATAACGCGATAGTATACTTTTTGTCACTTTATGATCATAAAGAACATACTTACAAATAAATGTTATATACCTGTTATTTTCACTCATTGCAAATTGTATTCATTCTTTCTGGATGATACAGTGCATTCATTGCATCTGGATGCCTTTTATATCATTAAGTACCCGTGGTGCTAGTTGAGCGTCAGCGCTCAACCAGCCCTAGTGTAACCAAGGAATAAGCCAACAAGATGCCATCGAGTGCCACTTCAAACCCGGCCATGGAATTCGCTCGAATGTCGGTGATCCGGTATTGGTCTACGAGAATCGAAAACACCGTCTCGATGACTTTGCGTTTTTTTYGGATCCATTCTTCCCATGCYTTGGATGGGCCGTGCTTTTGATTGTGTCGAGACGGTGTCCAGAACGCRGCTTGGTGTTCTTCGTACAGCTTTTCTCGAAGAGCGYGGCTGATGTACCCTTTGTCCCCAAAGTTGTAGGGATGAGGGATTTGAGTCATCACCGTTTCAGCGGCTTTGACGTCGTGGCAGGACGCTTCCGTCACGACATAGCCCATGGCCAGCCCTTGATTGGTCACTTGAAGATGCAGCTTGAAACCGTAGTACCATTGCTTTTTGGAAGCACAATACCCCATATCCGCGATCCCTCGAAATCGCTTGACGCGCTGCATTCTYRCGGGATGGCACAACGGAAGAGGCAAGCTGTCGACGACCGCATAAGCATGGTGTTGGCCACGTTTCGCCAGCTCATGACGGATCCATTTGATGGCGAAACCAAGCGCCCGGCAGCGGCGGTTGTATCGGGAGCGTTCAAGAAACGAGCCGTTTGTGAACAAATTTCCCGTGACAAAACGATGCCAGGCTCGTTCGGAAGAAAAGCCCAGCAGCTTCCCCAAAAGGTGAACCGCCATGACCACTTCGTCTTCTTGCTTGACCAAGTGACGGTTGCGGCGATGAAGATACATTTGAATCAACGACAGTTGGGCAGAAACAAAACAGAAAATAGCGGCATATTGTTTTTGAAGTTTGGCTGGATCTGTAGTAAAATGAAAGTGCTCTTGCATGGGGGATCTCTCCTTTCGAATGTTGGGTGACACTTTCATTCTACTGGAGATCCGCCAGCAAGGGCTATTTTTATGCTTGTCTGAGTTTTATCTAGCACCACGGGTCATTAAGTATATTTTTTTACACTATATAAGTTGAAACTTTGTTTTACATCCAGTAGAGCGCCCACCGCATTCTATCAAAATGACTTGTTATGAAGGAAAACAGAATCGAACAATCGGAAAATCTTTATTGCAACTTATATCGATCCGGCTTACAAGGAAATTCGGCAGACCAACATGGGGAAATTGCATCCTACGGAAGAGGAACAACGGGAGATGGAAATCGGTCCAAACCGGTGCGCCGTTCGGTAGGGAAAAGCCGGCGTTTTCCAATGCCGGCTTTTTTCCTCTCTTTGCGAGTATAATGAAATGGAAGTGAGGAATAGGAGGGAAAAGGATGACAGGGCATCGTTTTCATTACGAACATGCTGAACGATTATTGGATCCGAAGCGCAAGGAATGGATCGACCCGCAACGGGTCATTTCGATGTTGTCCGTGAAACCGGATGACACGGTCGTCGATCTTGGCGCCGGGAATGGTTATTTCACGATTCCTCTCGCGCAGGCGACAAACGGAAAAGTGTATGCGGTCGATGTGCAGCCAGAAATGATTGAATTGCTAAAACAGCGAGCCGCGAAACTAGCGGTCACCAACATCGAATATCGGGTGGCGGATGTCGCTTCGACCGCCTTGCCTTCGCATTCGGTGGACAAAGGGATCATGGCATTTGTCTTTCATGAGGTGGAACAAAAAGAAGCCGCCCTTGACGAAATTCGCCGTGTGATGAGGCCAAACGGGCAGTTTCTGTTGATCGAATGGGAGACGATGGAAAGCGAAATGGGGCCGCCGCTCCATGAGCGGATTCCGTCGGAGGAACTGTTTTCCTATGTGAAGCAAAAGGCGGGCAACGTGGAACTTGTCCGTTTTCACCCGGCTGTCTATGGTCTTTTGATTCGCTGGGAATAACCAATTGTTGAGGAAAATATTTCTTATTTTCATTATACCGTATAGGGTATATAATGATCATGCATAGGGTGAATAGAGGGGGTGAACCGTTGATCGTTAGCAGTTTGTTATTCTTTCTCATTCTTTTGGGCGCAGCGTTGTATCGACGCTACTATCCTGTAAAACATATCCCATGCCTTCCGGTAGAAGAGGTGCCGGACGGCTTGCTTCTTCTTGACTTGCGCGATTATAATGAAAGCAACGGCTCCATATTTGGCCAAGCGTTGCATATTCCGGTGGCGTATTTGAAACGGCATGTTCGGCATATCCCGCGAAAGCCGCTTCATATCATTGCCCAGGATGCCATCGAAAAAAACGTCGGCATCCGCCTGTTGCGCCGCTATGGCTATGAGGTGAACAGCTATTCGGTCACGGCTTGTGATTGTCAAGAAAGGGGGCGAACGAGCCGATGGAATATAACAAAGAGATCAAAAACCGCTTAAAACGGATTGAAGGACAAATTAAAGGCGTCCTTGGCATGATGGAACAAGGGAAAGACTGCAAGAGCGTCGTTTCCCAGCTGTCGGCGGCGCGCAATGCCATTGACCGCGCCATTGCCGTCATCGTCAGCACCAATTTGGAACATTGTCTTCGTGAAAGCATGGAAAAAGGGGAAAGCACAGACAGTCTTGTCAAAGAAGCAGTGGAACTGCTTGTGAAAAGCCGTTAATGCGTTGCTCAACAAAAAGGTGTTGACAACGTTCTTTTTCTCGTAGTAATATACCCATAGGGGTAATGGTAATAAAACGTATGATATCAAGGAGGTTATCAAAATGAACGCAACGAAAGTATTGGATGCAAAAGGATTGGCCTGCCCGATGCCGGTGGTGAGAGCGAAAAAAGCGATGGACGAATTGCAATCAGGTCAAGTGCTCGAGGTGCACACGACCGATAAAGGGGCGAAAAACGATTTGCCGGCATGGGCGAAAGCGAGCGGCCATACGGTGCTTGAGATGAAAGAAGACAACGGTGTGTTGATGTTCTGGATCCAAAAAGGATAATGTGTGCACATTTTTATACCCATACAGGTATGAAAGGAAGGAGGCAGCCAGATGACACAGCCGAAGAAAAAGACGACGATCATTTTGTTCAGCGGCGACTATGACAAGGCGATGGCGGCTTACATCATCGCCAACGGCGCCGCTGCCTACGACCATGACGTGACGATCTTTCATACGTTCTGGGGGCTGAACGCCTTGCGGAAAGAGGCGCCGGTTCCCGTGCAAAAAGGGTTTCTTGAAAAGATGTTCGCGAAAATGATGCCGCGCGGCGCGGACCGCATGGGGCTGTCGCGCATGAATTTTGCCGGCATCGGCCCGAAGTTGATCAAAAAGGTGATCAAAAAACATAACGCCATGCCGCTTCCGCAGTTGATCGAGATGGCGAAAGAGCAAGGCGTGAAACTCGTCGCTTGCCAAATGACAGTCGATTTGCTTGGGCTGAAGCCGGAGGAATTGATCGATGGCGTTGAGTTTGCTGGCGTCGCCGCGTATTTGGCTGATGCGTCGGAAGGAAATGTGAACTTATTCATTTAATCAAATGAGGGAATCCTATGTCGCAAACCATCATCAACATCATCCTGTTTGTTTTGCTTGTTTGGTTTTTTGCCAGCCGCTTCATCCCGCCGAAAGGGGTGCGGATGATCACAACAGCGGAATTGAAACGCCGGTTGAAAGAACCTGGGGTGCAATATATTGATGTGCGCACCCCTTTGGAGTTTCAGTCTTACCATCTGCCAGGGTTTCGGAACATCCCGCTGCACGAATTGACAGCCCGTGCTCACGAACTATCGAAAGAGAAAGAAGTGATTGTCATTTGCCAAAGCGGGATGCGAAGCCAAAAAGCAAGCCGACTGTTAAAGAAAATGGGATTTCAGCACGTGACGAACGTCAAAGGCGGCCTAAACGCCTGGCAGTAGAGGAGGATGATGATGAAAACGATCACGCCGAAAGAGGTAGAAGAACGGCTTCGAGCTGGAGAATCGCTTCATATCATCGATGTGCGCGAGCCGGATGAAGTCGCTGCAGGCAAAATTCCAGGAGCGGTCAACATTCCGCTCGGTTTGATCGAGTTTCGCATGCATGAATTGGACAAAAATGAGGAATACATTCTCGTCTGCCGTTCCGGCGGCCGCAGCGGCCGTGCGGCGGAGTTTCTTGACAGCCGCGGTTGCCGCGTCGTCAACATGACAGGGGGCATGCTCGCCTGGGAAGGGCCTGTCGAATAAGCCGTAAGGAGGGATTCGTTCATGATTAAAGTTGATATGACCGTTGATGCGAAAGGACTGTCCTGCCCGATGCCGATCGTTCGAACGAAAAAGGCGATCAATGAATTGCAACCGGGTCAAGTGCTGGAAGTGCAGGCGACGGATAAGGGATCCAAAGCCGATATCAAAGCATGGGCGGAAAGCACAGGGCATCAATATGTAGGAACGATTGAAGAAAATGGGGTTTTGAAACATTATATCCGCAAGGCAGTAGAAAGTGAAACACGCAAAGAAACGGCATTCCCTCATGTCGTATCGAATGAACAATTGCAAGAAAAACTTCACGATCCTGATTCGTTTGTCTTGGATGTCCGCGAACCGGCGGAGTATGCGTTTGGCCATATTCCGGGCGCCGTTTCAATTCCGCTTGGGGAGCTCGAGAATCGGATGGCCGAACTTCCGAAAGACAAAACGATTTATGTCGTGTGCCGCACAGGGACACGGAGCGATTTGGCTGCGCAAAAGCTGGCCGAAAACGGATTTGACCGTGTGCGCAACGTCGTTCCCGGCATGTCGCAATGGAACGGGCCGCTTGATTCCGCTCAATCGTAATGAGCGGCCTTTTTTAACAATCAAATATACGTTAGGGGGTATGTTAATATGGTGAAAGAAATGACCGTGCAACAAATGACGGAAAAGGTGTTCAACAAAGAATCGCTGTTCATCTTGGACGTCCGCAACGAAAGCGATTTTCGCGATTGGAAAATCGAAGGGAAAAACTTTGACTATTTGAACGTGCCGTATTTTGAATTGATTGATGGGGTTGACTCGATTGTCGACCGTCTTCCGAAAGACAAAGACATCGTCGTCGTGTGCGCGAAGGGCGGATCAGCGGCGTTTGTCGCTGAACAGCTGACGGAAGCCGGGTTTGACAACGTTTATACGCTCGCTGGCGGGATGCAGGCGTGGAGCGAGCATCTCCATCAAGCGAAAGTATACGAAGATGATCAGTTGAAAATTTACCAATTCATCCGCGTCGGCAAAGGATGCCTGTCGTATATGGTCATCTCTGGCGGCGAAGCGCTTGTCGTCGATCCGTTGCGGTTTATTGACGTGTACGAACAAGTGGCCCAACAAGAAGGGGTGAAGATCACGCATATCGTGGACTCGCACTTGCATGCCGACCATCTTTCCGGAGGCAAGGCGCTGGCCGAACGAACGGGGGCAACGTACTACTTGATGAAAAGCGAGGGAGCGGTGTTTGATTTCGAGCCGCTCGAGCAACATGACACGATCGACTTCGAAAACGTTCATTTGGAAGTGTTGGCCGTGAAAACGCCAGGCCATACGCCAGGCAGCGTCTCGTTCTTTGTCAACGGCAAATGGCTGTTCTCGGGTGACACGATTTTTGTCGGCGGTCTCGGGCGGCCGGACCTTGGCGGCAAAGTGGCGGAATGGGCGGAAGACTTGTATCACACCGTATATGAAAAAGTGGCGGCCATGGCGGATGATGTGATCGTCTTGCCGGCGCACTACGCGAACTTGGATGAAGAAATCAACGCGGAGGGGTATGTCGGCGATACGTTGGGCCGCATTCGCGCCCGCAATGAGATGATGCAAAACAAACCGAAAGACGAATTTATCGATCTTGTCATCCAAAGCGCCAAGACGGAAACCCCGCCGAACTTTGAAGACATTGTCGCCATCAACCGCGGGCTCAAAACCGTGGATATCGAAACAGAGCGGGAGCTTGAGATCGGCCCGAACCGCTGCGCGCTGCATCATGCCCATGCCTAAAGAAGCGGCACAGATTGACAGGGGGCGGGGGCGTGCCCCGTCCCTTTTGAAACGAAAAGGGGAGGATGATCGATGGATGTTTCGCTCGCGTTTCTCATTGTCATCTTTTTCATCGGTTTTGTCGGTTCGTTTATTTCTGGGATGGTGGGGATCGGCGGATCGATTATTAAATATCCGATGCTTCTGTATCTTCCGCCGTTGTTTGGGCTGGCGGCGTTCAGCGCCCATGAAGTGTCGGGAATCACCGCGGTGCAAGTGTTTTTCGCCACGATCGGCGGCGTGTGGGCGTATCGAAAAAGCGGCTATTTGAACAAATCGCTCATTCTCTATATGGGCGCAAGCATTCTTGTTGGCAGTTTTGTCGGCGGTTACGGCTCGAAGCTGATGAGCGAGGGAACGATTAACGTCGTTTACGGCGTCTTGGCGGCATTAGCCGCGATCATGATGTTTGTGCCGAAAAAAGGGATCGATGACATTCCGCTTGACCAAGTGACGTTCAACAAAGAGGTGGCGGCCGCCTTGGCGTTTCTGATCGGCGTCGGGTCCGGCATCGTCGGGGCGGCGGGGGCGTTTTTGCTTGTGCCGGTCATGCTCGTGGTCCTGAAAATCCCGACGCGAATGACGATCGCTACGTCTTTGGCCATTACGTTCATTTCCTCCATTGGCTCTACGTTCGGGAAAATCGCCACCGGCCAAGTCGATTACATCCCGGCGCTCATCATGGTCGTCGCGAGCTTGCTTGCCTCTCCGCTAGGGGCGAAAGCGGGGCAAAAACTAAACACGAAAGTGCTGCAAGTCATCCTTGCTGTGTTGATTTTGGCGACGGCGGTGAAAATTTGGGTGGATATTTTATGATCGAAGCGCTTGAAAGGCGACGGGTCACGGGAAAAGACATGTGAATGCTGGAACTGATCATGTGTCGCCGTCCGTTTTCTGCGTGATGGTGAGCGATCGATTTGAGCATGCTAAACAACGGGAAAACATAACGAAGGGAAGAAGGAACGATGTTCCATTACACGGTTGACGTGTCAACGGGCATGAACGAAACGATCGAGCGTTTGGAAGAGAACTTGAAACAAGAAGGGTTTGGCGTGCTCTGGCGGTTCAGCGTGACCGAAAAGCTGCAAGAAAAGGGGCTTGATTTTTCCACGCCGATGGTCATTTTCGAAGTGTACAACCCGCAAGAAGCGGCGCGGGTGTGAAATGAAAACTTGTTGGTCGGTTACTTTTTGCCGTGCAAACTCGTCTATCAAGAGAACGGCACAACGAAAATCGGCATGCCGAAGCCGACAATGCTTGTTGGCATGGTGAACGAGCCGGCGTTGAAGGAAATCTCGGAAGATATTGAGAAAAGGTTGGTCGCTTGCATTGACCAATGCCGTCAGTGAAAAGGAAAAAGGTGTCCCGCAGACGGGGCACCTTTTGGTTGTGCACATATAAACGGAAACGCAGGTTTGCCGAAAGAAAAGCGCTCTTTTCCCCTCTTCGCTGCTATTTGATCCACATAGGAGGCGGACGGCCGCAAAGCCCATCCTTTCTACAAATTCTCTTTCCCCGCCGCTTTTTTTGTTTTTGCCCGTTTTTTGGCTGCGCGCGGCTGTTTTTCCGTTTCCAGCTCGCGATGCACAATCCGGTCGGGGTTGAGCCCATTGCCGAGCGTGCCGTACACATGGCCTTGCTTCGGCTCGATGAGCTCGTTGTGCTCGTAGTAGACGCGCGGCGTTTTCCAAAGGGCGGCCAACGCTTTTCCCATCGGCATTTCGTGGTAGCGGTCGGGCCACATTTGTTTGATGTGTTTTTTCACGAGCGGGTAGTACTTCGAGCTCATCGCTGGAAAGAGATGATGTTCAGTATGGTGCGAAAAGTGGAAGTGAAGGATATCCACCCACTTTGGCACGGTGACCGACAAACTGTTCGCCAACGGATCGTTGACCGGCACTAACGGATTGAGACGATGGTTGGTTGCGATATAGCTCATGACGATCGTGTTGGCGACGAGCAGCGGAAGCAAAAAGGCGAACAGCCATTTTTCCCAGCCGACAAGCCATAACAGCCCGAGCCATGTCGCCCAAGGCAAGAAAAATTGAAACAGGACAACCGCGCGGTTCTTCCGGCGAAAGTCTTTGAAAAAGTAAAAAAGCATCCGCACCGAATGAAGGGTAAACATCACCGACAAGGAGCTAAACGAGAAAAACGCGCGAATCGGAAACGGGATGCGGTATACCCAAGAGAGCAGGCGGCTTTTCGCTAATTTCTCCATGCTTGGCCACGCGTCCGGGTCTTTTTCTTCATGCTGGGTATGCACATGGTGGCTGGCGTTATGCCATTTTCTCCACAACTTCGGACCGGTGCAAAGCGGCCAAAAGGCGATCGCTCCGAGAAGATCGCGCAGCCATGGTGTACGGACGACGGTGCCGTGCAAAATTTCATGTCCTAAAAATCCTAACGCAGCAAAACTGAAACCAAGCACAACCGAGATGAGGAGGTTCCATACAGGATGGAGGTGGAAAAGGGACACAGCGAGGATGCCGGCGATGACGAGCCCTACATAAGCCAGACCTCCAAACAAGCGGGACTTCACGGGTTGAAACGCTTTTTTCGGCAAATGCGGGGCCATTTTCGCCGCGTACCAGCCGAACGGGTGAAAATCATTCATTCAGTGATCTCCTTTCAAACTACTCTCCGTTTGACAAGCAGCGGTGAAGCCATTCACACACTCTTGGTCGCAACGAAGACCTTATTTCATAAAGTGATCCCAAAAGCTGTCATCTATGCCGAAATGATGCGGAGGGCGGAGAAAAGCTCTAGGTCACTATAAAATTTATCGTAACATCTTTTGGATTGTCCTGTCTATAGGCTTGATGGAAAACTGCCAAAATTGAGTATGGCGGCAATATTTCGAGAAGAACAGGCTAAACGATTGAGAAGGCGGCTGGCTAAAACATCATGATCAATGTCCCGATGGTAATGAGCAGCACCCCGATTACCACTTTCGCGGACAGCGGTTCGCCGAGAAACATCGCCGCAAACAAGATCGTCAGCACCAAGCTCGACTTGTCAATGGCGGTGACGCGCGAGACATCGCCGATTTGGATTGCTTTGTAGAAACAAAGCCACGACAATCCGGTTGCTGCTCCTGAGAGGCAGAGAAACACCCAGCTTTTCGTTGAGATCACTTTGACGCCTTGATGGGCGCCTGTCATCCAGACGATCAGCCATGCGAGCACGAGCACGACAACGGTGCGAATAGCGGTCGCGAGATGGGAATTGACGTTTTCAATGCCGATTTTCGCCAGCACCGATGTCAGCGACGCAAACACCGCCGCCAACAAAGCATACACGATCCACATGCACACCCCTTCGCTTTCATTGAGAATTTTTTCATCTATTATACTACGAAAAGAGGGAAGATTTCATCATGTTTCCGTTGATCTGTTATAATAGAGGACAAGACAATGAGAAAGGAAGAAGAGAATGATTTATCAACTCAAAGTGCAATTGAAGCATACGCGCCCTCCCATTTGGCGTCGGTTGCTTGTGCCGGGGGAGATGACGTTCGCCGAGCTGCATCGCGTGTTGCAAGCCGCATTCGGCTGGATGGACCAACATTTGCATACGTTTTACATGACAAAGGTCGGCGGAACGGCGCGGCTGGGCATTGAAATCGGCAACGAAGCGGCTGGATGGGACGGCGCCGATTACGATGAGCGGGAGGAAAGGATTGGGCAATGGTTTGTCGAAGAAGGCGACCGCGCCCAATACGTGTATGATTTTGGAGATATGTGGGAGCATGACATCGTTTTGGAAAAGATCGTCGATCCAGTTCCCGACGCGTTGTATCCGTGCTGTATCAAGGCCGTGCGAGTGGGTTTGAAAGAGGACAGCTGGGGAGAAGTGCAAGCCATAGAGGAAGAGATGAGCACAGCGGAGCTGACGGCGAACGTGAATGTGGCGCTCGCCCCGTTTCAACGAAAAGTGGTGAAGGAAGAAGGTGAGGCGAAAAAAACGAAACGAGCCGCAAGCAAAGGCAGAGTCGAAGAAGTGGAACAGGATGTATGGAAAACGCTGTTCGATCAAGCGCTCGCCTACAGGGACTTGGCCCCGTGGACATGGATGGACGATGATCAAATTTTTGCCGTGGTGACTCCTGATGGGGAATCGTTGTATTGTACGGTGATCGGGGCGCTTGGCCAGGAGTACGACCTTGTCATTTACATCGGTGAGGAAGGGTATGCATGCTTGCAAGATATTTTATCTGGAACGTTGCATCCAAAAGACGCTGTGTTTAAAGAGCGCGCATTGCTCGTGTCGTTCGCGCCCCGAAACGACTTGGAAAGAGACGATAAAGCGATGTTGCGGAAGTATCACATTCCTGTGAGTGGAAAACAGCTGTTGCCGATGTTCCGCAGTTTTGCCCCTGGATATTATCCATGGTTTCTTTCGGAACAGGAAGCGGCATGGGCGGCTATGGCATTGGAACAAGCGGTCGTTGTCGCCGAGCGGCTGCGCGATGGCGAGCTGTCCCTAGCTTTGTCCGCTCGCGGCAACCGATTGTTTGCCCGGATTGCCGAACGGAGAGAAGACGGGCTTCATTGGCGCGACGGCTGGGTGTCGCGCCCGAAGGCGAAGAAAAAGGAAACACCGGTGCTTGAAATCGGAACGGACGAGTTGGAAAAGGTCAAGGCGCTCGATCGCGCCCCGCTGTTTGCGGAGTTTTCGATCGCTTATGTGAACAAGCCGATTCAGGAGCGACGCTGGGAGCGCCCGTATTTTCCGCTGCTGGCGCTGGCTGCCGATGCAGCGAGCGGAGTCATTTTGCATCACCAAGTGTTTCGCGGCCAGCTGGAGGCGAAGACGCTGCAACAAAGTTTTCTTGAATTTGCTCGCGCGCTCGGGCGTGTACCGAGCCATGTGCGCGTCACAAAGGAACACGGTCCGCTGCTGGCCCCGCTTTTGCGCGAGTTGGGTGTGAATATGAGCACAGGCCCAACCCCTCGTTCCGATGAAGTGAGGGAATTGTTTGAACAGTTTGCGATCTAAAGGTCTAGTGATTTAGTAGAAAACACTGTTAGTTCCGGTTGTTTCTTAATTAGAAAACCTTGCGAAATCAGTCTTCTTTTTTGGTGAAATGCCGCTGATTTGCGCGTGGCAACTGTTTTTCACCGGAATTCTAAGAAGAAGCCGATCGTGATGCCGAACAGGAGATGATGGGGGCAGGCGCTGGGGTACGGAGTGAAAAGCGCAGGAATTTCCGGCTTTCCACTAGCCCGCTGCTTCTGCCAGGATTCCGTTTTTCTAAGAGCGCTTTGCACGACGCAGAAAGAGGGATGAACATGTTGATTGCACTCGATATGGACGGAACGCTATTAAACAGGGAAGGAAAAATCAGTGAACGAAACCGGGCGGCCATCACCGCAGCGCAGGCGCAGGGCCACATCGTCGCCGTCGTGACAGGGAGGGCGCGCAAAGACGCGCTCGCCCCGCTTCGCGAGGCGGGCATTATCTGCCCGATTGCCAGCTTAAACGGCGCGGTCGTTTCGCTCGAAGACGGCACGGTCATCAGCGAGGCGCCGCTCGAGCGGACAATCGTCCGTCCGACGCTTGAGTGGGTGCGCGAACAGTCCGATTTGTATTGCGAGACGTACACGGGCGATGCGGTCTATGTCGGCCTGCACAACCGCGCCCAATGGGAGGCGCTCGCTTCCGGGATGGCCGATGCGGCGCCAGAGGTGAAGTGGCTCGTGAACAAGCAGTTCCAGCAGGCGCGGGTGATGTATGTTGATGACATCCGCACGGTGTGGGACGACCCGCAGACGGTGATGTATAAGCTGCTGATTTTCGCCCTCGACCGCGAGCGGCTGCGTGATGCAGCGTCGCGATTCGCCGCACTCCGTGGTGTCACGGTCACCTCGTCGCACCCGCACAATATTGAGATGAACAACGAACGGGCGACAAAAGGCGAGGCGCTCAAACAGCTCGCCGCCCATTACGGCATCGATGTGCGCGACACGGTCGCCTTTGGCGACAGCCATAATGATTTGTCGATGTTTAAGGTCGCAGGCTATCGCGTGGCGATGGACAATGCCGAGCCGGAGCTGAAAGCCATCTGCGACATGGTGACGTCCTCCCACGAAGAAGATGGGGTGGCGGCGGGGCTTGAGCGGCTGCTTGCGAAACGGGTGTAGCGGCACCCGTTTTTTTCGATTGGACGTTCACCACATCGCTTTGGATGTAGAGAGGCTCAGGTTTCCGGTGCTTGCCCCGTCTGCTGAAACGTGAATGTGTGCTGTCGGAGAGGGGAATCGTTTTCGCCGCTTATGGACAACAGTCGCATCATCATCTCAACGTATGGCAACGAAAGGGGAGAACAATGACGCACGATCGCATTCAAGACTGAATTGGAATGTGGTGGGTGCCGGTGTATACAGCGGCGGTGGCGCTGTATATGGTGGTCCAGTTTGTCGAGACGGCCCCCGTTCACTATGCTATGGGAGCTGCAGCGCTGTCAGCGTTTATTGTGTCCGCGTTTTTCGCCCGCGGGGTGTACCAGGTGTCGGGAGCTCTGTTTATTGCATTTGGTGTTGGATTGTTTTGTTTCGGATGGGCGCTGCTTGTGCGCCGGGTGAAGCGGTATGCGGTGATGGCGCTCTGCCATTGGAAAGAGCGGACAGAGGGATTGGGAAACTATTTTTTCATACCCGTGGTGCTAGTTGAGCTTTAGCGCTCAACTAGCCCAAGTGTAACCAGGGAATAAGCTAACAATATACCGTCTAGTGCCACTTCAAATCCGATAATCGAATTGGCTCGGATCCCCGTGATGCGATAGTGGTCAACCAGAACCGAGAACACCGTCTCGATCACTTTGCGTTTTTGTTGGATCCACTGCTCCCATGTCTCAGACGCACGATGTTTCTGGTTTTTTCGAGACGGAGTCCAAAGCGCCATTTGGTATTCTTCGTACAGCCTTTTTTGCAAGTCACGGCTAATGAATCCTTTGTCCCCAAAGTTATACGGGTGGGGAATTTGGGTCATCACGCTTTCGGCTGCGATTCGATCGTGGCAAGATGCTTCCGTCACCACATACCCCATTGGCAGCCCTTGATCGGTCACTTGAAGGTGCAGCTTCAACCCGTAGTACCATTGCTTTTTGGAAGCGCAATACCCGATGTCGGCGATCTCTTGAAACCGTTTGACGCGATGCATTCTTGCCGTATGGCACAATGGGAGCGGCAAGCTGTCCACGACGGCATAGGCATGATGTTGGCCRCGTTTTGCTCACGACGGCGATCCATTTGATAGCGAAGCCAAGCGCCCGGCAACGGCGGTTATACCGGGAACGTTCGAGAAACGAGCCGTTTGTGAACAAATTTCCCGTGACAAAACGATGCCACGCCCGTTCAGAAGTAAAACCGAGCAACTTTCCTAAAAGATGAATCGCGATGACCACGGCGTCTTCCTGTTTGACCAAATGGCGGTTGCGACGCTGTAGGTACATCTGAATCGATGACAGTTGAGCAGAAACAAAAACGAAAATGGCGGCATATTGCTTTTGAATCTTGGGCCCGATCTGTAGTAAAATGAAAGTGCTCTTGCATGGGGATTCTCCTTTCGAATGGCAGGTCGCACTTTCATTCTACAGGAGATCCGCCAGCAAGGGCTATTTTTATGCTTGCCCAAGTTTATCTAGCACCACGGGTAACCATAATAACATTATGTAAAAAATAAGCTCCCCCTGGCTCCCTGAAGGCGGGTCAATGACGGGGCAAACGACGGCAGGCGGCAATGCGGCCAGGGCGGTCTGGATAATCGGTGAACACACCGTCCACGCCCATGGCGCATAGGCGAGCGAGATCGTGTGGTTCATTGACGGTATAGACGTGAACCATGAGCCCGCGGCCATGGGCGGCGCGCACCCACTCTTCGGTGACGGCTGGGAGCGGCAAGCCGATGCCATCGGCATAGACGGCGATTTGTTGCAACAGCTCGTCGCGGCCACTTCGCGCTTCCTTTTCGCCGACCAATTGAATGAGCGGGACGCCGCGCGGGATGAGCGGGCGGAGCGCCTGCAAACTTTCTGGATGGAACGATTGAAACATGACGCTTCCGCGCTGGAGAACGCCGTGTTTTTGCAATAGGCGGGCGACCGCCCGTTCGATGCCGGGCTGTTTCGTTTCGACGTACAACGGAACGTTTACACGTTCCGCTTTCAGCATCCGAACCACCTCATCAAGCGTCGGAACGCATTCGCCGGCAAAGCGTGGATCGAACCACGATCCGGCATCCAATTTTTTGAGCTCACGCAATGAAAAATCGCTGACCCGCCATGGCGACCGGTGTGGGTAAACCGTTTCGACATTTGTCGTCCGGGCGAGCGTCGCATCATGCAGGGCAACGAGCTTCCCGTCTTTCGTTGCGCGCACATCGACTTCGATATAATCGGCATTCATGCGGGCGGCGAGGCGGTAGGATGAGAGCGTATGCTCCGGCGCGTGTCCGGACGCGCCGCGGTGGGCGATGACGGCGGTTTTCGGCTGGCTGGGTGGCTGCCAGGCAGCCGCGGCCGCTAAGACGATCGGCAGCGATAACAAAAACAATGCGCAAAGATAGATGCGAAAAACCGTGATCCGGCGCATAGACATCTCTTCCCTTCCAGTATCATATCAGGAAAACAAGTATTAGGGGAATACGGGGTGATATAGTGGGGAAAGGGTGCTTGTACCGATAGTGTCGCACATCAAGCAAAAGAATATTCAGGTTGATGCATAACGTGCACCATCATGTCGCATACTGTAAACGACAACAAAACGTTGGGCTATAGCCAAGCGGTAAGGCAACGGACTTTGACTCCGTGATGCGCTGGTTCGAATCCAGCTAGCCCAGCTGAATCGCCGGACGGGGCTCGTTCGTCCCGGCGGCCAAAACGGCTTCCGCCATGTTGTGCGGGGCCGTTTTTTCGTTCGCCGGAAAGCGGGGACGAGAACATCTTTTTATCGTTTTCAGCGGCCCCGCAAGGACACGCATCCGATGCCCGAGCAGAAGCAGCGCCGCAAAAAAATGTGGTGTCGGCAGGATTTTGACGAATGGTGGCGAATGAAAAAAACGAAAGGGGAGAGGATCATGAAAACAGCTGATTTATGCGATCAATGTTTAGATGAGTTGCAAGTGTGCGAACTTTCGTTTCAATCGTACGGCGGAAAACGGATGTTTTCCGGGCCGATCGCGACGGTCGACGTGTTTGAGGACAACGTCCTTGTCCGTGAAGCGCTCGAGACGGTGCTGCCGGGGACGGTGCTCGTGGTCGATGGAAAAGGCTCGCGCCGCGTGGCGCTATTAGGCGACCGGTTGGCGCAAATCGCCTGCGACCGGGGGCTTGCCGGCGTCATCATCCACGGCTGCATTCGCGATTCGGCGGAAATCGGCCGCATGCCGCTTGGGGTCATGGCGATCGGCACGTGCCCAGTGAAAAGCAAAAAAGAAGGAAAAGGCGCCCGCGACGTTGTGCTCGAGTTCGGCGGCGTCCGCTGGGAGCCGGGCGCATACGTGTACGCCGATGCCGACGGCGTTGTCGTCGCCCGCGAAGATTGGTCGGCAAAAAACGGTTGACGGCAACGCATTGGTTGTACTACGATGAAAACAGATGCTTGTTCCATGACAGCGCATATATGGCGGTAAGACAAACAAGGTGCCTAAGCCTGCTCTAGGGTTTGGGTGAAAAGGGAAGCCCGGTGAAAATCCGGCACGGTGCCCGCCACTGTGATGGGGAGCTTTGCGGCAACAAGTCACTGAAGGATGCTTCGGGAAGACGCCGTCAAGCGATGATCCTAAGTCAGGAGACCTGCCTTGTTTGGATCGGACGGATGCCTACGGGACTATAGGCAGACGTGCGGGAGAATGATGGCTGCATTGGGCCTGTTTGGGCCGTTTACGGCTTTCGTATACATTTTTCTGCACCTCTGCTGTAGAGGTGCTTTTTCTTTTGCCGAAAACCTGCCCGTCTGTCTGCGTCTAAATTCTATCATTCTAGCCAAAAAGGGGGGATTCGGTGGCGACATGGGATTTGCGGGGAATGAAGCATCATGTGCTCATTTGCAACGGAGGGACGTGCCTCCGCCATGGCGGGGATGATGTGACAACGGCGGTGCGCGAGGAGATCGCCCGTCTCGGGCTTGACGACGCTGTCCATACAACAAGGACGCGCTGCAACGGACGATGCCAAGACGCGTGCGTGATGATCGTCTATCCGCAAGGCGTCTGGTATCGACAGATAACGCCGGAGCGGGCGAAGGAGGTTGTGCGCGCTCATTTGGGTGAGGGGGTTCCGATGCGGGAGTGGGCGACGTATGAATACGAAGGCGAATTGGTGTTGACGCCAGCCGGCGAACGGGAGGCGCCAAGCGGAAAACGGAAAACGGAACATGCTGCGAAAGGAGTGAAGGGATAAATGAAGAGAGCGGTTCGATGGAGCAAAATGGCGGCTTTGTTCGTTTCCTATTTTTTGTTGACGAATGAAAATGAAGCGTATGCCATGCACATTATGGAAGGATTTTTGCCTGTCAAATGGGCGCTGTTTTGGTGGCTGTTGTTTTTGCCGTTCTTTGTGTTCGGATTGCGGCGGCTTGTGCATACGCTGAAGCAGCACCCCGAACATAAGCTTCTGATGGCGTTAGCTGGCGCGTTTACATTTGTATTGTCGGCGTTGAAAATTCCATCCGTCACCGGCAGCAGCTCGCATCCGACCGGGATCGGCTTCGGCTCGGTTTTGTTTGGACCATGGGTGATGGTGGTGATCGGCACAGTCGTTCTTCTCTTTCAAGCGCTGCTTCTTGCCCACGGAGGAGTGACGACGCTTGGGGCCAATGCGATGTCGATGGCGATCGTCGGCCCGTTCGTCGCGTACGGAGTGTATCAACTGTGCCGAAAAGGGGCGGTATCCAATCGAGCGGCTTTGTTTCTTGCCGCTTGTTTGTCTGATTTGGCTACATATGTCATGACGTCCCTGCAGCTTGCCCTGGCGTTTCCGTCTCCTGATGGGGGAGTCACCGCCTCGTTTTTGAAATTCGCCGGCATTTTTGCCATTACTCAAGTGCCGTTGGCGGTGACGGAAGGCATCATAACGGTAATCGTCTGGAACTGGCTTTCCTCCTATCAAGCTTCTCCGCTGTTCCAAAAGGAAAAGGAGGCGTAATGCGATGAAGAAAAATGGCTTGCTCGTGTTGCTGGCTGCTTTGCTTGTCATCATTCCTCTTTGGTGGGCGCGCGGATCGGAATTCGGTGGAACGGACGATCAGGCGGAAAAAGCCATTCAAACGCTCAACCCGCATTATCGGCCGTGGTTTGAGTCGATCTTCACCCCTCCAGGCGGCGAAGTCGAAACGCTTCTGTTCTCGCTGCAAGCCGCGCTTGGCGCCGGCGTGATCGGCTACGTCGTCGGGTTGTACAAAGGGCGTTCGGAGCGGAAAAACAGCCATGATTCGCGAGTTTGACCGTTGGGCGTATGACAACCGGCTGCGGGCATGGCGGGCGGAGTGGAAGCTGATCGTGGCGTTTGTTATGCTTGCCGTTGTCATGATGGGCGGCTGGCGCGAACAATGGCTTGTGCTCATCGGAATGGCGTATTGGATTGTCGCTCGTGCACGAGTGCCGTTTTCCGTGTATGGAAAAGCGATGCTCGCCGCCTCCGTTTTTTTAGGGCTCAGCCTGCTGACGCTCGTTGTGTCCGTGTCGGTTCCTTTTCAAATAACTTTCATCGACAGCCAGCTGCAGCCGGCTGCAAAGCTCGCCGTCCGCTCCCTTGCCGCCTGGTCGTGCTTGTTTTTCCTTCTCATTACGACGCCGGCGCCGGACTTGATTGCGGTGCTGAGGCGAATGCGGCTGCCGGCGGCGCTCGTGGAACTTTGCTTTCTTATGTATCGCTTTATCTTTTTGCTCGAGCAGGCGGCCGCAGAGCTGATGCTGGCGTTGCGGGCCCGCAGCGGGGGAACGTATTGGCGGCATGGCGGGATGCTGATGTACCAACTATGGATGAAAACGTGGCAGTCGTATGAAGCGTTCAGCCGTTCGCTTGCGGCGCGTGGAGGCGTCGCGTCGGCTGGGCATACGCATCAGCGGGAAAAAGCGCATGTGCCTCTTGTCGATGTTGCGGCCGGCATCATCATGGCCTTGCTGCTTGGGTGGGCATGGCGGAAAGGGTGAAAACGTTGCTGCTGCGAATGGAACGAGTGAAATACGCTTATCAAGCAGAACGGTACGTGCTGAATGGGATTGATTGGGAAATTCCAGAGCGAAAAAAATGCGCCTTGATCGGGCCAAACGGCTGCGGCAAAACGACGTTGTTTCTTCATTTGAACGGGCTGCTGCGGGCGCAGGAAGGAGCGGTGTATTGGAAAGGGCGCAACATGTATGAACGCGGCGCTGATTGGACGCAATGGCGGCGTGAAGTCGGCATCGTCTTTCAAAACCCGGAGCATCAAATCCTCGCCCCGCTCGTTCGTGATGAATTGGCGATCAGCTTAGTCCATGCCGGAATCGATCGAGAAAAAATGAGGGAGGCGCTTGCCGCGATTACGGCGGAATACCACCTTCAATCTTGGCTGGACCGCCCGACCCATCAATTCAGTCTCGGACAGAAAAAATGGCTGACGCTCTGCTGTACGATGGCGGCCAAGCCGGACTTGCTCGTATTGGACGAACCGACCGCCTATTTGGATCAGCATCAGACAAAGCAGTTTCTCAAACAAATTGACGCCATTCACCAGGCGGGAACGACTGTGTTGATCGCCACCCATGACATGGATTTCGTCTGGCAGTGGGCGGATGTCGTCGCGGTCATGCACGAAGGACGGATCGTGATGCAAGGGGCGCCCGAAGACGTATTCGCCGACCGTCAGCAGCTGTTGGACATTCGCTTGGATGTTCCGCTGTTCGTGCGGCTTTGGCAAGCATGGCGGCCAGAGGAAAAGATCGTCCCCCGATGTGTTGCGCCGTGAAAGGGACATGAGCGGCGAATGGAGTGTGAAAAATGGGTGCTAGTCGGCAAAAGGAGGGATCATGATGAGCGGCAAATTGCTCATTGTCGGCTTCGGCCCGGGAAGCGTCGACCATATGACGAAACGGGCTCGGGAAGCGATTGAAGAAAGCGACGTCATCATCGGCTACAAAACGTACATCGAACTTGTGCGCGATCTCATTGCTGGAAAAGAGATCATTAGCACGGGCATGACCGAAGAAGTGAGCCGCGCCCAAGCGGCGGTGAAGTGGGCCGAGCGCGGCAAAACGGTTGCCGTCATCTCCAGCGGCGACGCCGGGTTGTACGGCATGGCGGGGCTCGTGTATGAAGTGTTGATCGAAAAAGGGTGGACGAAAGCGAGTCCGATTGAAGTCGAAGTCATCCCCGGCATTTCCGCGATTCATTCGTGCGCGGCGCTGCTTGGCGCCCCGATTATGCACGATGCCTGTACGATCAGTTTGAGCGATCATTTGACGCCGTGGGAGCTGATTGAAAAGCGGATTGACGCCGCGGCGGCGGCCGATTTTGTCATCGCGCTGTACAACCCGAAAAGCGGGCGGCGCACTCGGCAGATTGTGGAGGCGCAGCGCATCCTGCTTCGCCACCGGTCTCCGGAGACCCCGGTCGGTCTGGTAAAAAGCGCGTATCGCGAGCGTCAGCATATCGTCCTCACCGACTTGGCGCATATGCTGGACCATGAAATCGGCATGTTGACGACGGTCATTATCGGCAACTCGACGACTTTTGTTTACGACGGGCTCATGATCACGCCGCGCGGCTACCAGCGCAAATACCAGTTGACTGCCGCCGTCCAGCCGCTCAAGCCGCATGAGCGGCTGCGCAAAGAGGCGGAGCCATGGGCGCTCGACCAGACGAAGCCGCTGAGAGAGCCGGACGAAGAAAACGGAGAAGCGTTTCGGCCGTTTGCCGCGGCTGCCTCCGCTTTCGGCGACGAGAAAGACCGCGGTTTTGCCGCCGTAGCGGTTTTGCCGCCGGCTGTGGACGCGGCCGCGAAGGAAGCTGGATTGGCGCCGGCAGCTTCCGCTTTTCCGCTGCCGGAGGAGCCATTCGTCCAAACGGAAAACCGGCCGTCATCCGCTCTGTTGCATCGGGTGAGAGAAACAGCGGAGGACGCGCTTGCAGCATTGGAAAGAAGAACGACAAAGAAGGCGTCCGCCGTGCTGTTCGAAGCGGCAGTGAGCCCAGGGGTGGCCAACAAGCAGTTTACTCCGGAGCAGCTCATCGCGCTTGCCGAAGCGGTCGGACCGGACGGGAAAATGACGTACACGCCGGATCATTATATCAAAATCGAGCGGGTGACAGAGAATCCAAAAGGGCTTGTCGATCGGCTCGCTGCTGTCGGACTGATGGTGATGCCGGTTGGTGATGTGCTGACGGTGAAGGCATGCGACTTTTGCGATGGAGAGAAAAAAGACGCCATTCCATACGCGGAGGAATTGGCGCGCCGGTTTGGCGGCATGGCGCTGCCGAAAGAGTTGAAGCTTGGCATCAACGGCTGCGGGATGGCGTGCTACGGCGCGGTGCACGAAGACATCGGGCTTGTGTACCGGAAAGGGAAATTTGATTTGTTTTTGGGCGGGAAAACGGTCGGCCGCAACGCCCATCCCGGCCAGCTCGTCGCGGAAGGCATCCCGCCGGAAGAGATGGTGGCCATTGTGGCGGACATCATTGAACAGTACAAAGAACATGCTTACCCGAACGAACGATTTCATAAGTTTTTTGCCCGCGTGAAACAAATCGGCCGCTTTTCGTACGAGGAGGCCAAGACGGCGGCGAATATCGAAACGCCGGCATGCGGTGAGTAACCTCGGATGGAGCGATATAAAAGAGAGGAGAGCGAATATGAGAGCCATTTTGTTTGTCGGCCATGGAAGCCGCGACCCGGAAGGAAATGAGCAAGTACAGCAGTTTGTCGACCGCCTGCGGCCGCGTCTTTCTGCTTCTTTCCATGTTGAAACGAGTTTTCTAGAGTTTGGCCGTCCGTCGATCAGCGAAGGGATCGCGCGGTGCGTTGAGGCCGGAGCGGCGGAAGTGGCGGTCATTCCGCTCATTTTATTGCCGGCTGGGCATTCGAAGCTGCACATCCCGGCGGAAATCGATGAGGCGAAAGCGCGCTATCCGCACATCATGTTTCGATATGGACGGCCGATCGGCGTCCATGAGCAGACAATTGCTATTTTGCGCGAACGATTGCAAGAAATCGGCGAGCGGCCGGAGCAGCCAGACGACGGCACAGCGGTCATTTTGCTCGGCCGCGGCGGGAGCGACCCGGACGCGAACAGCGACTTGTATAAAATCGCCCGCTTGTTTTGGGAACAAACGGGCTATGCGCTCATCGAGCCGGCGTTTATGGGGGTGACGACGCCGTCGCTTGATGACGCCGTCCGCCGCTGTCTCATGCTTGGGGCGAAGCGGATCGTCGTTTTGCCGTATTTTTTGTTCACCGGTGTGCTCATCAAGCGGCTTGAACAGCAAGTGGCGCAATACCGCCTCGATCACCCGCACGTCTCATTTGCGCTGGCCGATTATGTCGGCTTTCATCCGAAACTGATCGATATCGTGCTTGACCGCCTGCAAGAAGTGCTCGATCAAACGGTGGCGATGAATTGCGACATCTGTCAATACCGGCTGCACGTTTCTCACCATCATCATCACCATCATCACTAAAAAACAAAAAGGGGGAGCGCTGATGATTTTGATGTTGGCAGGGACGAGCGATGCCCGCGAATTGGCGGTGATGATCCAACAAGCTGGCTATTCGGTCACGGCGACGGTCGTCACCGATCACGCGGCCGAACAGCTTCGGTCATCCGGCATTCGCGCCTATGTCGGCCGCTTGGATGCGTCCCAGCTTGCCGATCTGGCCAAAGCCGAGGGAGCCAAAGCGATTGTCGATGCGAGCCATCCATTTGCGGAGGAGGCGTCGAAAAACGCCATGCAAGCGTCGGCCGCTGCCGAATTGCCGTACATCCGCTATGAGCGGCAGGCGTCTTCGCTTTCATCCGAGAAGGTGACATTTGTCGATAGCTATGAAGAAGCCGCCGAGCTGGCGGCGGAAAAAGGCGGCGTCGTGATGCTGACGACCGGCAGCAAAACGCTCGACATTTTCGCCGCGAGGCTCATCGGTCGCCCGGACGTCAAGGTGATTGTGCGGATGCTGCCGCGGAAAGACAATCTCGACAAATGCGAGCGGCTCGGGTTTTCCCAAGAGCAGATCGTCATGATGCAAGGGCCGTTTACGAAAGAGCTCGATCGGGCGCTATACCGCCATTTTGGCGTCACGGTCGTCGTCACGAAAGAAAGCGGCAAAGTCGGGTTTGTCGATGAGAAAATCGCTGCCGCCGAGGAGCTCGGCATTGATGTCATCGTCATCCGCCGCCCACGGTTGTCATACGGCATCGTGCATCACGATTTTGCCGGCGTGCTCGAGGCGTTGAAGCAGCATGCGCCGCTTCCGGCCGTGTAAAGAATGGGATTCTAGTGGCCGCTCATGCCAGCGATCATGAAGAAAGGAGAATTGTCATGGACTTCCATACAACATTTTGTCCGGCGACGGTGCAGCCGGAACAAATTGAAGCGCGCAGCTTTCAAATCATTGATGAAGAGATCGGCGAGCATTCATTTACAGAAGAACAATACCGAATCGTTCAGCGCGTCATCCATGCATCGGCTGATTTTGAGCTGGGCAAAAGCCTCATTTTCCACCCGGATGCGATCCGCTCAGGCATTGATGCCATTCGCAGCGGCAAGCTCGTCGTCGCCGATGTGCAAATGGTGCAAGCCGGCGTCAATCAAGCGCGGTTGGCGAAGTTCGGCAGCGCGGTGCGTGTCTATATTTCTGATGAAGACGTGATCGCGGAAGCGAAACGGTTGAATACGACGAGGGCGATTGTGGCGATGCGCAAAGCGGTGAAAGAAGCGGAAGGCGGCATTTTTGCCATTGGCAACGCACCGACTGCACTGTTGGAGCTCATTCGTCTCATCAAAGAAGGAGAAGCGCGGCCGGGGCTTGTGATCGGCTTGCCGGTCGGATTCGTCTCGGCGGCGGAATCGAAAGAAGAATTGGCGAAGCTCGATGTGCCGTTCATCACCAACCGCGGCCGCAAAGGAGGAAGCACCGTGACGGTCGCCGCTTTGAATGCGTTATCGCTGCTTGCCGAGCGAGCGTGACGAACGATGGAAACAAAAAAAACGCTGCGTGAAGGATATACGACCGGATCGTGCGCGGCAGCGGCCACGAAAGCCGCGCTCACAGCCCTCATCACTGGCCAAGTGCAGACAGACGCGACGATTCGCCTTCCGATCGGGCGGGTCGTCACCTTTTCACTTGCCTCTTGTTCGTTCGAAGGCGAAACGGCGACGGCCTCGGTCGTGAAGGATGGCGGCGATGATCCGGATGCGACGCACGGCGCGCTCATCGTTTCCACTGTCTCATGGGCTTCGTCGCCGGGCGTTCATATTGACGGCGGGGAAGGGGTCGGACGTGTCACCAAACCCGGCTTGCCGGTGCCGGTCGGGGAAGCGGCGATCAATCCAGTGCCGCGGCAAATGATCCGCGAAGCAGTCAACGAAGTATTGGCGCAATACGGTTTACATCGCGGGGTGAACGTTGTCATTTCCGTGCCCGGCGGCGAGGAAATCGCCAAAAAAACGTTGAATCCGAGGCTTGGCATTATGGGCGGCATTTCGATTTTAGGAACGCGGGGCATCGTCGTTCCGTTCTCGACCGCCGCCTACCGGGCGAGCATCGTACAGGCGCTTCAAGTGGCGAAAGCGAACGGTTGCCGCCATGTCGTGATCACGACCGGGGGGCGGAGCGAGAAATATGCCATGCAAGAGTATCCGCATTTGCCGGAAGAAGCATTTATTGAAATGGGTGATTTTGTCGGGTTTACGCTGAAGCAATGCAAACGGCTTGGCATCAAGATGGTGTCGATGGTCGGGATGATGGGGAAATTTTCGAAAGTCGCCCAAGGGATGATGATGGTGCACTCGAAAAGCGCTCCGGTTGACTTCGGTTTTTTGGCGGCGCTCGCTGAGCAAGCCGGCGCCTCTTCCGCGTTGGTGGCCGCGGTGCGCGGCGCGAACACGGCGGCGCAAGTCGGCGACATGATGCAAGAAGCCGGCTGCACGAAGTTTTTCGAACTGTTGTGTGAGGCGTGTTGCCGGGCAGCGCTCAACGAAGTCGGAGGCGGCTTGACGGTGGCGACGTCCATTTACACCTTGAACGGACAACGATTAGGAAAGGCGGTGCAAATTGATGGGGACGATGAAACTGATCGGCGTGGGAGCTGACGGGAAGGCAAGTCTTCCTGAGCTGTATCGGCGCTGGATTGATGAAAGCGAACTGCTTGTCGGCGGCGAGCGGCAGCTGGCGATGTTTCCCGATTACAAAGGAGAAACGATCGTCATCCGCCGCGGACTGGCGGAGCTGGTGGAGCGGCTTCGGCACGAGACGCGCCGTACTGTCGTGCTGGCGTCTGGCGATCCGCTCTTTTACGGCATCGGCAGCTATTTGGCCGGCAAATTGCCGATTGAGGTGTATCCGGCGATCAGCTCGGTGCAATGGGCGTTTGCGAAAATGGGGGAGTCTTGGCAAGATGCCGCATTTGTAAGCGCCCATGGCCGCCCGCTCACCGGCCTCGTGCAACGGATCGACGGGCGGCGCAAAGTCGCCATCTTAACCGATGAGACGAACTCGCCGGCCGTCATCGCCCGCTATTTGCTCGAGTACGGCATGACGGAATATGAGGCGTTTGTCGGCGAGGAGCTCGGCGGCCCGAACGAGCGCTGCCGCTTGTTTTCGTTGGAAGAGATGGCGGAAGCCGAGTTTCTTCCATTAAATATAGTCATTTTGCGGCAGACAGCGCCAAGCCCGGTTTGGCCGTTCGGCATTGAGGATGACGAGTTTTTTCAGCGCAAGCCGGACAAAGGATTGATTACGAAAAAAGAAATCCGAGTTTTAAGTCTAAGCGCCTTGCGCTTGCGCCCGGACAGCGTCGTCTGGGATATTGGAACGTGCACCGGTTCGGTGGCGATTGAAGCGGCGAAAATCGCCCGCGACGGCGCCGTGTTTGCGATTGAAAAAAATGAACAAGATATCGAACTTTGCCGGCAAAACTTGCGCAAATTCCGCGTCGATATCACACTTGTGCACGGCAGGGCGCCCGATCGGCTCGATGAGTTTGCCGACCCGGATGCCATCTTTATCGGCGGCACGTCAGGCGCGATGTCGCCGTTGTTGGACGTCTGTGCGAAACGGCTGAAGAAAAATGGACGCATCGTGATCAACGCGGCAACGGTTGAGACGCTTGCTGAAGCGGGCCGCGAGCTGCGCAGCCGTGGATTTCATGTTGACATCACGCTCGCGCAAGTGTCGCGAAGCAAGCCCATTTTAGAGTTGACGCGCTTTGAGGCGCTCAATCCAGTGTATATCATGACAGCCAAGCGGGAGGGAGACGAATGACCGGCACGTTGTACGGCATCGGTGTTGGCCCGGGCGATCCAGAGCTCATGACGGTGAAAGCATACCGCCGCCTAAAAGAAGCGGATGTCATCGCTTATCCAAAAAAAGGGCGGCAAAGCAAAAGCTATGCCGAACAAATTATCGACGCGTATTTTGCGCCGGAGGAAAAACGCCGGCTTGGGCTTCATTTTCCGATGACAAAAGACGTGGCCGTGCTTGAACCAAAATGGAACGAAGCAGCCGACGCCATTTGGGCGGAACTGTCGGCTGGGCGCGATGTGGCGTTTGTCACCGAAGGCGATCCGCTGTTGTACAGCACGTTCATCCATTTGATGCATGTGATGGAGCGACGCTATCCAGACGCGCCGATCGAAGTCGTCCCCGGCGTCAGCTCGGCGAACGCCGCCGCCGCCCGGCTTCGCCTGCCGCTTGCGGACGGCGATGAAACCGTGGCGATCGTGCCCGCCCGCGACGATGTTGAGGCGATGAAAGCAGTGCTTCTTGAGCACGATTGCGTTGTCTTTTTTAAAGTGGCGAAAGTGATCGATTTGCTGATTCGTCTGTTGCGGGAACTCGATTTGCTTCATCGCGCCGCTGTTGTGACGAAAGTGACGTCCGGCGAGGAAGTCGTGTGGAAGGTCGAGGAGCTCGACGGAGCGGAACTCGAATATTTGACATTGATGGTGGTGAGAAAGTGAAGCTGTATATCATCGGAGCGGGGCCGGGAGCGCCGGATTTGATCACCGTTCGAGGAGCGGAGCTGTTGGCCGCGGCGGACGCCATTTTTTACACCGACTCGTTAGTGAGCGAAGAACTGATTGAGCGTTACCGGAAGCCGGAGGCAGAGGTGTTTCATACAGCCGGCATGCATTTGGAACAAATGGTGGCGATGATGGCCGACAAGGTGAGGCAAGGCCGGCTCGTCGTCCGCGTGCATACGGGTGATCCATCGATTTACGGGGCGACGCTCGAGCAAATCGCCTTATTGAAAGGAGAAGGAATTGAAGTCGAAATCGTCCCCGGTGTCAGTTCGGCGTTTGCGGCCGCGGCCTCGGTGCAGGCCGAGCTCACCGTCCCCGAATTGACGCAGACGGTCATTTTCACCCGCGCCGAGGGGCGGACGCCGGTGCCGCCGCGTGAGAAATTGCAGGAGCTGGCCCAGCATCATTGCACCCTTGTCCTTTTTTTAAGCGCGACGCTTGCCAAAAAAGTAAGCGCGGCGCTCCTTGACGCGGGCTGGAGCGGTGATACGCCGGTGGCGGTCGTCTATAAGGCGACATGGCCGGATGAAGTGGTGATTCGTTCCACCGTTGCCACAATGGCTGACGATATGCGGCGCTATGGCGTGACGAAGCACGCCATCATCTTAGCCGGCTGGGCGCTCGATCCGCATATTCATGGACAAGGCTATCGGTCGAAGCTGTATGACCGGACGTTTACGCACGGATATCGAAAGGGGGAGGCGTAAGGTGGGGGATGTTTCCATAAACAACGAAAGGAACGGCGTCTATGCGGTCGTGGCCATTACGAAACACGGGGTCGAGATCGCCCGCCGGCTCGGCGGCGCGCTAGTTGGAGCGGATGTGTATTATACGGAGAAATTCGCCCGCGGCGATGAAGCCGAGCACGGGATCCGCTTGTTTTCCGGCAACGTGAAGACGTTGCTGCCGGAGCTGTTCGCCCGCTACGACGGGCTCATTTGCATCATTTCGCTCGGCGCGGTCGTCCGGATGATCGCTCCATTGCTGAAAGATAAAAAGACCGATCCGGCGGTTGTCGTCATTGATGATAAAGGAGAACATGTCATCAGCGTATTATCCGGCCATTTAGGAGGCGCCAACGAACTGACGCGGCGTGTGGCCGCCATATTGGGCGCCCGCCCGGTCATTACGACCGCTTCCGATGTGCAGCAGACGATCGCTGTTGATCTATTCGGCCGCGAATTCGGCTGGGAATGGGAGTCGGATGACAACTTGACGCCGGTGAGCGCGGCTGTTGTCAATGAAGAACCGGTCGCCATTGTGCAAGAGTCAGGAGAACCAAATTGGTGGCCGGCGGGCCGCCCGCTGCCAAAAAACATCACCGTGTACGGCTCGATCGCGGAGACGCTGTCCGCTCGCCCGACGGCGGCGCTTGTGGTCACTCACCGGCTGCTTGCGCCGGAAGAAGAAGCGATTTTGCAAAACGGCGTCTTGTATCGCCCGAAAGTGATCGCCCTTGGCATCGGCTGCAACCGCGGCACATCGGCTGACGAAATCGAAGCGGTCATCCGCGAGACGCTCAATGAGCTGCGCTTTTCGCTCAAAAGCGTCAAAGCGGTGTGCACCATTGACTTGAAAAAGGATGAACAAGGCCTTTTGGAGGTAGTCAACAAATATCGATGGAAATTGGTTGCATATACGCCAGAAGAGCTGAACACGGTGCCGATCGAAGCGCCGTCGGAGACCGTGTTTCGCTACACCGGCGCCTACGGGGTGAGCGAGCCGGCGGCGAAATTGTACAGCGGGGCCGATCGAATGGCGCTCGTGAAAAAGAAATCGGGCAACGTGACGATTTCGGTGGCACTGATCGATCACAGACGCAGAAAGGAGAGCGAGCCATGCGACGGCTTGTCATCGCTGCGCCAGGAAGCGGAGCCGGCAAAACGACTGTAACGCTCGGCTTGATGGCGGCCATGAGGCAGCAAGGATATACGGTGCAAGGGTTTAAATGCGGACCAGACTACATTGATCCGACGTACCATACGGCGGTCACCGGCCGGCCGGCGCGCAACTTGGACAGCTGGATGGCCGGCCGTGCGAACGTGCGCCAAATGTTGGCGAACGGCTGCCAAGGGGCGGATCTCGCCATCATCGAGGGGGTGATGGGGCTGTTTGACGGCAAGCAGCCGCTGTCTGATGAAGGATCGACAGCCGATATTGCGGCATTGACGGAAAGCCCGGTGCTGCTTGTCATTGACGCCGCCGGCATGGCCCGCAGCGCTGCTGCCATCGTCCGCGGGTTTCAAACTTTTCACCCCAACGTCCGCATTGCCGGCGTGTTTGCGAACCGCGTCGGCGGCGAAGGGCATTTCCGGCTGATTCAGGCGGCCATCGAGCAAATGTGCGGCATCCCGGCGGTCGGTTATTTGCCAAAAGACGAGGCTCTGACGTTGCCCGAGCGGCATTTAGGGCTCGTACCGTCGGTGGAGCGCGGCGAATTGGATGCTTTTTTTGCCGCCCTTGGGGAAAAAGTAGCGGAAACAGTCGATTGGGAGGCGCTGCTTCAAATCGCCGAGTCCGCTCCGCCTCTGGAGGCGCCTGCGCCGCTTGTCCAGCCAAGCCGGACGTATCCGGTTCGCATCGCGGTGGCGAAGGATGCCGCCTTCCACTTTTACTATCCAGAAAACTTGGAGATATTGGCCGCCTATGGCGCGGAACTTGTTTATTTCTCTCCGCTCGCCGGCGAGCCGCTTCCGGAAGGCGCCGACGGGCTGTATATCGGCGGTGGCTTCCCGGAGGAATTTGCCGCTGAGCTGGCGCGGCAGACGGCGGCGAAACAGTCGATCCGGGCGGCGATTGAATCCGGTTTGCCGACGCTGGCTGAGTGCGGCGGATTTATGTTTCTCACTGAACAGCTTGTGACGACGAGCGGGGAGGCGTACGACATGGTCGGCGTCATTCCGGGGCGGGTCGTCATGCAGCGGACGCTGGCGGCGCTTGGGTATCGCGAAGTGCGCGGGCGGAAAGGGAATTTTCTATTGCCGGAAGGAGAAACAGCGCGCGGACATGAATTCCATTATTCGGTGTACGAACCGCGGAGCGAGATGCCGTTTGCTTATGACACGAGCGGCCGGAAAGGAATAAAGCCGGACGGTTGTCTAATGCACCGGCTTGTCGCCGGCTACGTCCATTTCCATTTCGCGTCCGCCCCGGCGATGGCTGAACGATGGCTCGCCGAATGCGAGAAGGTGACCATCAATGGCTAAGGCGCTGCCGATTATGTTTCAAGGCACCCATTCTGATGCCGGCAAAAGCGTCATCGCCACCGCGTTTTGCCGCATGTTTGCCCAAGACGGCTGGAAGACGGCGCCGTTCAAGTCGCAAAACATGTCGTTAAACTCCTACGTGACGCCGGACGGAAACGAAATCGGACGGGCGCAAGGAATTCAGGCCGAAGCGGCCGGAGTGGCGGCGCGCGCTGAGATGAATCCGATTTTGATTAAGCCAAGCCGCGAGCATGAATCGCAAATCGTTGTGCTTGGCAAACCGTACGGCAATATGCAGGCGTTCGCCTACCGAAACGAGTTTTTCGACCAAGGGCTGGCCGTCATTCGCCAGTCGCTTGAAACGCTGATGAACGAATACGACCGGCTTGTCATCGAAGGAGCGGGAAGCCCGGCGGAAGTGAATTTAAACGACCGTGAGCTCGTCAACATGCGCATCGCCCGTCTCGCCAACGCCCCGGTCGTGTTGATCGGCGATATTGAGCGGGGCGGGGTGTTCGCGAGCCTCGTCGGAACGCTGTCGCTGCTTGAGCCTGAGGACCGAAAGCGGGTCATTGGGGTCATCATTAACAAGTTTCGCGGCGATGTGTCACTGCTTAAACCGGGGCTTGATTGGTTTGAGCAGCACACCGGTGTGCCGGTGCTCGGCGTTGTCCCCTATTTGCCGGATTTGACGATCGATGCGGAAGATTCGCTGTCGCTTGAGCGGTTTGCTTCATCTGTCGGGGGAGAGGAAGCGATTGACATCGTCGTCATCCGCTATCCGAAAATCGCCAATTTCACCGATATCGACCCGCTTTTGGCCGAACCGGACTGCCGCGTCCGGTTGGTGACGCACGTGGGTGAACTCGGCGAGCCGGATGTGATCGTGCTGCCGGGAAGCAAAAACACGATCGAAGACTTGATTTATATGAAGAAAAGAGGACTCGCTTCCCGCATTGTGTCGCTTGTCAATGAAGGAAAAGCGAGGGTCGTCGGCTTATGCGGCGGCTACCAAATGCTTGGCGCCGTCATCCGCGATCCGTATGGAGTCGAGACGCCGCTTTTGGAAGTCAAAGGGCTTGGGTTGCTGCCGATGGAAACGACGCTTGAGCGGACGAAAATCACGATCCGTTCCGAAGGAGTGCTTACATGGGGCGGAGAGCGATTTGCCGTGCAAGGATACGAAATTCATATGGGCCGCTCGGCGCCGCTTTCTGGCTATGCGCCGCTTATTGAGGCGGACGGCCGTCATGAAGGGGCGAAGCACAGTGATGAGCGGGTGCTGGGCACGTACATGCACGATTTGTTTCATAACGATGCGTTCCGCACCGCTTTTTTGAATGCTATTCGCCGCGAAAAGGGAGCTCCGTTGCACGGCGCTGTATCGTTTCACACCCGTAAGGAAGCGATGTTTGACCGGCTTGCCGCCCATGTCCGCGAGCATGTCGACGTCGGACGGATCGAACAGATGATGCGTCAATTTCAGCGGCTGTGATCGATATGGAAAATGGTGGTGCGGAGGAACGGCCGATATGGCCCGCTTTTGCCGAGCGATTGGCTCGGTTTGGGGGTGCGAATTCCTCTGTAAAGCGGGGGGTGGCCGGCCTTCCACTGCGCTAAAGCGTGACGGGGGAAAGCTGCTTTTTCGCCCCTCAATCATAGACGAGAAAGGAGGAAGCGCCTATTCCCGCTTGATGGGGATATGGTGCGACCGTGATGAATGCTTCCATCCCACCGATCCGCCGTGAAATGGTGGAACAAGCACGTGATTACATCAATCAGCTGACGAAACCGCCCGGCAGCCTCGGCCGTCTGGAAGAAGTGGCGGCCGCGCTTGCCGGTATGACTGGAGAGCTGCTCCCACGCGTCACTCCGCCCGGAGTGCTCGTGTTTGCGGCCGACCATGGCGTCGCGGAAGAAGGGGTGTCCGCCTATCCAGCCGAAGTGACGGCGCAAATGGTGTACAACTTTGCCAACGGCGGAGCGGCAATCAACGCCTTCAGCCGGCAAATCGGCGCGTTGCTTCAAGTCATTGATGTCGGTGTCGCCGTGCCAATTGCTGATGAGCGTGTCATTCAGAAGAAGGTGCGCCCGGGAACGAACAATTTCGCCAAAACGGAAGCGATGACGCCGTCCGAGGCCGAACAGGCGCTTCATGTCGGTTACGAACAGGCGGCGTCCATCATTGAACAAGGCGCCCGCACGCTTATTGTCGGCGAAATGGGCATCGGCAATACAACCGCTGCGAGCGCTTTATTGGCCACGCTCTCCGAGGAGCCGCTTGAGCGCATCGTTGGCAAAGGAAGCGGCATTCAAGAGGAGATGCTTGCCCATAAACGGGACGTCATCCGCCGGGCGCTCTTGCTTCATCGCCCCAATCCGGCGAAGCCAGTTGAATGGCTTTCGAAAATCGGCGGGTTGGAGATTGCGGCTATGGCCGGGGCGATGTTGGCAGCCGCTGAACGGCGCATTCCGATTTTGCTTGACGGCTTTATTTGCACGGTGGCTGCCCTTGTGGCCCGCCAGTTTGCCGGGAACGTCGCCGACTATATGATTGCCGGCCATCGTTCCGAAGAGCCGGGGCACAGCATAGCCCTTCGTTTGCTTGGGAAAGAGCCGCTTTTGGATCTTGGCCTGCGCCTTGGCGAAGGAAGCGGAGCTGCTGTGGCGTTTCCGCTCTTGGTGTCCGCGACGGCGATGGTGAACGAAATGGCGACATTCGCTTCGGCGGGCGTTTCCACCGCTGATGCGAAAGGAGAGAACGGGAAATGACCATCGGCAAAGTGTATTTAGTCGGCGCCGGGCCGGGCGATGAAAAGCTCATCACGGTTTACGGCCGCGAATGCCTAGAGCGGGCGGATGTCATTATTTACGACCGGCTCATCAACCGGAAGCTGCTGCGCTACGCAAAGCCGGGCGCTGAGGTTCTTTACTGCGGCAAAGAGCCGGGAAAACATGACACCGTTCAAGAACAAATTCACGAGCTGCTCGTTTGGCATGCGCAACAAGGCAAAACGGTCGTCCGCTTAAAAGGCGGCGATCCGTGTGTGTTTGGCCGCGTTGGCGAAGAAGCGGAAGTGTTGGCGAAAGCCGGCATTCCGTTTGAAATCGTTCCCGGGGTGACATCCGGCATCGCTGTTCCGGCGTATGCCGGCATTCCGGTCACCCACCGGGATTACGCTGACTCGGTGGCGATCGTCAGCGGGCATCGGAGCGAGCAAGTCGATTGGGAGGCGATCGCCCGCGGATGCGATACGATCCTTGTCTACATGGGAGCGGCCAATTTACCGGATATTTGCGGCCGGCTGATGGCGGCGGGCAAGCCGTCGGATGCACCGGCGGCCGTCATTGAATGGGGGACGACTGAGCGGCAGCGCACCGTGGCGGCGCCGCTGGCGACGTTGCCGGACGAGGCGGAACAGGCGGGCATTTCCCATCCGGCCATCATCATCATCGGCGATGTCGTTCGCCTGCGTGAGACGATTCGATGGTTTCCAGAGGGGCAAGGAGGCGTGGGCAATGCCGACGCCTCGTCGTAGAGGGCGTGTCATCGTGTATACGGGCGATGGGAAAGGAAAAACGACGGCCGCATTGGGGCTTGCCCTGCGCGCGGTTGGGCGGGGAATGAACGTCGCCATTTTGCAATTTGTCAAGTCTCCAGAGCGCACGTACGGCGAGCAGCTCGCCCTTCGCCGCCTCGGCGTCGAGGTGCGCCAACTCGGCGCTGGCTTCACTTGGACGAAAACGCCGGACATCCACCGTGAAGCGCTGAGACACGCATGGGCGCTGGCGAAACAGTATATTCATTCCGGCCGGTATGACCTTATTGTGCTGGACGAATTGAACAATGCTCTCGCTATCGATCGGTTTCCGGTTCACGACATTGTATCGGTCGAGGAGGTGCTCGAGGCAATCCGGACGCGTCCGCCGGCGCTTCATCTTGTCATCACCGGGCGCAGCGCTGATTCGAAGTTGATTGCCGCCGCCGATATCGCGACCGAGATGGCGCTCATCAAGCATGATTATGAACAAGGGACGAAAGCCATGAAAGGAATCGAATTTTAGCGACTAACAGGGGCCGGCTTAAAAGGCTGTCTGTCCTTCGGGGAAAGGCACAATATGAACGACGAACCGGTTCGATACGAAAAAGGTGTCTCGCTACTTTTGAGACACCTTTTTCCATTTATCGGTCCGTATCCGTTTTATCGCTTTGCTCTTTATGCTGCCGCCGTCCTTTGCTGTTGTCGCCGGTTATCGGGCCGTGAAGCAATGCCATCGGGTCTTGCGTCGGCGCGTTTTGATTCCGGCTTCCGTTGTTCGGTCGTTTCGTCATACGTCACACCTCCTTTAGGCACGCTGACCATACCATTAGCATAGACCGACGAACCCTTTTTATTCCGCCGCAACATGAAAAAACGCGGGGAACGCCGTTCTGGCGCTCGCCCGCGGTGATGACGGCCGGGTGCTGGCAAACACGGCGGCCGGAGAAAGGGATTACGGTTTAGTAAACGTAGCCGCCGAACGCAGCCCCGACAATAATGAGCAAAATAAACAAGACAACGATCAGCGCAAAGCCATTGCCATGCCAAGCGCCCATCCCGTTCACCTCCCTGCAAAATCTACTATATGGTATGCCATTCATTGCACGAAGGAACGGGGCAATTGTCGGAAAATGACAAAATAAGAAAAACGCCTTGCTAGGAAAAGCAAAGGCGTTATTGTCGAATGATATTTTCCTTTCATTCCCAAACGTAGGGCGTTTCCTGATACACGTAATAGTTCAGCCAGTTGACAAACAACAAGTTCGCATGCGAGCGCCATGTATTGAGCGGCGGCTGGCTTGGGTCGTCGTTCGGAAAGTATGATTCCGGAATGTGAATCGGCAGCCCTTTCGCCAAATCGCGTTCATACTCGTCCTTTAACGTCGTCGCGTCATATTCCGGATGGCCGGTCAAGAAAATTTGCCGCCCGTCGTTCGAAGCGACGAGAGAAACACCGGCTTTGTCGGCGGTCGACAAAATCGTCAGCTCCGGCACTTTTTCAATGTCCTCGCGTTTGACATCCGTATGGCGGGAGTGCGGCATGCGGAACACATCGTCAAAACCGCGCAATAGTTTTACGTTTTTCACTTCCACCGTATGGTTGAACACACCGAAGCATTTTTCCGGCAATGGGTATTTCGGAATGCCGTAGTGATAATATAAGCCAGCTTGTGCCCCCCAACAAATGTGCAACGTTGACGTGACGTTCGTTTTCGTCCATTCCATAATTTCCGTCAATTCTCCCCAATAGTTGACCTCTTCAAACGGCATTTGCTCGACCGGCGCTCCGGTGATGATCATCCCGTCGAACTTGCGATGGCGAATGTGCGGGAAAATCGTGTAAAATTGTTCTAAATGATGTTTGCTTGTCGTTTTCGGCTCATGGGTCGCCGGGCGCAAAAAGGTGATGTTCACTTGCAGCGGCGAGTTGCCGAGCAGGCGCAATAGCTGCGTTTCCGCTTTTTCTTTTTCCGGCATTAAGTTTAAAATAACGATATTGAGCGGGCGGATATCTTGCGAATACGCCCGTTCTTCGTCCATCACGAAAATGTTTTCTTGTTCGAGTATTTCTTTCGCCGGCAAGTCTTTTGGAATGTTGATTGGCAATGGTGTCCCCTCCGTTTCCGTCTCGTTACTAAATACCTTAATTATAAAAACTTTGTCAACATTCTTCAATTGATTTTTTGACCTTAAAACAGCTTGTGAACAAAAAGGGGGAATCCCGATTGGATCCGACCGCCTTTGACAATTTAAAAACGGTGTTGGAAGGAGCCGTCTATGATGCCGACTTGCAAGGGCGCATTGCCGTCACCGACCGCCGCGATCTCGCCGATTTGGCCCGCCTGTCGCGCGAGTACGCCATTTCCTTTCAACAGGCCGGTGCGCCTGAACCGCCGGTCGTCTGCACGGTGCGGCTTACGATCGATTTTGCCGAACTGGTGAATGAACGGCTCCATCACGGCCAGGCCGGCTGCCGGCTTGCGGTCTCGTTCGCCTTGCCGGTGCGCCGCCTGTCCGTTTGTGCGCTTATCGAAGGAACGCTGCGGACGATTTGGGGCAAGGAGCGAATCATTCGGCAAACGCTCCGCTTTCCGTTTCCGCATGAACGCGGCTCGTATGAAAATGAAGCCGTGGTCGAATTTGCCCGCCTCATTTACGAAAAAAACGCGGCCGATTTACCGGAAATGGTGCCGTATATGATTTCCTCGCTCGAACAGCTGCAGCCATTTGCCGGCCAGTAACGGTGCAAAAAGTGGAAACAAACGGAGAAATCGGCTATGATGGGGGTGAGGTGAGAACGATGAGTGTGTATGAATTCAGCGTCAAAACGATTCGCGGAGAGGAACAACCGCTTTCCGTCTATCGAGGCAACGTGCTGTTGATTGTCAACACGGCGAGCCGTTGCGGCTTCACCCCGCAGTATAAAGAACTGCAGGAGCTGTATGACGAATATCGCGATCGCGGGTTTGTTGTGCTCGGCTTTCCGTGCAACCAGTTCGGCGGCCAAGAGCCGGGGACGGAAGAGGAAATTGAACAATTTTGCCAGTTGAATTACGGTGTGACGTTCCCGCTGTTTGCGAAAGTGGATGTGAATGGCGATCACGCCCATCCGCTGTTTCAATATTTGAAAGAAGAGGCGCCGGGGGCATTGGGAACAAAGGCGATCAAATGGAATTTCACGAAGTTTTTGGTCGACCGCAACGGCAAGGTTGTAGCTCGTTTCGCACCGCAAACAAAGCCAAGCGAGCTGAGAAAGGAAATTGAAAAGCTGCTGTAAGGCAAGGAGGGGTAACGCTTGCCGTCGATGAGCTGTCGGCAGCCTATCCGCCCGAGCGGCTGGAGCGGATCGTCAACATGTTCCGCCGCGGCGAGCAGGAAAAAACGGTGCAAAAGCGTCCAAGCCTCAAAGTGACGAGCGAGATGCTCGATGACCCGGATTGGCGCAAACGGTATGCCGCGCTCGAACAGATGGCCGAGCCGACCGAGGACGATATCCCGGTGTTGGCCAAGGCGCTCAAGGATGAAAAAATGGCGATTCGCCGCCTGGCGACGGCATACCTTGGCATGATCGGCGGGAAAAAGGTGCTTCCGTATTTGTACAAAGCGCTAAAAGATCCGGCTGTCGCTGTCCGCCGCACTGCCGGCGACTGTTTGTCCGACATCGGCGACCCGGACGCCATTCCGGCCATGATCGAGGCGCTCAAGGACGAAAGCAAGCTCGTTCGTTGGCGCGCGGCTATGTTTTTGTACGAAGTCGGCGATGAATCGGCCTTGCCGGCGTTAAAAGCGGCGGAAAACGATCCGGAATTTGAGGTCAGCTTGCAAGTGAAAATGGCGATCGAACGGATTGAAGGCGGCGAAGAGGCGAAAGGCTCCGTCTGGAAGCAAATGACGGAAAGTCGAAAAAAAGAGAACAAGACGGAGAAATAAAAAAAGGCGCGCCGGCCGGCGCGTCTCTTTCTTTGGCCAAACAAGCGATTCTTGTTAAGTCGTCACGGTTGTGCTCAAGATACGTTCATTCTATTTGAATGTTCCACGCTGCAGTCACTGACGGCAGCCACTTCATTTTCGGGTTTGCGGCTGTTTCCCAGCCGGCGCTGATTTGGAGGGGCGTCTTCCCCCGGCCATCGGCTTTTCACTTGCCGCTGGCAGCCGTCTTCATTGATTTTTTCGTGCGAAGTATAGTATGCTGATAGCACAACGATGATCATATGGAGGGATGATGGCCATGTCGATGGCATATGAAGAATATATGCGTCAGCTCGTGCAGCCGATGCGCGATGAGCTTGTCCGCGCCGGTTTCCGCGAATTGCGCACGAGTGAGGAAGTCGAGCAGTTTATGGAACAAGTGGAAGGAACGACGTTTGTCTTTGTCAACTCAGTGTGCGGCTGCGCCGCCGGACTGGCGCGCCCGGCCGCGACGCAGGCGGTGCTTAGGAGCGAGAAAAAGCCGGATCATCTTGTGACGGTATTCGCCGGCCAAGACAAAGAGGCGACGGCGAAAATGCGCGAGTACTTTGTCGGCTATGCGCCGTCCTCGCCGTCGATGGCGCTCTTAAAAGGAAAGGAAGTTGTTCATTTTATCCCGCGCGAAGACATCGAGTTTCACTCGATGGAGGACGTGATGGAAAACATTTTGGCTGCGTTTGACAAATATTGTAACTGATGCCTTATGCCTTCCCAGGCCTTGCATACCACTGCCGGCGCCGGGGAACGATAAGGGCGGAGGTGATCGGCATGCCGAAGCGGAAAAAAGACCGTTCGAAAACGGGCGTCAGCGCCCCGGAGGTGAGGGGACAAGGCACGACGCAAACGGAAACAGGCGCCTACGAGCTTGATTCTGCGCGCAAAAAAACGAAAATCGACTGAAAGAAAACGGAGCTCCTGTGCGGAGCTCCGTTTTCGCTGCCGCCGTCAGGCATTGGCGATGCAGCTGTAAATGAAATACAACAACGTAATGAGGCTGGCCGCAAAAAAGATGGTTGTCATCGCTGTTTTCCCGCCTTTCTGTCTATGTTTTCCCCTTGAACATATGATACACTATTCATGTAATCATAGTATATACCAACCAAAAGTGAAAAGGAAAAGCGGTTTTTGTTTTGGCAAGGGAGAGGAAAGACGATGAAAAGGGCGAAACGAATGAACGCATTTTCTGCATCGATTTTTGCCGAATTGGCGGCGTATCGCCAACAGCGGTGCCATCTTCATGACGAGTGGATCGATTTAAGCGTCGGCAGCCCGGATTTGCCCCCGGCGCCGTTTGTGCGTGAGGCGATCGCCCGCTACGCCAACGAGCCGAATGCGTACGGCTACACATTAAGGGGCATTCGCGAGTTTCGTGAAGCGGTCGCCGACTATTATCGCACGGCGCATGGCGTCGTGCTCGATCCGGAGACGGAAGTAACGTACGTCATCGGATCACAGGACGGGCTCGTGCATTTGCCGATGGTGTTCGCCGACCCGGGGGATGTCATTTTATTGCCGGATCCCGGGTATCCGGCGTATGCGGCGGGGGTGGCAATGGCGGAAGCGGAGCCGTATTTTCTGCCGCTGAGGGAGGAAAACCGCTTTTTGCCGGATTTGCGTGCGATCCCGGAGGACATTGCCAAACGGGCGACAATCATGTTTATCAACTTCCCTGGAAATCCAGTTCCAGCTATAGCGACAGAATCGTTTTATCGCGAAGTGGTCGAGTTTGCGAAGCGGTACGATATTCTCGTTGTGTCCGATTTTGCTTACGGCGAGCTGTATTATGACGGAAACAAACCGGTGAGTTTTCTTTCTGTTCCAGGCGCAAAGGACGTTGGCGTGGAGATCAATTCGTTGTCCAAAAGCTACAACATGGCCGGCTGCCGGGTCGGCTATTTGTGCGGAAATGCCGAGGTGATTCGCACGTTCGCCGAGTTTAAGTCGAATTTGGATTATGGCGTCTTTTGGCCGATTCAAAAAGCGGCGGCCGAAGTGCTGCGTCATGGGGCCGACTTTTGCGCCGAAAGCCGCGCGATCTATCAATCGCGCCGCGATGCGCTCGTTGACGGGTTGGCCGACATCGGCTGGGCGGTTGACCGTCCGCAAGCCGGTATGTTCGTGTGGGCGAAAATTCCGGACGGCTTTACATCGCTTTCGTTTGCGAAGGCGCTCATCGACCAAGCGGGCGTCGTCGTCACGCCCGGGCACGCGTTTGGGCCAAGCGGCGAGGGCTATGTGCGCATCGCCCTCGTCCAGCCGGAGGCGGTGTTGCGCCGGGCGGTCGCCAAATTAAAAGCGACCGGTTTGTTTGCGTCTTTAGCCGCTGATCGGCGGTAGTGGGAGGTGAAGGCGATGAAGCTGCCGTCTTGGCTTCGAAAAACGCTTGTTGCCGCCATTACCGTCTGCACGTTTGGACTCGTCACACCGCCCGCTTCGCTGCTCGCGGCCAAAGAGCCGCCGTCAGATGACGCCCCGTCTCCCGATTGGAAGCATTCCCAAGCAGACCATGCGGCAGAAGCTGTTTCTGTTTCGTTAACTCGTGAACAGTTTATCGAAGAGACGATGGAAAAGGCAGTGGCGCAGTCGTACGAAAAGTTTGGCCGCAAAATCGCCCCGGTTATTGAAGATGAATTTCGCACCGTCATCTTGCCGCGCATCGAAGAGGTGATTGCCGGGCTGGCTGAACGCTGTCCGGAAGAAGAGCTCCGTTATTTGGCCGTATCGGAAAATCCGTCCGGCGGGCAAGGGGAACGCATTTTCCATATTTACCGCGCCGATACGGCAGAAGATGTCATTCGCTTTCACGTCCGCCGCGAACATCCGCCGCAGGACGGGTACTGGTTTCAATTTCACTATCATACTTGCGATGATGGCTTTCAAGCTCACTATGAACTCGGGAAAATCTACTGGTCCAAAAATACGCCGCCGAATTGGCGCACATAAACCGCTTGCGGTTCTTTCCTGATTTTGCGCGTTTTTCCCTGCTTCGTTCTATGATATCATTTTCATAGAATAAAAGAAGCGGGGGAACACCATGAAACGATTGTGGACTAGTTTGTTGGCAGCGCTGTTCGCGATTCCGCTTCTATCGCTTTCGCCGTACCCGGCCGCCCACGGCGTGCTGCTTCAAGAAAGCGGCCTTGATCTTCGGGACATTCCGTCCCGTGACGTGCTCGGCCGCATTGTGATCGTGCCCGAGACAGCGTTTCCCGCTGCGGAGGCGAACAAGACCATTCAGACGCTTGCCCGCATAGATCGCAGCATTTTAGAGCAGGCGGCTGCTCATCATATTTACATTCAGCTGTTGACAGGCCCTATTACGAATGAACCGACAGCTCGCCACTTGCGTGGGAAAACCCCGCGCGGCTATGCGCCGGGATCCAAAACATGGGATGACGTGCCGGGCATCGGCGGGTCGCATTTGGTGCTCGTCCGTCTCGGCCATAGCGAAAAAGGGAAAGGACACGGCTCGGTCAATTTGGAGCTGCATGAGTTTGCTCATTCGCTCGATTACATCGTATTTGACCGCATTCATGAAACGGACGAATTTCAAGCGATTTGGCGGGAGGAGGCGCCGCGGCTTTTTCCTGGCGAATCTTATTTTTTGACCTATCCAGAAGAGTATTTTGCCGAGTCGTTTGCCTATTATTACGCAAGTGAAGAGACGCGGCACACGCTGCGGGCGGTAGCGCCGAACACATACGCATTCATCCGTGGATTGGCGGAGCGGGCCTCGTAAAAGGCTCGTTTTTTTTATCTTAATTAGGCGAGAAGACTCCCACTTCAACGAAGCGAAGCGGAGTAAGTGGGAGATGAATCGCCTTAACTATATTTTGCTGAAAATAGGATAGATTCAGTAAAATATAGTATAATATAGTTAGATGGGAGGTGAAAAAATGTATTTTTGTATCAAACAACAGCTAAATGGTTTGACCAAAGAAGAATACTTGACTCTTCGAGAACTGTGCCATATTGCCAAGAACATGTACAACGTCGGATTGTACAATGTCAGACAATACTATTTTGAACACAAGGAATTTCTTAATTATGAGAAAAAYKATCATCTTGCAAAAACTAACGAAAACTATAAGCTGTTAAACAGCAACATGGCACAGCAAATTTTAAAAAAGGTCAATGAAGCCTTTAAATCTTTCTTTGGTTTGATCAGTCTTGCCAAACAAGGAAAATATGACCACAAGGCTATCAGTATTCCAAAATATCTTAAAAAAGATGGCTTTCATTCACTGATCATTGGCCAGATTCGTATAGACGGCAACAAATTCACGATACCGTATTCTCGCCTATTTAAAAAGACTCACAAGCCTATCACGATAACGATTCCGCCTGTGTTACTGGACAAAAAGATTAAGCAGATTGAAATCATTCCTAAGCATCATGCCAGGTTCTTTGAGATTCAGTACAAATATGAAATGCCTGAAGATCAAAGAGAATTAAATGACCAAAAAGCACTGGCMATTGATTTAGGATTAAACAATGTTGCCACTTGTGTCACATCAGACGGCAGATCATTCATCATTGATGGGCGGAGATTAAAAAGTATMAATCAATGGTTTAACAAAGAAAATGCCAGACTTCAAAGCATAAAAGATAAGCAAAAAATCAAAGGCACCACTCGTAAACAGGCTTTGCTTGCTATGAATCGCAATAATAAAGTGAATGATTATATCAACAAGACTTGCCGTTACATCATTAACTACTGTATTGAAAATCAAATTGGCAAACTTGTCATTGGCTATGCGGAAACATGGCAACGCAATATGAATCTAGGAAAAAAGACAAATCAAAACTTTGTCAATATTCCTCTCGGTAACATAAAAGAAAAACTAGAATATCTTTGTGAATTTTACGGCATTGAATTCTTGAAACAGGAAGAATCMTATACGTCTCAAGCCAGCTTTTTTGACGGCGATGAGATTCCTGAATATAATGCCGACAATCCAAAAGAATATAAGTTCAGCGGCAAACGTATTAAGCGCGGCTTGTATCGAACAAAGTCTGGCAAACTAATGAATGCTGATGTCAATGGCGCATTAAACATCTTAAAGAAAAGTAAAGCTGTAGACCTGAGTGTCTTATGCTCTAGCGGCGAAGTGGACACGCCTCAAAGAATAAGGATTGCTTGAAGCAGTCAAACTTCTTTGGAAGCCCCCACTTCAAATTTTCGCTAGAAAATTAAGTGGGGGTAGTTCACTTCCACAAGCGGCGGCGACGAAATGGGCGAAAGTGCATTTCTGGCTGCACAATATCGGCCTGCCGGTCATGATGATCGGTCTCATTTTCGTCGTTTACGGCAACGAAGCGTTCGTGCCGGTGACAGCGATTGGCGGGGTGCTCGTCGTGATAGGTGTCATTCTTTTTGCTATTAACGTGTTAAAAAATGTTCGGGCGTCATCATAAAATACCGATGGAACAGAGGGTGTCCCAAAAGGATCGGGACACCTTTTCTTATTACCGTATGTAGGCATAAAACAATCATTAAGATAACGATATGTTGTGTTTTGTTTAAGGAAAAACAACCTTTTGGGCCAGCCCCTTTTTTTTGCCCACTGGAGCGGAAATCTGCCATCGGGTTTGTCCCCTCTTGAATGGAGCGGAACAGTTCATTATACTATAAACTATGACTGTTTGTTCGCAAAGGTGTGTTCATCGATATGAAGGAAATAAACGGCATCCCGGCGCGCCTCCGCCAAGTGGCTGTCATTCGCGACGGTCCGCGCCAAGAGACGGTTGTGCTTGAGGCGGACGGGGTGTATTACATAAAAGGGGAAACAGGCTATTTGCAGTTTGAGGAGGAAAACGAACTCGGGCGGGTGAACAACATTGTGAAAATCGCGCCTGACGAGGTGACCATCCTTCGCTCCGGAGCGGTCGAGATGCGGCAAACGTTCCGCCGCCGGCAAGAAACGCCGGGCCATTACGGAACGTTGTTTGGGCGGTGGGCGATGGCGGCGAAAACGGATGCGATCGAATTTCACTATGACGATAAGCGGAAGCGGGGGCGGCTCTTTCTCTCCTACGAGCTTTTCTTGCAAAACGAGCGGAGCGGACGCCATACGTTGACGTTGACATTTAAGGGGGTATAAGCCGATGAACATTGTCGGACAAATGAAAGAACAGCTGAAAGAAGAAATTCGCCAGGCGGCGGTGAAAGCCGGGCTCGTTTCGGCTGATGAGCTGCCGGACGTCTTGCTGGAGGTGCCGCGCGACAAGGCGCATGGCGATTACTCAACGAACATCGCCATGCAGCTTGCCCGCATTGCGAAAAAGCCGCCGCGGGCGATTGCCGAAGCCATCGTCGGGCAGCTTGATCGCGAGCGCGTATCGGTGGCGCGCATTGAGGTGGCGGGTCCGGGATTTATTAACTTTTACATGGACAACCGCTATTTGACGGCGGTCGTGCCGGCGATTTTGCAGGCGGGACAAGCGTATGGCGAATCGAACGTCGGCAACGGGGAAAAAGTGCAAGTCGAGTTCGTCTCCGCCAACCCGACCGGCGACTTGCATTTGGGCCATGCCCGCGGCGCGGCGGTCGGCGATTCGCTTTGCAACATTTTGGCGAAAGCCGGGTTTGACGTGACGCGCGAATACTATATTAACGACGCCGGCAAGCAAATTTACAACTTGGCGAAATCGGTCGAAGCCCGCTATTTCCAGGCGCTCGGTGTCGATATGCCGTTGCCGGAGGACGGCTATTACGGCGACGACATTGTCGAAATCGGCAAAACACTTGCTGAGGAATATGGCGATCGGTTCGTCCACGCCGATGAAGAGGAACGGCTTGCTTTCTTCCGCGAATACGGCCTTCGTTATGAGCTCGACAAAATTAAACAAGATTTGGCCGCATTCCGTGTTCCGTTCGACGTCTGGTACTCGGAAACATCGCTTTATGAAAGCGGCAAAATCGACGAAGCGCTTTCCACTTTGCGCGAGCGCGGCTACATTTACGAGCAGGACGGGGCGACATGGTTCCGTTCGACGGCGTTTGGGGACGACAAAGACCGCGTCTTAATTAAGCAGGACGGCACGTATACGTACTTGCTTCCGGACATCGCCTACCACCAAGACAAGCTGCGGCGCGGATTTACCAAGCTGATTAACGTTTGGGGAGCGGATCACCACGGCTACATTCCGCGCATGAAAGCGGCGATCGCCGCGCTCGGCTACGATCCGGAGGCGCTCGAAGTCGAAATCATCCAAATGGTGAACTTATACCAAAACGGCGAGCGCGTCAAAATGAGCAAGCGCACCGGCAAGGCGGTGACGATGCGCGAGCTGATGGAAGAAGTCGGCGTCGATGCCGTCCGCTATTTCTTTGCGATGCGCTCGGGCGATACGCATTTGGATTTTGACATGGACTTGGCCGTGTCGCAGTCGAATGAAAACCCGGTTTACTACGTCCAATACGCGCACGCCCGCGTTTCGAGCATTCTTCGCCAAGCGGAGGAACAACACATTTCCTATGACGGCGACTTAGCGCTTCACCATCTTGTGGAAACGGAAAAAGAAATCGAGCTGCTCAAAGTGCTCGGCGACTTCCCGGACGTCGTCGCCGAGGCAGCGCTCAAGCGGATGCCGCACCGCGTCACCGCCTATGCGTTTGAGCTGGCTTCGGCGCTCCATAGCTTCTACAACGCGGAAAAAGTGCTTGATTTGGACAACATCGAAAAAACGAAAGCCCGCCTCGCGTTGGTGAAGGCGGTGCAAATTACGCTGAAAAACGCGTTGGCGTTGATCGGCGTTTCCGCCCCGGAACAAATGTAACAGATGCAACAAAGGAGGGGAGCGACTGCTTCCCTTTTTGTCTGGGCATCATAAGGAAAAACAACGATGGAGGATTTGCTTGTGAAAGAAGTGGTGCTGTCGCTTGTCACCGGCATCGTTGTCGGTTTTTTGTTCACGCTGTTCCGCCTGCCGATTCCGGCCCCTCCGGCGTTGGCTGGCATTGCCGGCATTGTTGGAGTGTATCTTGGGATGCGGCTGTTTCAATGGTTGACATTGTTTTGGAAATGAATAGAAGATACAGGATGGCCAACTGATTCAATCCCGGCCGGCACCCGCAGCGATCTCACATCGCCAACATGGAGCCGGCCGGGTTTTTTGTTTGGCGGTTTCGGCTGGGATTCCTTTGCCCTTTTGTCCGGGCGTTCGTCCAAGCGCCGGGTTTTGCACGAAAAAAGCTGATTTTGCCAAGTTCCTCCTCGGGGAAAGCCGCTGTTAGGCGGGTTGGTGATGAACATCGCCGGCTTTTTTCGTGTTGCCTACAACCAGGCGGAAATCAGCTGGGAAATCGATTCTTTGCCGCGGTCAAGGAGCGAACGCTTCCGCCAAAAATCGAGCGTCAGCGGCTCGGCACGCGTCAGGTCGCGTTGGATCGCCCGCTTGACCACCTGCGTGAACGCGCGGTCGAATACATAGCAGTTGATTTCGCCGTTGAGAAACAGACTGCGCCGGTCAAAGTTGGCGGTGCCGACATCGCACCATTCCTCATCGACGACAATCGTTTTGGCGTGGTAAAATCCTTGGTAAAAGCGGTAAATGCGCGCTCCGGCCTTCAGCATTTGATAAAAATACGGGTAAGCGGCCTCGCGGACAAATAAATGGTCCGCCCGCAGCGGCACAATGACCGTGACGCGCACCCCGCGCCGGATCGCGCGCATAAGCTCGTCAAACAACGGCCGGCTCGGGATAAAGTAGGGGCTGCCGATCATAATTTCTCGTTTTGCCTGCCGGATCGCATCGATATACTGCTCTTCAAGCGCGGCGCCGTCAGTCGCGACAAGCTGGTGGCGGATGGCGCCGGCGTGAAGGGGTGGGAAGTAGCGGCGTTTGTCAGCGACGGTTTTGCCCGTCGCCTCCTCCCAATCGTGCAAAAATTGTTCTTGCAAGTCGTGCACCCCTTCTCCGCTGATTTTTAAGTGATAGTCGCGCCATTCTCCGATGTTAGCGTCCTTTCCACTGTATTCGCGGCCGATGTTAAAACCGCCCATATACCCGACCTTTCCATCGATGACCGTAATTTTTCGGTGGCTGCGGCGGTTGAGGCGGTAAATGAAAAACGGAAAGCGCGGCGGGCGGGCGTAGGCGAATTCGACACCGCTTGCCTTCAGCGAACGGATGAGCGTTTTCGGCAACCCGAGGCTGCCGACCCAGTCCGTCAACAAGCGCACTTCCACCCCTTCCGCCGCTTTTTCCTTTAAAAGTTGGAAAAATGGCGCCGTCGTTTCGTCATGCTTGATGATATAAAACAAAATATGGATATGATCGCGGGCGCGGCGCAGCTCGGCAAAATAATCGGCAAATAAATGCCGTCCATTCACATACAAGGCCATATCGCTCCGCCGCTTTGGGTACACGACTTTTTTGCGCCCGTTGCGGAGGATCAGCCGGCCAAGCTTGTCATCAAGATAAACGAGTGCGAATATGATCACAATAACGGCAATGATGAGCATATTTTTCCCTCCTGTGCGTCGCTGGTATTGTCAAAAGTTTATCCTCCACACTCACGGTTTTACCTTGAGTTTCAACGGTTGGAAGAAAAAAAGCTTGCCACCCCCGTTGTTTTCGGCCATCATTGAGGTAACGACACCCAACAGCCAAAACAAAGGAGTGACAAGCTTTGTTACCTCAATTATTAGCCTATTTGCTCGAAATAATCAAGACCCAATATCAAATCATTGTGTATTTGATGGGTGTGATCGTGGGAAAATCCTTGAATCTCGAGGACTTGGACGAACCCATCCAAAAGCCGTACCGGAAACTTCAGGTCGATGACCTTCCGATCATCGATGTGCCGGAAACCCTTGATTACCGGAAGCTGTTGGCAGACTATGAAGCCCAGCACGGACGTCCTTTACGGCCCATCCAGCGCCGCGCGAATGCGAAACACCGTGTTCCGGATTCGTTGACCTGCCCTCGCTGCCAGGCTCCCTCTTCTTACCTGTACGCCAATAACGGCGGAAAMGGGCAATACCAATGCAAAGTGTGCCAGTGCCGGTTCAACCACCGAAATCGGTTCACCAAGCAAGCGGTCTTTCGCTGCCCGCACTGCAAAAAGACGCTGGAAAARATCAAGGAACGCAAAGAATACMACATCTATAAGTGCAAGAACAACGATTGCCCGTTTTACCAGGCCAACCTTCGCCGGATGACCAAGAAGGAGCGCCAACAGTTTCAACAGGATCCTCAAGCCTTCAAGGTGCGGTATTTGTTTCGAGAGTTCTTGTTTGACTTTCTCCCGTTGGCTTCCTCGTCGCCCATCCARCCGAAGGTCGATTTGTCCCGGCTGGCTGCGTCGCCGCACGTGTTGGGGCTCGTGTTGACGTACTACGTCAACTTTGGGATGTCCTCGAGGGAGACCGCCGCCGCCATGAAGGACATCCATGGCGTCTCGATCTCCCATCAGACGGTGCTCAACTACGCCAACAGCGTCGCGCTTTGGATCAAGCCCTTTGTCGACCGGTTCCCGTATGAGCTGTCCGGTTCGTTTTGCGGGGACGAGACGTATATTCGCGTCAAAGGGCGCTGGCATTACCTGTTCTTTATGTTTGATGCCGTCAAAAAGATCGTGCTGTCGTATCGCGTCTCGCCCAAGCGGGACACGCTCTCGGCCATCCAGGCCATCGATGATGTCCTGCGAAAGCTGCCGTCCCTCCCAGACGACTTGTCGTTTGTCGTGGATGGCAACCCGATTTACCGGCTGGCGCAACACTTCTTCGCCCAGCACGGGATTTCGTTTGACGTCCGCCAGGTGATCGGCCTAACCAACGAAGATCCGGTCTCGGAAGAGTTTCGCCCTCTCAAACAGATCATCGAGCGATTCAACCGGACCTTTAAAGGCAACTACCGCCCGACCCATGGGTTTGGTGCGGAAGAAGGCTCGGTGTCCTTTGTGACGCTGTTTGTGGCGTATTTCAACTTCCTGCGCCCGCATAGCGCACTCGAAGGCCGGGTCCCGGTCGTCATCCCGGAACTGGCGGATCTTCCGCATATGCCGGCCCGGTGGACGAAGCTCATCGCCATGGCACAAGCGTTTCTCCAACAAGAGGCGGCCTGACTTTTTTGTCCGCCGGAGCCCGTTGAACAGAACTCCTGCCGGATTCGGCGAAGCGAACCCTTGACCAACCGAACACCGCCAAAGGTAAAATTCGGTCATGGCAAGGGCGGCTTTCCTATTGCCTTCTTTTTGTCCCCGTCGCCCTTGACGACTCTTTCCCACCTTTGGCGGGTGTTGGTCAAGGGCGAATCCGGCCCTCCGCATGCCCCACGATGCTCAATGGTATGATCTGTGTGGAGTTTTCATAGAACTTTTGACGCTACCTTGTTTATTATAAGTGAATGGACGGCGCCTGTAAAACGATTGTGTGAACATTAGCTGACAATTTTAGGATAAAACGCTTTCCATAAAGTGGCGGTGTCCTTGTTTTCATCGGTTGGAGTAAAACGCTGGCTGGCGGCAAACAGTAAAAGCGAAGGGGGTGAGGGCGGTGGGCAAAAAGCGGACGTTTCCGCTCAGCTACGAATCCGACGGACTGATGGGGAAAAGCAATGAAAAGCATCCGCGCCGCTCGGACAGCCGGCAAACGGGCAAACAAGCGCCTGATTTTTTCAACACGACGCCATCGAGCGAATAAAAAAGCCGAATCGAACGGGCGATGGTTGAACATCGCGCTGTTTTGTGAATAAAGTAGCCAGTAGGCTGCTTTTTTTCATGGCAACTACTATACAAACGGGCCGGTCCGCGTTATCATTACTTGAGGGACATCTTTTTCGAAAGGAGTGGCGTTTTCGTATATGAGTAGTTCGAGCCCGAACGAACCGGAACCGGAATATAGCGGGGAACGCGGCCTGTTCCTTTTTCCGCCCGCTGCTCATCATACGAAAACGAGCTCCGGACGGAAAGGAAGAGGCGCCGCCTTCCTCGCATGAAAAGGAGGAAGGATGCCAGATGATGAAAATGTATTTGTCTGATGCGAGCGGCAAAATGCGCGAAATTGACCGGATCGAAAACGGCTGCTGGATCAATCTCGTCGCTCCGACCGAGGACGAAATTCGCTACATCGCCCACCATTTGGACATTCCGATCGATTCGATCAAAGACGCGTTGGACGACGAGGAGCGGTCGCGCGTCGAAAAGGAAGACAACCATGTGCTCATTATCGTCGACATTCCGATCGTCGCCCATGATGAAGTGGACGGCCCGATTTATGAAACGATTCCGATCGGCATGATCATTACGAACACATGCTTTATCACCGTCTGTTTGCAAGAAAATCCGATTTTTGAGGAATTTTCAAAAAACAAAATCAAAAACTTTTACACGTTTATGAAGACGCGGTTTGCGTTGCAAATGCTGTACATGATTTCCACGTATTATTTGCGCTACTTGAAGCAAATCAACCGGCGGACGAGCGAAATTGAAAAAGAGCTACACCAGTCGATGAAAAACAAAGAGCTGTTTTCGCTCCTTAGCATGGAAAAAAGCTTAGTCTACTTTATGACGTCGCTCAAGGCGAACAACATCGTCATGGAGCGGCTTATGCGCCTCAACTATTTGCGCATGTACGAAGATGACCAAGATTTGCTGCAAGACGTCATTATTGAAAACAAGCAGGCGATTGAAATGGCCGAAGTATACAGCAGCATTTTAAGCGGCATGATGGATGCGTTCGCTTCGGTCATCTCGAACAACTTAAACATTGTGATGAAGTTTTTGACCGCCATTACGATCGTCATTTCGCTGCCGACGATGGTGGCGAGTTTCTACGGCATGAACGTACCGATTCCGTACCAACACTCTCCGTACGCCTTTTTGATCGCGATGGCGCTCGCCGGTTTACTGTCAGCGGCGACGGCGTACATCTTTTGGAAAAAGCGATACTTTTGACGGCCGGCGGAACAACGGCTGCCCTATTGTTCGGGCAGCCGTTTTTGCGTTCTTGCCGCCACTCCGCCGGAGAGGATAAACTTCATCGCCTCTTCCGGCGCCATGTCGATGACTTCAACTTGTTCTTTTGGAACGAGGAGCGTCAGCCCCGCAACTTGAAACGTCTGCGGAACATAGACGGCCACATAATCGGCCAGCGGATCGTGCCAGGCGCCGACGTCATCCATCGTAATGAAGCCGAGGCATTTCCAGCCGCTTTCCGGCAGCGTGACGAGCACGACTTTGGAAAACGACCGTTTTTCCCCGATCAAAGAGGCGATCGTATCTTTGGCGACCGAATAAACGGTTTTCAGGAAGGGAATGCTTTCAAGCAACCGGTCGATCAGTCGAATGAGGCGGCCGCTCACGTATTGCGTCGACAGCCAGCCGAAGACCGTGATGAGCGCAACCGTTGCGAGCAAACCAAGGCCGGGGACGTAGCGGCCGTCTAGGTGCGGGCGGACGTATTGACCGAGCAATCCGTCCAAAACGGTGAATACTTTGTAGCACACATAGACCGCTACGAAAATCGGCACGATCGTCAACATGCCGTTTAGGAAATTTTTGGCCAAAAAGCGCATCCGTTTGCTCCCCTTTCCTTCATTCTCTTTGGCGCGGAGCTCCCCACTTCGATCGACGGAAACAAGCGGGAAGCTGCTCCTTTCCTACCATACCAGTTTTTCTTTTTGCCGACAACGCTTTTAAAATGTCGAACATTTATAAGTGTAAACGGTAAAAAAGTTCGTATTTTACCTTGACGAACCGCCTCGTATTCCGTATACTTTCCAAGTGGAATACGAAAAGTGGGGGATGGCGCAATGAACAACCATTACGATGTCATCGTGGTCGGCGCCGGGCCGGCTGGCATTTTCACCTGTTACGAACTGACGCTGAAACTGCCTGGAGCGAACGTGCTTTTGATTGATAAAGGGCATGATATATACCGGCGAAACTGTCCGATTTTGCAGAAAAAAATTGAGAAATGCCCGCCGCCGGCCGGTAAAAAAGACTATGCCGGCTGCGTGCCGGCCTGTTCGATTACGAACGGGTTCGGCGGGGCCGGAGCGTACTCGGACGGCAAATTCAACATCACGAGCGAATTCGGCGGTTGGATGACCGATTATTTGCCTGCCTCAACCGTGCTTGACCTCATCCGTTATGTGGATGAGATCAACTTAAAACATGGGGCGACGACATCGATCACCGACCCGATGACCGACAAAGTGAAAGAGATTGAGCGGCGCGCGTATGCCGCCGGGCTGAAGCTGCTGCGCGCCTATGTCCGCCATTTGGGCACGGAGCAAAACTTAGAAATTTTAAAAAGCATTTTTGAGTATTTGCGCGAGCGGATTGCGATGCGCTTTCAGACGGAAGTGGACGATATTTTGACGGAGCGGACGGAAAGCGGCCATGTTGTCAAAGGAGTAGTGCTGAAAAACGGCGAAACGCTGACGGCGGAAAAAGTCGTCATCGCCCCGGGGCGCGACGGATCGGTTTGGCTGAGCAAAGTGCTGCGCAAACGCCGCTTGCGGATGATCAACAACCAAGTGGACATTGGGGTGCGCGTCGAGACATCGAACATCGTCATGCAGGAAATCAACGAGCATTTGTATGAGGGGAAGTTTATTTTCAATACGTCGGTCGGGACGCAAGTGCGGACGTTTTGCAGCAATCCGTCCGGGCATGTCGTCGTCGAAAACCATTCCGGCATTATGCTCGCCAACGGACACGCCTACAAAGACCCGAAACTTGGCAGCAACAACACGAACTTCGCCCTTCTTGTCTCGCATAAATTTTCCGATCCGTTTGACAAGCCGAACGAGTATGCCCATGAAATTTCCCGGCTGGCGAACGCGTTGTCAAACGGCGGCATCATCGTGCAAAAATACGGCGACATTTTAAAAGGACGGCGGTCGACGGAAAAGCGGATTAAAGAAGGATTTATTGAACCAACGCTAAAAGAGGCGGTGCCGGGCGATTTAGGCCTTGTGTTGCCGTACAACACGATGAAAAGCTTGATTGAGATGACGGAAGCGCTCAATCACGTCACCCCGGGGCTGGCGTCGGAACATACGCTCTTTTATGGCGTCGAGGCGAAGTTTTATTCGGCGCGCCCGAAGCTAAACGACCGGTTTGAAACAGAAATTGCTGGGCTGTACGTTGGCGGCGACGGTGCCGGCATTACGCGCGGCCTTGCCCAAGCGAGCGCTTGCGGCGTCTGGATCGCCCGCGACATCGTCGAAAAATTGACGCGCTAAGCTGAAGGCGGCAAGGCAGGCTGTCCGAAACGGAAGCTTGCCTTGTTTTGCATCGGATGGTTCATCGGCGGGCGTTCGCCCGAAAAGTAAACTTAAAATCAATTTAGGTTGACAATCAATCGCCCGATTCGTTACGATAAATGTAATGATGTGGAAAGGGGAGAGGAACGATGGCAAATTGGCTTCATTTGGCTGAACAAGTGCTCGACGGCCATGAACTGACCGACGAGGAAGCGCTGGCGATATTGGATTGTCCGGACGAGGAGCTGCTCCTTCTTTTGCAAGGGGCATACCGCATCCGCTCGGCGTACTATGGCAACAAGGTAAAACTGAATATGATCATTAACGCTAAGTCCGGTCTCTGTCCGGAAAATTGCGGCTACTGTTCCCAGTCGGCCGTAGCGACGGCGCCCGTGAAAACGTACAAAATGGTTGATAAGGAGACGCTGCTCCGCGGAGGAAGATCTCGGATTTGAAATTGAATTTGCCCCAGCACCGCCCGCCGGGGTGGTGTAACGGTTGACGGGGCTGACTCAAAAGTCCCTTTTTGATGGAATGTAACCGAAGTATGTGAAAGAGACCACCTCTGAAATCCTCGGTTTTACCGGGTTTTTCGTGGTGGTCTATTTTTATGTCGCCCCAGATAGGAGCATTACCGCTCTTTTGGGTCAGCCCTTTTTCATATGGCTAGTCCGGGATCGGTCATTGGAAACGGCTTCTAGAAGGACGGGGATTTTATGGAAACAGCGGCCCGATGGTTGGCATGAAACGCGAACGTGGCGCGTACGATGGCAATACAAGCGGCAAAAAAGCTTCACAAACAGAAAAAAGCTCATTATAATAGCAACAAAGAGAAAGGAAGGGGATGGGAAAACATGGCAAGATCGTTTTATCGTTACTTATTGCGCTTCCGCCACGGGTGTGAAGAAGATCCAATCGTCCGGTTTGCGAACGGGGCGTACGATGACCACAGCTTTCCAAAAGGATCGGCCGACTACGAGGAGCTCAGCGGGTATTTGGAGGTGCATGGCGATTATTTGGAAAGCATGGTTCTCTTTGATGAACTATGGGAGCAGTTTTTACACGAAGCATAACATGGAAGAGGGTTTTGCTCCGAATATTGACAGCGCTTTCAATCGTTTTTCCGCGCTGGCAAAGGTGTCCACCCTTGTATGCATGCATATACTATACTAACCATTTGTTCAACAAGGGTGGGAGATGCCAATGAGCGCGCCGAAACGCCCGAAATTTTCTGTCGGCGATATCGTCGTCAATACATTGTACGGAACAGTCGGAACCGTCACCGATATTCAGCAAGTAGACGGCACGTTTTTGTACGAAATCAACCATGGCCATAGCCTGTTTGCTGAGCAGACGCTCGTGTTGTTGTCTGAATTTACCGGCGATTTGTGGATTGCCGAAGAAATTGAAATTGAGCTGCCGTTTTTCCTTGGCGAAATTGTCCGCGTCCGCGATTATGGCGGCCAATTGTTCAAAGTCGTTGGAGTGCGGACAGAAATTTACCGCTATTATGGGGAAGGATGGGAAGAGACGATTTATGAATTGAAACGGCTGACGGACGGCTGGGAAATTGAAGTCCATCTCGAAGATATGACTCCGCTGGCCGATGGGGACGAAACGTCCGTCACGCTCGTGCAAGATATCGTGATCGCCGCGCCGATGAAGGCCTCGATCGCGCTGCCGTCCGCCGGCGAAAAGAGTGGGCCGTCGGTTGACGACCTGCTTGATATGTACAATGACTACAAAGCGCTGTATGAATGGTTCGGCGATGACCAATACAAACGAATGATGGAAACGGTTGTTCAACGGTTGCAAACGATTGTAAACTACCATAATAGGAACTGACAAAGAACAAAGAGAAAGTAGGGAATGCCGGCGAAGAGGACGAACGCAGCCATTCTGTTAACAATTGTTTCCATTATTTTATCTGCAATCGTCAACTTGTCCATTTTGTTCCGCCTCCGTATTTTTTTGTTTTATTGGTACATATGGTATGAAGGAAGCGGAAAAAGTAGTACAACATGATTTTTGACATAAAACGGAAGGCGGCGACATACAACATTACAAAGGGGGCGAGATGGAGTGAAGGAGATTGAAGTGATTATTGATACGGAGGAGATCGCCGAATTTTTTTACCAACAACTCATCCGCCGCGGCTTTGTGCCGACGCAGGAGGAACTGGAAGAGCTCGCGGATATTACGTTTGACTATTTGCTGGAAAAATGCATTATCGACGAAGAGATTGATGTCGACGACGAGTAACCGTCGTCGTTTTTACAATTACTCGGCCGCCGCGATGGCGGCCGCTTTCATCATGGCCAAATGCCGCTCGTAGCGGTCGGTCATCTCGCCTGAGGCCGGAAGCGGAAGCGTCTCGAGCGCCCGCATGATCGTGTCGTCGGTGAACCAGTCGCGCCGATCGTCAAAAGAATGGGTGAGATCCGGCCAAGCTGCCTCAAGACGGGGGCTGTAAAGGCGGCGCCCGTCTTCTCCGCTTGCTTTCTTCATACAGTAGCAGCTGCGGATACGCATCGTGAAAAATGAGGGCGTTGGCCCGTTCCAAAAACAAAAAAAGGGGTGCGATCGTCTTTTCCGGCAACAACAACGGGAGCAGGCTGCCACGCAAGTCGGTCATGTTCCAGCCGCCGTTGCGCGAAACGAGATGGGCCAAAAATGCCCAATGCACTTCTGGGTGGCGTTCAAAAAACGTGAAATAGGCGGCTGTGCGCGTGATGTTGTTGAGGTTATGCTCCGCTGTTTTCTGCCGAATCATAGCAACGGCCGCCGCCTCGTCGTCGCTCGGTCTTCCGTCACGCTAAGGCGTGACGGAGGCAAGCCACACGCTTGCCTTCGACAGTCAAAAATGGGCAAACCACTTTTCTGTCAAGGATATGTTAAACTTCTTTGTTGCATCTATCCTGAAAATACCCGAACTCCAAAATGTGTAAAATTGTAAAATTCAACATAGAGGTCTTTTCATCCTTCCGATGGTGACGAATTTTTTGTCATGGGAGTCTATATAGTTTGCTGAAGGATTCGACAAGCATGATCACCAATAGTATAAGATACAAACGTTCGATTTATTGGGGGAAGGGAGAGGAAAACAATGGTTCGCTTATGGGGGAAAAAGGTGTGGCTGGCCAAACGCGCGTATGAGGCGGTCATTTTCCAAACACCGCGCTTCGGGGAAACGAAAGGATACCGTCAAGTATGCCGGTTGACCGTGACGGCCGCCGATCATCATGAGGCGCTGTCGATTTTGTACCGAATGTTTAACGTGGCTGATTTGATTCCGAAAAACTGCCAAGCTCGGTTTATGGGGACCGGCGATATTGTCTTGATCGACGAAGGGCGGAAAGGACAGACGTACTACCGCCTCTGCCCGGATGGCTGGAAACGGGTGGAACGCCAGCTTGTCTGTTGACGGAATATTCAAAAATACAGTCGCCTTCAACCGATTGGGGATGGTATAATAGCAATAACATCGAATAAAGCCCGGCCGTTTAGGGAACGGATAAGAAAGGAAAGGGGGCGGATCAGATGGAAGAGCAAAGACAACGGCGCGACACGCCGACGGTAGCGCCGGGAATTGACGATGATGAAGTGTTGAACGAAAAGGCGACGGAAGAGGAAATTGAGCGCGGAGACTATACGAAAGTCGTCACACTGGCGTGGGACGAAGTCGAGCCGTCGGAGCCCTGATCGAAATAGAAACCCTTGTGCGGCACAAGGGTTTCTCCGGGTTTGTTACGATTCGGGATTGTCGTGATGGCCCGGGCCGTTTTTCCGGCCGCCGGCGGCCGAGTATTCCTTGGCGTGCGCTGCGTCTTCGGCGATCAACGCCTCTTTTGGAATATGGTTGTTCTTTTTCTGCCCGTTGATGCGGTTGCGATGCTTTTTGCCCATCGTTTTCCCTCCTTGAACTGTCGTTGTCGTTAGTGTATGCGGCAAAAGGGCGGTTCATCGACGGAAAATGTTTGCAGGCGGCGCCGGGCGGGCGGAGCGGAGACTGAAGGGAACTGGGAGGGGGACGGAATATGGCCGCATTGGCGCTGGCGCTGTGCGTCGTCTCGATCGCCGCGTCGCTTTGGCTCAAAGAGCAGGTGGAGCGCGTTTTGTTTCGCTGGAGAAACGTTCCTGTTCTCCATGCGGCCAATATCGTCATCATTGCGGCCATTGTTGCGGCTGCCTATTATCGGCTGAGCGGCATCGGCGTCTACTTGCGTGATTTGGCCGACATCGATGGATTTTGGTATGTATTTGCCGGAACAACGCAGCTTGTCCTGCCGCTTTATTTGTTCGCCTGCTGGCTGCTCGCCAGGCGGCGCGGGCGCGAGAAAAAATATACGCGCAGCAAAGACAAAAAGGTGCTGTATATCAACGAAAGGTATCTTGCGCGCCGCTATCGCGACGATTATCGTTCAAAAACGTCTTAAAAAGGGAGAGCAGCTCTCCCTTAAAATTTTGTTTTTTCTTTTTTGGACGTTGACGGCTGGTTGTTCGCTTTTGAGGATGGATTCGTTTTGTTGGCGTACTCCACCGCCTGCTCAAGTTTCTTTTTCACCGTCTTTCCTCCTTTCCCGCCGTGTGGGCACGAATAGTATGCCCGCCTTTCGCTCAAGCTACTCGAGGCAAGACTGCCATTTTCCGCAAACATATGATATGATAAACAAGGGCATGGCCGAACCATAACCGTTCAAAGTCATAAGGAGGAATCGAGTTTGAGCGTACATATCGGAGCCAAACAAGGGGACATCGCCGAACGCATTTTGCTGCCGGGCGACCCGCTGCGCGCCAAATACATTGCCGAGACGTTTTTGGAAGGGGCGGTGTGCTACAATGAAGTGCGCGGCATGTTCGGATTTACGGGGACATACAAAGGGCATCGCGTCTCCGTCCAAGGGACGGGGATGGGAGTGCCGTCCATTTCGATTTATGTCAACGAATTGATCCAAAGCTATGGAGTAAAGACGCTCATCCGCGTCGGAACATGCGGCGCCATTCAACCGGATGTGCGCGTGCGTGACGTCATTTTGGCGATCGGCGCATCCACCGATTCTAACATGAACCGTCTCATTTTCCGCGGCCGCGATTATGCGCCGACGGCGGATTTCCACTTGCTGCGGACGGCATACGACGTTGGAATGGAAAAAGGATTGGCGCTCAAAGTCGGCAACGTCTTTACCGCCGACATGTTTTACAACGACGAACCAAACTGGGAAACGTGGGCGCGCTACGGCGTATTGGCCGTCGAGATGGAAACGGCGGCGCTCTATACGTTGGCGGCCAAATTCGGCTGCCGGGCGCTGTCGGTGCTGACGGTCAGCGACCATATTTTAACCGGCGAGGAGACGACAGCCGAAGAACGGCAAACGACGTTTAACGAAATGATCGAGGTGGCGCTCGAAGCGGCGGTTCGCAGCAGCTGATGATGCGGCGGCTGTTCGGTGCGCCCCGGGAAACAGAAAAGGGGAAGATGAATGAATCAGCGTTGGCAAACGGCGGCGCTTATGTGCCTGTTGCTCGTTGGCTGCCAAACGGGAGGAAGCGGTGACGGCGGCGCGGCCGGCTCGCCCGGGCAGACGGCGGAACATACGGCGCCGCCCAGCGTTCATGAACGAGAGGAACTCAACCGGCCGGTTGACCCGGATTTGCAGCTTGAAGCGAAATATTGGAACGTCATCGAGGTGCGAAACGGCCAAAAGGTCATTATGAATCCGGACAACATTTTGGTGCTCGTCAATAAAGAGCAGTCGCTTCCGTCCGGTTACAAGCCGGCCGATTTGGTTGTGCCGCGCGTGCCGTTTTCGTTTGCCGACCCGAATGCAGAAAAGCGGCGTATGCGGGCCGAGGCGGCCGCCGCGCTCGAAGAAATGTTTGCCGCCGCCCGCCGCGATGGCATCGAGCTTGTCATGGTGTCCGCTTACCGGTCGTATGAGCGGCAGAAGGCGATTTTTGCGGAGGAGGTGCGGCAAAAAGGGGAGAAAAACGCCGTCCAGGCCGTCGCCCACCCGGGACAAAGCGAACACCAGACAGGGCTTGCAGTCGACATTAGCAGCCGGTCGATCGGCTGCCAGCTGACCGAGGCGTTCGGGGCGACAAAAGAAGGACAGTGGGTCGCTGCCCACGCGCACGAATACGGGTTTATCATCCGCTATCCGAAAGGGAAGGAAGCGGTGACCGGCTACAAGTATGAGCCGTGGCATCTTCGCTATGTCGGGCGGAAGGCCGCCGCCGTGATGAAAGAGCGCGGCATGACAATGGAAGAATATTTTCAAGCGGTAAAAAAAGTGTAAAGACGGGGCTGGCCCAAAAGAGCGGCAATGCTTCTATCTAGGGCAGCATGGAAAAACAGACCACCGCGAAAAGCCCGGTAAAACCAAGGGTTTCAGAGGTGGTCTCTTTTTTACATACTTTCGGTTCCATTTCATCAAAAAGGGGCTTTTGAGTCAGCACCCGTGTTCGTTTGTTGCAGCCCCTATGTCTCACACCAAAACACGCAGTACCCGAGCCGGTCGGTAAATTGCGCTGTCAGCTGCTGATGCTTCTGCCACATGCTTGCCATCTCCGGCGTCGTCGGGAAGACGATGACGGCCGGCGCCCCTTCGCCCGCCGCCTCCGCCGCCGTTTTGTAAAAGAAATGGCGGCAGCGGAATCCGTTTTGTTCAAGCGTTTTTTTCCATTCGCCGGGCGTCATCAGCCGCTTGAAGCCGTAGAACGCGGCGATCCGCTGCTGCTCGGCGGCGGTGAGCCGCTTATGGCATGCTTCGATGCCGATGAATGTGCCCCCTTTCTTCAGCACGCGGCAGATTTCATCAAGGGCAGCAGGCACTGAAACAAAGGCGAGCACCGATTCGGAAAGGACAAGATCAAACGTGCCGGCGGGAAACGGCAGCGATTCGACCGAAGCCTGGTGCAGGCGAACCGGAACCGCCATGGCACCGAAACGCTGCTTCGCCTTGGCGATCATTTTGGGATGGAGATCGATGGCCGTCACGTCCGCGCCGTACTGTCTAGCGATATACGCCGCTGTCTGCCCTGTGCCGCAGCCGACGTCAAGCACGGCGGTTGAGCGGTCAATATTAAGTTTACGTAAGATTTGTTTTGTCAACTCAAAACCGCCGGGGTGGGCGCCGTCAATCCCCATGTCCGCCAACCAGTCCAAATACGTCATCATGGCATTCTCTCCTTTTTCACTCAGTTGGTTTATCATATGCCAGAGAGCCGTTTTTTGTCTTTGAGCAAAAAAATTGGCTTGTCCCTATACTCATGAAAAAAAGCAATTTTGTTGCTATAGACCCAACCGCTATCAAGCTGGTACACTGATACGTGCAAGAACGAGAACGCTAGGTTGGTGAATGGAGTGGAACGGAAACAACGGGCGGAGGCTGGGGTGTTGTTAAGCCTCTTTATCTATCTTCTGCTGGCAGCCGGCAAGCTTTTGGCCGGGGCGGCAGCCGGATCGGACGGAGTGAAAGCGGACGGATGGAACAATTTGAGCGATGTGATGGCTTCCGTCGCTGTCTATATCGGCATGAAAATTGCCAAAAAACCGCGCGACCGCAATCATCCGTACGGACATTCGCGGGCGGAGAACATTTCGTCGCTGTTGGCCGCCTTTTTCATGATGTCCATCGGTATTGATGTGATTACAGACGGCGCCCGCACGCTTCTTGGCGGCGGGAGGGAGGCCGCCCCCGATTGGCTGGCGGCAGCGGTCGCCCTTGCTTCAGCAGCAGTGATGTTCATCATCTATGTCATCAATGTGCGGCTGGCGCGGCGGACGAACAGCATGGCGCTGGCGGCCGTAGCGAAAGACAACTTATCGGATGCACTCGTCAGCATTGGCGCCGCGCTTGGGATTGTCGGCGCGCATCTTGAGTGGGCATGGCTTGACCCGTTGGCGGCGCTCGTCATTGGTGTGCTCATTTGCAAGACGGCGTGGGAGGTGTTTATGGAAACGGCCCATGCGTTGACCGACGGGTTTGATGAAAGAAAGCTCGCCATTTACCGGCAAGAAATCGCTGCGGTCAGCGGGGTGCGCGATGTCGCGGATATTAAGGCGCGCATGCTCGGCGATGACGTTGTGCTCGAAGTAACCATCCGCGTCGATTCGCAGTTGACGGTAGTGAAAAGCCATGAAATTGCCGACGAGGTCGAGCGTTTAATGAAAAAACGGCATAACATCCGGGCGACGCACGTTCATGTGGAGCCGGAAGCGGTGCGCTGAGCGGAGGCCAAGCAAACGGGGGCGCGGCCGTCGCGCCCCAACCGCCTGCCGATCAAGAGGGAGGGATGGTCCTCCTTTTTTTTCGAATGCTGCCGTCCGATGGACGCTCCTGCTTTGTTAAGGCATCGTTCCATTCGGCGGACAAAAGCGGCTTTCGGCGGGCACGGGGCGGCGTTGCTGCGCCGATGTTCCGGCCGTTTTTTCGGCGGCCGGCGAGGAGTAGTTTTTCGGCAAACGGCAAACAATACGAATAAACGCATCAGTTAGAAAGGAGACTCGTGTATGGCCATCCATCCGAACCCCCGCTTGCCGCTTGGCGGAATATACGAACGGCATGCGCCGGCGGGCGGCCAGTCGTGCTGGCTTCATTTCACCGCCGCCGCCAAGCCGGATTTGGAACGGCTCCTCTCCTCGCTGTCGATTCATCCGCTCGCCCGAAAACGGCTTATAGGTGGAACAGACATTCCACTGGTCGATGAGTACGAAGGATTCCTTTTTGTATCGTTGTTTATCATCCGTCCGTCCGGCCGAACGGCAAACATTCGCCTGCTTGCCGCCGAGCGGCATATCATCAGTTATATGGATGAAGATGACCCGTTTATCGGCCATGTGAAAGAACGGCTGTTGGATCATCGCGATCAGGCGCTGTACCCTGGATATGTTCTTTACCATTTCCTGGACTTAGCCGTCGCTCGCTTTTTGCAGGTGATCGACCAAATCGCCGACCGCATTCAGGCGCTTGAGCGGCAAGTGTTTGCGACGCCGTTCGCCAATGAAATCGGGCGTGAAATTTACCGGATGAAAACCCATCTTCATGAGCTGCGGCAAGTGGCCGAAGCGCAGGAAGAGGCGATCAAAACGATCCGCCATGCCGAGCTGCCGTACATCAACGCGGAAACGAATCCATACATCGATGAGGTGGCCTCCCGTTTCACCCGCGTGCCGGCGGCGCTCGACGCGTTTAAGGAATCATTGTCCGCCATTTTCGATTTGCAACTGTCGCTCAAATCCGATCATATGAACGTCATTATGAAAACATTGACATTGGTGAGCGTCATATTTTTGCCGATGACGTTTATTGCCGGTATCTACGGCATGAATTTTTCGTTTATGCCCGAGCTGAAATGGCGGTACGGGTATCCGTTCGCCCTGCTGCTGATGGCGACCGTCGCCGTCCTCATTGCCCTGTATTTTAAGCGCAAAGGTTGGTGGGGGGAGACTGGGACGAAAGAAAAATAGGCGCCAGCTTGCAAAAATGGGCGTTGGCCCGGTCGTTTGGGCGGGCGGACGCATATGATGGTCCCATCAACGGGACCAAGGAGGTGTCCGCCATGAGCAGTTTGGTCAGCAGCGGTTATGCGCTCGTCATTGTTTTGTTCATTTTGTTGATTATTGTCGGTTGTGTATGTGTCGCCTGGTAGGAAGCCGGACGGAAAAGAAGGGGAAGACGGGTCAAACAGTGCGGCTAGTCGCCGACGATTAGTCTTCTCCTTGGTGTCTTTTTGTTCGGCGAACCGTTTACGCGAGCCCATTTGTACGCATTCAGCTGCATTTGGACGGCGCTTATCGTGTTTTCCGTTGTTCAAATCAAGCAAGCGCCAGGGCAGAAAAAATGGAAGCGAAGTTCGCTTAAAGCATAAAAGCGGTCCGAGAACGGGCCGTTTTTTTGTTTTTACGGCAAATACCTATTTTTGCCGAAACCCCTAACCATTTTCCTGGTTTGTGAATAGTCTACTAGTACAAAAACAAAGGAGGTGTTGGCAAATGGGTGCAGCTTACGGCGGCGGATTCGCGTTGATCGTCGTTCTGTTCATCTTGTTGATTATTGTCGGATGCGCATGTATCGGTGGTTGGGTGTACTAACGAACCCTACTTGCTAGCAAGGAGGTGACGAATATGACATGCGGCTTTTATGGCGGCTGGGGCGGCTATGGCTTCGGTTATCCGGGTTATGGCGGCTACGGCTACGGCTTTGTGCTGATCGTCGTTTTGTTTATTTTGCTCATTATCGTCGGGGCAACATGGTGCTAGGCGGATGATGGGCATGCGGAGGGAGACGGCCGGGCAACGGCTGTTTCCCCCGCTTTTTTTGTGAACAGGCAGGAACAACGAAAGGAAGTGGAGAAATCATAAACGATGAGAAAATGGAAAGCATATGGAGGACGGGGAAATGACACATATTGCAAAAGACATCGTCGCGACGTTTTCGATCGTCGCGTTCGATCCGGCGACCGGGGAGCTTGGCATCGCTGTTCAATCGAAATTTTTAGGCGTTGGTGCGGTTGTTCCGTGGGCGAAAGCGGGCGTCGGCGCCGTGGCGACGCAGTCATATGCCAACACGTCATACGGCCCACGCGGCCTCGAATGGATGGAACAAGGGAAAACGGCGCAAGAAACGCTTGAGTTGCTCGTTGCCGATGACAGCGAGCGCGATTTGCGCCAGGTCGGCATCGTGGATGCGAAAGGACGGGCAGCAACGTTCACCGGAAAAAAATGTTACCCGTGGGCGGGCGGCATTACCGGACCGAACTATGCAGCGCAAGGCAATATTTTAGCCGGGGAGGAAACGGTGCTGGCGATGGGAAGAACATTCGAGCAGGCCAAAGGGCCGCTCGCCGAGCGATTGCTAAAGGCGCTTCAAGCTGGTCAGGCGGCGGGGGGCGACCGCCGCGGGCAACAGTCGGCTGCCTTGCTCGTTGTGAAAGAAAGGGGCGGCTATGGCGGGTACAATGACCGCTATATCGATTTGCGCGTTGACGACCACCCGAGGCCGATCGAGGAGCTCATTCGCCTGTATGAGCTGCGCCAGCTTTATTTTGAGAAACCGCGCCCCGAAAAAGTGGCTGTAATGGAAGGCGCGGTCAAGGAAGAGGCGGCTTTCCACTTGATCCGGCTCGGCTACTTGCCGAAAGAGCGCGCCGCCGACAGCGAGGCGCTTCACGAAGCGCTGAAAGCGTATATACATACAGAAAACTTTGAGGAACGCGAACTAGAAGAAGGGAAAATCGATCTTGACGTGCTCGCGTATATGAAACAGCAGCCGTCGCCGCAGGGGGAAAAATAAAAAAATAAAAACGATCACTGCATGGTTGGTCGGGCGGATGAATGGCGTTGTATGAAAAGCGAAGGTGTCCCAAAAGGAGCGGGACACCTTTTCCTATGACTGCATATGCGCAAACAACGATTTATGCGGTGTTTCGGTTCAGGAAAAACAGCCCGTGTTTGGGCAGCGGCCGTTTAGGAGGCGAGCGGCGCACGCCCGCTGTCATGTCTGCGCCAAACGGCCCGCAGGCGAAAGCTGAGAAACAGAGCACCTGCTGCCAATCCGGCGATCAGGCCGATCCAATAGCCGAACGCTCCGGCGGCAGTCAAGAGAGCGAGCGCGCAGCCAAGCGGAAGGCCAACGCCCCAATAGGCGAGAAGAGCGGACCAAAAAACAGCGTTCACCTCTTTATAGCCCCGCAGCGCTCCTTGGATGGGAGCGGCGATGGCATCGGAAACTTGAAAGAAGATCGCATAGAGCAAAAATTTCCCCGTCAACGCCGCCACTGTCGGATCGTTTGTATACAGTCGAGCAACATCGCCGCGGAAGATGGAAAGAAACAATGCAGCGGCGGCAGCGACCGCCAAGGCGAGGGTGATGCCGATCAGGCAATATTGTTTGGCCGCTTCATAACGGTTGGCCCCAGCTTCAACGCCTACGGCGATCGTCAGCGCCATCGATAAGCTGAGCGGAATCATATACAACAAGGAAGCGAAGTTGAGGGCGCTTTGATGGGCAGCGACTGTTTCGGTGCCAAACCGGCCGACAAGCAGCGTCACCGCAGCGAAAATGCTCGTTTCAAAAAAGATGGCTGATCCGATCGGCACCCCGGTTTTCAGCAACTCTTTCCATGCGGCCCATGACGGACGGTAAAAACGGACGAGCACGCGATAGGGAGACAAACGGCGAAATTTCACCGCGGCAAAGGCAGCGGCCGCGAAGCAGTATGCGTACGTGATCGCTGTCGCATAGCCGGTGCCGATGCCGCCAAGGCGCGGAAACCCGCCATGCCCGTAAATCAACAGCCAGTTGAACAGCATATTGATCGGCAAGGCGGTGAGCGTAATCCACATCGTCACGTTCGTTTGCCCAAGTGCATCGATGAAATAGCGGAGCACAGAATAAAGAAACAGCGGGACGATCCCAAACGACAAGGCGCGTAAGTAATGAAAGGCGATATGCCGAACGTTTTCGTCCAAAGACATCTGTTTCAAGATCAACGGCACAGAAGCGGCGCCGGCCATGACAATGGCAGCAGCAAGCGCGACAGCCAAGTAGAGCGCCTGGGTGACGGCGCGGGCGATTGAGTCATGGCGTCCGGCGCCGAGATGATGCGAGACGATCGGGGACAAGGCGAGCAAAATGCCGCCGACGCCGGTCCACACCGGCACCCATAGGCTGGAGCCGATCGCGACGCCGGCAAGATCTTCGGCGCTCGCGTGGCCGGACATGGCGACATCGACAAAGTTCATGGCATATTGGCCCGTTTGCGAAACGAAAATGGGAAGAAACAAGGCGAACAGGCGCCGCCATTTGCCGTTGGGCGGAGCGGGCGTGGTCATAATCGTTCCCCCTTTTTCTATGATAAAGTGACACATTGTTCTAAATCATCAACCTCATCGTTTCCGAAGCCGGGATGGCCTCCCTCTTCGGAAGCAATTTACGACGAAAGAAACGGCGGTTGGCTGCAAAGCGGAAATTCGATCAAAAAACAAGTGCCGCGTGCATCGCTTTGCACTTTCATCGTCCCGCGATGCAGTTCGACGATTTTTTTCGATAACGACAGGCCGAGCCCAGTTCCCGTTTCCTTCGTTGAAAAAAACGGATCGAAAACATGGTCGATGACCGACGGCGGAATGCCGGGCCCATCGTCGCAGAAGCGAAGCTGGACGATATGGTTCACTTTCCGGCTGCTCACCGTGACATTCATCGTTTTGGCCACTTTGGCTTCCACAGCGTTGCGGAATAAGTTTAAAAACACTTGCAAAAGCTGGCGGCGGTCGCCGCTCATTTCGTAATCGTCCAGTTGTTCGTCGAGGTCAAAATGGACGTTCACACTGTGCAGCAACGCCTCGCTCTGCAGCAGAACGCCGACATCGTCGCGCAAAAAACGGTGCAGCCGGAACGTTTCCATCTTCACGTCCGCCGGCTTGGCGATGTTTAAAAAGTCGGTGATGATGCCGTTTGCCCGGTCAAGCTCAGGAATGAGCAGGCGTTCGACGAGCGAGGCGATCCGGTCTGGCAGCTCGGTTTTGAGCAGCTGCAAATAGCCGCGCACCGTCGTCAGCGGATTGCGGATTTCATGGGCGATGCCGGCGGCGATGCGGCCGGCGACGGCGAGCTTTTCCGTTTCTTTCATCATATTGAGCGACTGAAACATACTGATGACTCGTTTGATCGATCCGTCATCGTTGTAAATAAAACGGGTGTTGACGATGCCGTAAAATCGGTCGAGCACCTCGTGATTGTAGAGCGGCTCGCCTTTTTCAAGCGATTCGAGCGTTGCGATCAGCTCGTCAGGCAGCTTCAGCAGCTCGCGAATATGTTTGCCGATGATGGCGTCGCGCTCGACGCCCGTGTCAATGGCCGCCTGCAAATTGCAAAGCGTGATGATCCCTTTGTCGTCGACAAAAACGATATGGTGCGGCACGAGATCGAGCAGCGGCGTCAAAAAGGCTTCCACTTTTTCAAACGGTACGTCGTGATACAAGTCAATATCCCACTGCCATTTGGCTTCCTTTTCAAGGGACGGTGGAATGGTGCGAAGGTGCGGCCGGACGTCGCCGCGCTTTTTTTCGATGGCGATTCCACTTTCGTAATCGGCAAAGGTGAACGGAAACGGAAGCGTTTCGATGAGCCGCTCATAAGCGCGCAGCTTTCGTTCGAGCTCTTCGATTTGCGATTGTACGAGTCGATCGTTCATCTCTTCAAACTCCTTAGCTGCACATTTCGTTTTTCATTTTACAAAAACCGCCCTCCGTCGGCTATGGCGGACATCGCATCGATCCGACGGGAGGACGAAACGAATCGAAGCAACCGGGCGGTGCGGGCAGGAGCCGTCAATCGATGACTGCCGTTTCCACGCGGGAAAGGAACTGGCTAAGCGCCTCAAGGGACGGAAAAGCAGCTTGCCCCTGCCGCTCGTTGCCGCCCCCTTTGCCGCCAAACAGGGCGGCTTGTTCTTTCAGCCAGTTCCCTGCATGGAGCAAGGAAGACGGTGCTTTGGCGATCACGGCGCGCCAATCGGAGGTGGAGGCGAGAAGCGCGGTTTTGCCATAACGGTCGGCGATCAGACGGGCGATCATTTGCAGTTCTTTTGCCCCATATTGGTCGTAACAGCCAATCACTGCACGTCCTGATTCGGCGGCGGCCCGTTCGGCTTCGACGGCAAAGACGATTGCCTCGTATTGGCGCAGCCGTTTTTCCCATTCTTTTTTCTCTTGTTCCCATTTTGCGATCACGTCGAGCAGCTGATCGCGGCTTGTCCCGAACCGACCTGCTGCCGCCTGCACGACGCGGTGGGTTTGCTGGTAGTCGGCAAGCGCCCGGCCGCCGCAAAGAAAGGAAAGACGCGTCATGCCGCGATGGCGCTCTGCTTTCAGCAATTTGATCACGCCGATTTCGCCCGTGCGTTTCACATGGGTGCCGCAGCACGCCGACAAATCGATCCCTTTCATCTCGACAACACGGACAGAACCTTGGACATCGGGACGCTTGCGAAACGGCATCCGTTCTGCTTCTTCCGGCGTCACCCAATACGTCTCGACCGGGAGATTCGCGTAAATGAGTTCGTTGGCCCGGTTTTCCACTGCCAGCATGTCTGCTTCCGTCAGCGCACCCGCCGTGATGTCGATTGTGACGACCTCGCGCCCAAGGTGAAAACCGACTGTTTCGGCGCCGAGCTGTTCAACGAGTACAGCGGATAATACATGTTGGCCGCTATGCTGTTGTGTATGATCGCGGCGCCGTTTCCTATCAAGGACGCATGAAACGGCGCCCATTCCCGGGTGGGCAGGAAGGCGGTGATACACTTCCCCGTTTTCGTCAAACACATCGAGCACCGGCAAGCCGGCGATCGTGCCGGCGTCAGACGGTTGGCCACCGCCTTCCGGGTAAAACGCTGTTTCCGCCAAGGTGACAATGTATGTTTCGCCGTCTTGGCGGACGCTTGTCACCGTTGTCGTCCACACGTCAACATCCGGCGCCGTATAGTACAACTTTTTCGTCACAACCGTTTCATCCTTTCGTCTTCCGAATGCTTTTCTTTCATATTAGCAAATTCCTTCGCGTTTGCCTATCGCCGATCTTTTTGGCCGCTTTTTCCCGTTGGCAATTGGCCAAATCTATAGAACAATGTTCTAAATAAACAATATTCACAAAAGAAAAAGAACAGACCGTAGACAGCTCTTCCTCTAGAAACACTCTGATGTTTTGGGACAAGTCCAACGTTCAAACGGTTTGACAAAGGAAGCGGGTTGCAGCGATGTTTGTTGAACATGATTTTATGCAACAAAACTATATGCTAAAAATAATCCAAAACCAACTAAAGAAAAGTAACATTTGTCGGTGATGGAATGTTTTGTATATAATAAAGCGGGGTGAACAAGAACCGGTCGCCCGATCGGAAAGGGTGGTTTGATGATGTTGACGTTAACAGACATTGAACAAGCGCGAGCGAAAATGAAAGGCATCGTCCACCAAACGCCGCTTGAGCATTCGCAGACGTTCAGCCGGCTGTCCGGCAATGACGTGTATATGAAATTGGAAAATTTGCAAAAAACAGGTTCGTTTAAGGTGAGAGGCTCATTCAATAAAATTATGTCGCTCACGGAAGAAGAAAGGGCGCGCGGCGTCATCGCCGCCTCGGCCGGCAACCACGCCCAAGGGGTCGCCTACGCAAGCGGCATGCTCGGCATTCCTTGCACGATTGTCATGCCAAAAGGGGCGCCGCTCAGCAAAATTGAAGCGACGAAAAGCTACGGGGCGGAAGTCGTGCTGTACGGCGATGTGTTTGACGAGTCTTTGGAATATGCGTTAGAGTTGCAGCGTGAGCGGGGGATGACGTTCGTTCATCCGTTTGACGACTTGGCGGTGATGGCCGGCCAAGGGACGATCGGCTTAGAGCTGATCGAGCAGCTTCCCGACGTCGATGTCGTTCTTTGTCCAGTCGGCGGCGGCGGGTTGCTTGCGGGGGTGGCGCTTACGTTAAAACAGCTGAAGCCGTCGGTTGAAGTGTACGGCGTTGAGTCATCGGCTTGCCCAGGCATGACGGCGGCCATACGCCATAAACAGCCCGTCTCCATTGCCGCATCGAATACGATCGCCGAAGGGATTGCCGTGAAAAAGCCGGGCAATATTACGTACCAATACATTGAGCAATACGTCGATGGCGTTGTGTGCGTGGAAGAGGCGGAAATTTCACGGACGATGCTGTATGTGCTCGAGCGGAACAAGCTGTTAATCGAAGGGGCGGCAGCTTGTCCGCTGGCGGCATTGTTGTATCAAAAGCTGCCGTTTCGCGGCAAAAAAGTCGCCGCCATTTTAAGCGGCGGCAACGTCGATGTGACGCTCATTTCCCGCATCATCGAGCGGGGGCTCGTCGAAGCCGGACGATTTGTGACGTTTACAACGGTCATCTCCGACAAGCCGGGCCAGTTGAACAAGCTGCTGCGCATTATTGCGGAGCTTGAGGCAAACGTGATGTCGATTCATCATCAGCGCATCGGCGCCAAAGTGCTGCCAGGTCAGGCGGAAATTCACTTTTCGCTCGAGACAAAAAACGAAGACCACATTCAGCAAATCTACCAAGTGTTGTTGAAAGAAGGCTATGATGTACAGTTTTACCGATGAGCGCGCGTGGGAAAACGGTTTGTGTTTCGCCACTGTCTGTTAAGCAAACAGTGGAAAAGCCGTCTTCGAAATCATGTTCACAGGGCTGCCACATGAATACGAAACCATCATTTGCCCAACATAGCGGCTGTTCCTTATGACATGGGGGACAGCCGTTTTGTTTTGTCAATGCACGCGCGGCGCATCTTGCGGCCGCGTCGCGCCGAGGCCTTCGCGGGCCATTTTCGCTTTCAAGCTTTCCAGGACATACAAACCGAACATGCCGAGAAGCTCTTCATCAGTCATCTCACCAATCAGCTTGAGCACATCGCGGCGGCTAAGTTCATCTAAAATCGACATCGCCACCGCTTCGGCATCTTCTTCATCCCCGGTCAGTCGATCTTTATAGTATTCGTACAGATTATCAATAAACTTCATCGGCATCGTCGCCTCGCTTTTTTGAGAGCGGGCTTCCTCCTTTCTTTGCAGTTGGCCGATGCAGACTTAGGGGCATCGGCAGTCCTCTCGGTTTGACGCCACAAATGCCATTGGCAACAGGGATGATGCATAGTATAATGGAAAAAATATCATTCGAAAAGCGGGGGAATTCTATGATTCGCCGGTTAACGGCCGAAGACGATCAACAAGTATTTTCGTTTTTGCGGCAAGATCCGTCGTTCAATTCTCATTGTCGGCGATGATCGTCGGTGTCTGCACGGATCAGGAGCATCGAGGGAAAGGGTATGCCAGCACCGTCGTGGCGAAGCTCGTTTGCGATTTGCTCGCTGAAAGGAAGATGCCGTGCTTGTTTTATGACAATCCAGACGCCGGCCGCATTTACCATCGCCTTGGTTTTCGCGATATCGGATTGTGGGCGATGTACCGTTAGAAGGGAGGAAGTCCCGCCAGCTTGCTTGTGTACAAAAGCAGGCTGGCGGTTATTGTCCGTCTGCGCCGTTGGGCGTGCCGCGGCGAATGTGCTCGCCGCCGTGCTCCCGCATCGCTTTTGCCTTGTCGTTGACGAGCTGTTTTTGGTCAGCGATGGAAGAAGGTGTTTGTTTTTTGTTCGCCATATCGAATCACCTCAATGGAGACGATTTAGCGCGCTGAATGAACATGTCCGCATCTTCGATCAGCCCGCAGACGCCGCATTGGACGCGGTAGCTCGGGCCGCGGTATGGGAGATGGAACGGTTCGAGCGCTTCGTTTGTGTATTCGTGCTCGATGTCGCCGGTGTGCGGATCGAGCTTGACCGCACGCGGGTGCTGCTCAATGAGATGAAACCGCGTCCGGTTCGTTTTGCAGTTTGGGCATAGCATCGGTTCCAATCGAAGCCACCTCCATCTTTATCATTTGAAAACATGGCGGCCATTATGTATCAGCAGGCCCTGTACGACCGTGTTGGTCATGAGAAACAATGGTTGACAATCATGGTGCAGTTCGGGTATGGTAAAGGAAAAACAAAAAATATTTCACTTTTTCAGAAAATAGTGTATTATAAATGGCAAAGGGGATTTTCTATGGCTGACAAACCGCTCAGAGACCGCATTATCGATACGGCGCTTCATTTATTTGAGAAATACGGCTACCACGGCGTGACGGTCGACCGCATCGTTGCGGAAAGCGATACGTCGAAAGGCGGGTTTTACCATAATTTTAACATCTTTCCGAAAGAAGTCTTCCACTTCTAAACGAAGTGAAAGTGGGAGATGAATTTTGGTTAGGTATAGCCTAAAATTGTCTCTTTTTCCGTGAAAATCCCCACCACTTGGTGAGTGCGGTATACGCTCCTGATCCGTGAGGGTATACTGAAAATGGCCAAAAAAGGCAATAGGAAAGCAGAGGTGCCCGATTTTAGGCATCTCGTATAACCTGTCTGCCTTTTGGCTAGACTAAATAAGTTGTGGTTGGCGGAACGGCTCTTTGCGGGAGATCATGCAAAAGATGATCACCAACATCCGCCGAGCAATGGCGATGAGGGCTTTTTTCTTCCCGCACCGGGCCGCCAACGACCAAAACTTTCGGGACAAGGGATGCGTCTTGGATCGAGCTGCTGACCATGCCGCCTCGCATAACGCCGATCGGAGATGGGGATTGCCTTTTGTCGTGCGCGTGCTCTTTCGCTTTCCGGCGCTTTCATGGTTGCCGGGGGACAATCCAGTCCATGAAGCCGCCCGTTCCGGCGTTTCAAAGACGCTCATGTCGGTTCCCATCTCGGCGATGATGACGGCGGCGGTTTGTTTTTTCACTCCGGGCATGGTCATCAGCAGGTTCACTTCCTCGCGATACGGCTCGAGCAGGCGGTCGATGTGYTGGTCGACTTCTTCGATGAGCCGCTCCAATTCCTCMACGTGTTTCCACAAGAGGCGAAGGAGACGGAGCTCGTGTTCGGTCAAGGTGCCGAGCAGCGAATCGTACACCGCTTGCTTTTTCTTTTTGAGCCTTCCGCGCAGGCATTGATCCAACTCGTCCTTGTCCACGTATCCCTTCTCMAGCAGCCGGGCGAGGATGTCTTTTCCGGAAACGCCGAAGAGATCGGAGAGGACCGAGCCGAGTTTGACATTGGAAGACTCGAGCACTTTTTGAATCCGGTTTTTCTCCGAAGTCAGCTGTCCGACCCACTTTTTGCGGAGRCGGGTAAAATCCCGCAATTCGCGAATATCCGCTGGGGGGACGAAACTTTTTTCAACGAGTCCATGGCGGAGCAGCTTGGCGATCCACTCGGCGTCCGAGACATCGGTTTTTCTTCCCGGGACATTTTTGATCCGCTGCGGATTGGCCARWGTCAAGTCGACATAGCCCTCGAGGAAGGCGAAGACCGGTTTCCAATACACGCCGGTGGATTCCATGGCGACATGGGTAACGCCATGTTCTTCGAGCCACTCAAGCAGGTCGCCAAGTCCTTTCGAGAACGTGGAGAAGGTTTGAATGTCCTTTTGAATGTGTCCATCTTCTTCCCATAGCGCGCAGGCGACGATGGTTTCGGCATGAACATCCAATCCTGCGCAGCGAGGATAGATGACATCCATGATGAAAATCCTCCTTTTCGATGATCGAGTGCGCAAACAGCGAATCCACGGGAGAAATGCGGCAGTTTTCCGTTCGTCGTCACCTTTCCTCCGCATCGGGAAAGGGCGGACAATGGGTGGTGCACCCAGTGGATTCAAACACTTTTCCGTACAGGGTCTAAGCCACCATTAAGCATAACGTCCTGTTGAACTGTTTGCGCCTATTCTTCATTATGGGAAGAAAAGGGGGATTTTCATCCCTGGGTGGAGGGCAAACCATTGCCCATGGATCTTTTCCATGAGTACGTTGTATGTCGATAGCGAGGGTAAGAGAGCCAATTATCCTCGATTCTATCGCAAAGCATTGGAAACATTAGCGAAAGAACAGCGTAAATGGTCTCGTAAAAAGAAAGGCTCGAATCGTTGGCACAAACAGCGTCTGAAAGTAGCGAAGCTGCATGAGAAAATTGCCAACCAGCGCAAGGACTTTCTGCATAAGGAGTCGCACAAATTAGCGAAACGGTATGATTGCGTGGTCATCGAAAACCTCAACATGAAAGGGATGTCACAAGCCCTCCATTTCGGTCAAGGCGTTCATGACAACGGCTGGGGCATGTTCACCACTTTCCTTCAGTACAAGCTGGCCGAACAGGGGAAGAAGCTGATCAAAATCGACAAATGGTTCCCCTCGTCCAAAACGTGTTCGTGTTGCGGTCGAGTCAAGGAGTCTCTATCGCTTTCTGAACGGACATTCCGTTGTGAATGTGGATTCGAGAGCGACAGGGACGTCAATGCGGCCATCAATATCAAACATGAGGGCATGAAACGATTGGCGATCGTCTAATTTGTCCTCGAACCGTGGGGCACACGGGGATCGCTCGGTCAACTTCCCATCATGAGATGGGATTACCCGAGAAGCCCCCACCTCTAAGCGAAGCGTAGGTGGTGGGAGTATGTCACTGTCCGCTTCCCTGAGCGAAAAAGCCGAGCCGGATGCATTTTGGAAAAAAGCGTTGTACGCCTTTGGCATCACCGATGAAACGTTTTCAGTGGCCGCGATGAAAGAGGGGACGGTCAACGCTTCGTATATGTTTGGATTGATTGCCATGGCGTACGGCAGCTGGGTGGTCAATTCCGGCATTGGGCATGCCGTAGGGGCGAGCCTGCCAGAAAGCCTACAGGAAAGCATGTCGATCGCCTTGTACGCCATGTTTATCGGGCTGCTTGTGCCGGCGTTGAAAAAGCAACGGAAAATCGTATGGCTGGCGGGGCTGTCCGCTTTGTTTAATTCTATCGGCACGTTTGTTCTTCACTTGTCGAAAGGATGGTCGATCGTGTTGGCTACGTTGCTGTCGGCTGTCATCGTTCAATGGCTGGCGAAAGAAGGAGGAAACGGCGATGAATAGCACGATCGTCTGGATGATCATCGGCATGGGAGTCGTGACGTACTTGCCCCGCCTGCTGCCGTTTGTGCTGCTCGGCCGCATCCAGCTGCCGCCGTTTTGGCAAGGGGTGCTGAAAAACGTGCCGTATGCAGTGCTTGGGGCGCTCATTATTCCTGACGTTTTTTTCATCCAAGATGATGTTGTGTTCGGAGCCATTGGTTTTGCGGCGGCTGTCATCGCGGCTTGGTTCGGGGCCAATGTCATGGTCGTCGTTCTTGCCGCGTTTGCGGTCCTCAGTCTGTATTCGCTCGTCGTTTGAATGATGCTGTCTTTGGCAAGGGGGCAAAAGGCGCTGGATTTCCCTGGAACACACATCATCCAGCACAAACAGGTGTCCCGAGTGATCGGGACACCTGTTTGTTGCGGCGATATTACGGCAACTCATTCATAATGGTTTCATATACGTCATCGACGTGAAACCGCGAAGTCCCCATCCCGACCTGCTCAATGACGCGGCCATCGCGGTCAAGCAAGTACGCGAGCGCTGTATGCACAATCATCCCGTTGCCCGGGTCTCGGTATTGAAAATCGAAGGCGTCGGCTGTTTTTTTTGTTTCGTCCTCGCTGCCGCGCAAAAATACCCAGCCTTGCCCGTCGCCGGTTACGCCAAACGTGCGGGCATATGTTTGCAGCTTTTCTTTCGTGTCGCGGGCCGGATCAATCGTGATGGTGATAAATTCGACATCCCGCCCAAATACACCGGCGCTTTCCAGCCGGTCGCGCAGTTTCGCCATTTGCATTGTCGTATTCGGACAAATATCTGGACAGTTTGTATAAATAAACTCAACGAGCCGCACTTTCGGCGGCAAGTCGCCGAACGCATACGGACGCCCCCAGGCAGTTTCCATTGTGACATCATGGGGAAGGCGCTCGGCAGATGGCTTATAAACGGTAAAGTAAAAGATGCCGGCGCCGATTCCGAACAGTACGAGGCACGTTGCTATCGTATACCACTTTCTCATTCCCATCACTCCTCTATTCATGATCATACCAAAAGTACGGATAGGAAAACGGTGTTGTTTACGAACAGTTTGTGTCTATTTTCCTAATTCAAAGAAAGTTTCAAAAAAATCTTGCATTTTCTCTTTCTGTTATATAATAAAACCGTAAATAAAAATAATGCATTATAACAAAGAGATGGGGGAAGGAAAAATGGCGTCATTTGCTGAACGTGTCCGACAATTAGAGGAAAGCTGGAAAAATGAAGAGCGCTGGAAAGGGATCGTCCGCCCGTACAGCGCCGAAGATGTCATTAAACTGCGCGGCTCGATCGATATTGAGCATACGCTCGCTCGGCGCGGCGCAGAAAAACTATGGAAACTGCTCCATACCGAAGACTATGTCCACGCGCTTGGTGTGTTGACGGGGAATCAGGCCGTGCAACAAGTGAAAGCCGGGTTGAAAGCCATTTATTTAAGTGGATGGCAGGTGGCAGCCGACGCCAACCTCGCCGGGCAAATGTATCCGGACCAAAGCTTGTATCCGTCCAACAGTGTTCCGCACGTCGTCAAACGCATTAATCAGGCGTTGCAGCGCGCTGATCAAATTCAATATTTGGAAGGTAGTGGAGACATCGACTACTTTGTTCCGATCGTGGCTGATGCCGGGGCGGGGCAAGCTGCTGGCCTATAACTGCTCACCGTCGTTCAACTGGAAGAAAAAATTGGACGATGAAACGATCGCCAAATTCCAGCAAGAGCTCGGCAAAATGGGGTACAAGTTCCAGTTCGTTACTCTGGCTGGATTCCACGCGCTCAACTACAGCATGTTTGAACTGGCGCGCGGCTACAAAGAACGCGGCATGGCTGCATACGCCGAACTGCAGCAAGCAGAATTTGCCGCTGAAAAATATGGCTACACTGCAACGCGCCATCAACGCGAAGTCGGCACCGGCTATTTTGATGAAGTCGCCCAAGTCATCTCCGGCGGTCAAGCATCCACCGTCGCCTTGAAAGGATCGACGGAAGAGGAGCAGTTTACGACCGCTTGACGGCGGCTATTGCCGTATATCGACGGAAGCCCGGTTTGACCGGGCTTTTTTGCGTATAAAAGGAAAAAGCTGGCGCACTCTATAGACGGAGGGAGGCGATGAAATGGAAAAGAAAAAAGATAGTCTGCCGGAGCTAATCCCTGCCGAATTCCGCGTCAGCACCGATCTCCATTTTGAACAATCGTGGATGAACGAGGAAACGTATGCAGGCGATTCGGTCGGCGAACATACGGCGCTCGAGCAAGCGAACGAGTATTTAGCAATGAAAGAAATCGGCCAGACGTTTGAAAACTCCTGACAATGCCCATGACGATCGTCATGGGATTTTTTGCGCAAAAAAACGCTGGCTTTTTTAAAAATATAGAAAAATATAACTATTGGTGGTATGATAGGAGTGGTGAGTTCGTTGAGAGGAGATGAGACGATGAAAGTAAATGAATTTATCATCCTAAACCATTTCGTCGTGAGCCGTTATACGATGGCGATTCTCCCTTATTTGTTGAACAATGACCTGTATGCAAAGGTCGTCGAGGAAGATGGCGAGTACATTGTCAAACAAACGCCCCTCGACATTATTAGACATAGCTGCGATTATTATGGCTGCAGCTTTCAAGGCAGAAAAGAGGGAACAAAGGCCGTGATCGGCATCACCCACAAAGCGCCGATCGCCATTGAACCGTCCAACGAAATTTACTTCTTTCCCACCGCTTCCCCGAAAGATTCCTGCTGTGTTTGGCTGTCGCATATGCATGTCTATCGGTATGAGCCTGCGAAATATGAGCGGACGGTTGTATACTTCCGCAACGGGAAAAGCGTTGTCCTCGATGTGTCCTGCAAATCTTTCATCAACCAATTGCACCGAACAGCCCAGCTGCGGACGAAACTGTCGGAGCGAATGGAGGCGAGAGAGCGCAAACTGCAATACATATATCGCATGCAGCAAGAAAAGCATGTGACGGAATAACCGCCATGATAAAAAATGGGTTTTCACAAGCAAAAGTTCAAATTGCGCGGCCGAGCGTGTAAAATAAAAATATAAACGGCATTTGAATGGAGAAAGAACGATGAATATGGAAAATTTGAAACAATGGCTCACGCTCGACCACGTGCTTTCCTTACTCGACCATTACCGTTCCTTCGGCATATTTCCCGGCATTGCGGCGACGCTGCTCGAGTCGTTTTTTCCGATTTTGCCGATGGTTGTGTTTGTGATGGCGAACGCAGCGGCATTCGGGTTGTGGAAAGGGTTTTTCATTTCTTGGATTGGCGCTTCGCTCGGCTCGCTCATCGTCTTTTGGCTGACGCGGAAGATCGGCCAGCAGCGTTTCTTTCATTTTGTCCGCCGCCATCCAAAAGTGCGCCAGTTTATGCACTGGATTGAACGGCACGGATTCGGGCCGCTGTTTTTGCTGTATTGCTTTCCTTTCACCCCGTCGGCGCTTGTCAATATCGTTGCCGGTCTGTCACGCATCAGCCGCCAGCAGTTTGTATTAGCGGTCTTGCTTGGAAAGATGATCATGATTTTTACGATCAGCTTTATCGGGTATGACTTGGTGGCGCTTGTCCGCCAGCCGTTGCGTACGGCGGCGATCGCTGTTGTTGTGCTGCTGCTTTGGTATGCGGGAAAACGAGTAGAGGCAAGATTTTCGTTGACGGAAAAACAACGCAGCGAGGAGGACAGGGAGTGACCAAACGGAAACAAGGAAAGAAGCGGGGACGCCGCTGGCCATGGCTCGCCGCTGTCGGGTTTGTCGCCATGCTCCGTTTTTTCGTTTTCAGCAATTATATGGTGGAAGGAAAGTCAATGATGCCGACGCTGCAAAGCGGCAATTTGCTGATCGTCAATAAGATCCGTTATGAAATTGCCCCGATTCATCGGTTTGATGTCGTCGTGTTTCACGCCAATCAAAAGGAAGATTACGTGAAACGGGTCATCGGGCTGCCGGGGGATCGGATCGAGTACAAAAACGATGTGCTGTATATTAACGGTCGACAGGTCGATGAACCGTATTTGCGGCCGTATAAGCAGCAACTCCTTAGCGGGAAGCTGACAGGCGGTTTTACCCTTGAAGAGGTGACGGGAGAAAAGCGGGTGCCGGCCGGCTGCATTTTTGTCCTTGGCGACAATCGGCTCAGCAGTTGGGACAGCCGCCATTTCGGCTTCGTCAAAATCAGCCAAGTGGTCGGCAAGGTAGACCTCCGCTATTGGCCGTTTCGGGAGATTGCTTTCCATTTTTGAGAAAATGGCGCATCGAGGTGCGGCGACGGTTTTGCCTAAGGGAGCGGTTGCTTTCAAGGAAGGCAGTTTTTCTTTACCAAATACGAACATATGTGCTAAAATAGAAGAGATAAAGGAAACGAATGGTGGTGATCGCCGTGTCGCTTCGCTTTTTGCTTGGACGATCGGGAAGCGGGAAGACGGCTATGTGTCTTGCGGAAATCCGCCGCAAGCTGCAGGAAGATCCGAGAGGAAAGACGATTGTTTACCTCGTTCCGGAGCAGATGACGTTTCAATGTGAATACGCCTTAATCCATACCGAGGGAGCAGGAGGAATGATCCGCGCCCAAGTGTTCAGCTTCCCCCGCCTCGCCTGGCGCGTCTTGCAGGAGACGGGAGGCATGAACCGCTACCACGTCCACGATGTCGGCGTGCAAATGATGATTCGCAAAATTATTGAACAGCGGAAACAGGAGCTTAAACTGTTTGGCCGCGCGGCGGACAAAAGCGGTTTTGTCGAGCAGCTGCATGAGATGATCGCCGAATGCAAGCGGTATTGCTTAACGCCGGACGAGCTTCGCCGCCGTGTCGAGGAGCTGGAAAGCGGGCCGAGCCGGCCGGGACGGCGCCTGCTGGCCGATAAGCTCAGCGATGTCGCGCTCGTTTATGCAGAGCTCGAGCGGAGCTTAAGCGGCCATTACCTCGATTCGGAAGATTATTTGCGCCTGCTCGCCGAACAAATCCCCCGCTCCTGCTATTTGCGTGATGCCGATGTTTATATCGACGGATTCCATCATTTTGCCCCGCAAGAATACATAGTGATTGAGCAGCTTCTTCGTCATTGCCGGCGGGTCACCGTTTGCCTGACGGTCGACCGCCCGTATGATGGTGCGATGCCGGACGAGCTCGACTTGTTTTATCTGCCGGCGCAGACGTACCGCCAGTTGCGCGAGCTTGCCTTGGCCAACGATGTTTTGCTTGAAGAGCCGGTCGTGCTCGCGGAAAACCGACGTCATCAAAGCGGGGCGCTCGCCCATCTCGAGGCGCAGTTTCATCGCCGCCCGCTGCCGCCTTACGAAGCGGAAGACGGTGCGGTCTGCCTTTATGAGGCGGCCAACCGCCGCGCAGAACTGGAAGCGGTCGCCCGGGAAATCATCCGCCTTGTCCGCGACGAAGGGGCGCGCTATCGCGACATCGCACTCGTCATCCGCCAAACGGAGGCGTACCGCGACCTTGTGAAGACGGTGTTTTTTGATTTTGGCATCCCGTATTTTATGGATGAAAAAGAGCCGATGCACCATCATCCGCTCATTGAACTTGTGCGCGCTGCTTTGGAAACCATTTCCACAAACTGGCGGTATGAGGCGGTGTTTCGCGCTGTGAAGACGGATTTGCTCTTTCCGTTGGACGGTGACTTGGTCATGTGGCGCGAGGCAGCCGACAAACTCGAAAACTATGTTCTTGCTTATGGGGTGAAGGGGGACAAATGGACGAGCGGCGAGCGCTGGCCGTATCGGCGCTACCGGGCGCTTGACGGGTTGAATGTGCCGCAGACGGATGAAGAACGGCAATTTGAGGACAAGTTGAACGAATGGCGGGAGACGCTGGCCGCCCCGCTCCGCCGCCTTGAGCGCCGTTTGCGCCGGGCTAAGGACGGGCGCGGGTATTGCACGGCGCTATATCTCTTGTTAGAAGAATTGCAGATTCCGAAAAAGCTGGAACAAATGAGCGCGCAGGCGGAAGCGGAAGGCCGCCTCGTGGAAGCGCGCCAGCATGAGCAGGTGTGGAACGCGGTCATCGATTTGCTTGACCAATACGTTGAAATGCTCGGAGCGGAACCGTTGTCGTTAGCCGAATTTGCTAAAATTATCGAGGCCGGGCTTGACCGGCTTGAGTTCTCCCTTGTGCCGCCGGCCATCGATCAAGTGATCGTCGCCCAGCTCGACCGTTCGCGTCTCATCGGCGTGAAGTATGCGTTTGTCATTGGCGCCAACGATGGCGTCATTCCAGCCAGGGCGAAAGAGGATGGGCTTATGGCGGAAATCGAACGGGAGCAGCTGCGCGAACTCGGTGTGGCGCTTGCGCCGGGGAGCCGGGAACAGCTGTTTTACGATCCGTTTTTTATCTACCTGGCGCTTGCCTGTCCAAGCGAACGGCTGTATGTTACATACCCGCTGGCCGATGGCGAAGGGAAAGCGCTCATGCCATCGCCGCTGATTAAACAATTGTCGGAGCTGTTCCCGAAGGTGAAGGTGCGCTTGTGCGGCAACGATCCGTTCGATGCCCCGGAAGAGAAGGCGGAGGCGTTTGTGACAGCGCCGCAGGCGACACAAACGTATTTGGTCAGCCAGCTGCGCGCATGGAAGCGAAACTATGGCATCGATCCGCTTTGGTGGGATGTGTACAACGTGTTCATCGCCCGCCCGGAATGGAACGAGAGGGTGCAAAAGGCGGTGTCGGCGCTGTTTTATACAAACAAAGCCGCGCCGTTGAAAAAACAATGGAGCCGGCGGTTGTACGGAAAAAAAATTCAGGCGAGCGTCTCGCGCATGGAGCAGTTTCAAAAATGCCCGTACGCCCATTTTATTTCACACGGGCTGCGCTTGAAGGAGCGAAGCATTTTCCGCCTCGAGGCGCCGGATGTCGGCCAGTTGTTCCATGCGGCCATTAAACAAATCGCCGACCGACTGCGCGAACAGCACGTTGATTGGAGCGAACTGTCCCAACCGGATTGCGAGCGTCTGTCGGATGAAGCGGTCGAACGGCTTGCCCCCCTCATTCAACAGCAAGTGCTGTCCAGTTCGTCTCGCTATGAATATATGAAACGGAAATTAAAACACGTTGTCGCCCGCACGACCCACGTGTTGAGCGAGCATGCGCGGGCGAGCGGCTTTGTTCCGATCGGGCTCGAGCTGGCGTTTGGACCGGGCGGCGATTTGCCGCCGCTTCGCTTTCAACTTCGCGACGGGACGGTTATGGAGCTTGTCGGGCGAATCGACCGCGTTGAAAAGGCAGAAAGCAGCGAAGGAGTATTTCTTCGCATCATCGATTACAAATCGAGCGCCAAAACGCTTGATTTGACGGAAGTGTATTACGGTTTGGCGTTGCAAATGCTTACCTATTTGGACATTGTGCTCACGTATGCTGAGCAACTTGTCAAACAGCCGGCGCTGCCGGCCGGGGTGCTCTATTTCCATGTCCATAATCCGATTGTGAAGGCGAAGCAGTGGCTTGACGATGAAGCGGAGATGGCGAAACAACTTCTTGAGCCGTTTCGGATGCGCGGTCTGCTGCTTGCCGATGTGGAGGCAATCCGGCTGATGGACAGTCAATTGGAAAAAGGGCAGCGGTCGCTGATTGTGCCGGTTAGGCTGACGAGCAGCGGGGCGATTCATTCGCAGTCTTCGGTCGCGAGCGCTTCTGATTTTGATGCGCTTCGCCAGCACGTCCGCCGTCTGTTTGCCGATATTGGCGGACAAATCGCTGACGGCATTGTATCGATTGCCCCGTACAAGCTGAAAAGCAAAACAGCGTGCGACTTTTGCGCCTTTAAGTCCATATGCCAATTTGACGAGGCGCTGTCCGGCAACGAATTCCGAAAGCTTGCCCCACAGACGGGGGAAGACGTGATGAAGAATATAACGAAAGGGAGGGGAGAGTCTTGAGCGTTGCGTTTCGCCCGAAGCCGGCCGGAAGCCGGTGGACGGATGAACAGTGGAAAGCCATCGTGGCCGGCGGCCGGGACGTTCTCGTCGCTGCGGCGGCCGGGTCTGGAAAAACGGCCGTTCTTGTTGAGCGAATCATCCAAAAAGTAACGGCGGAAGACGAGGCGACCGATATTGACCGCCTTCTTGTCGTCACGTTTACGAACGCTGCGGCGGCTGAGATGAAAGCAAGGATCGGCGAGGCGCTCGAGCGCGAACTCGCCAAGCGGCCGCATTCGCTCCATTTGCGGCGCCAGCTCAGCCTGCTCAACCGCGCCTCGATTTCGACGCTCCATTCGTTTTGCTTAGATGTCATCCGCAAATATTATTATTTGCTCGATCTGGATCCGTCGTTTCGCATCGCTGATGAGACAGAAATCGAACTGCTGAAAGAGGACGTCCTTGAGGAGCTGCTTGAGGAGGAATATGGAAAGGCGGATAATGAGCGCTTTTTTGCCGTCATTGATGCTTACACCGGAGACCGGAGCGATGCCGAGCTGCAAGACATGATTTTCGCGTTGCATGACTTCTCCCGCTCCCACCCCGCGCCCGATGAATGGCTGAAAGGCCTTGTATCCATGTATGAGGTCGATGAACAGACGCCGCCCGAGTCGCTTTTGCCATCGCGCTATATCAACCAACATGCGGCGATGGAGCTGGCAGCGGCCAAACGGCTCATCGAAAGGGCGTTGCGTCTTGCGCAGGAACCGGGCGGGCCGCGGCCGTATGAGAAACGGCTGCGCGAGGATGCCGCCGTTGTCGCTGAACTTGAAAGATGGCGGTCGCAATCGTGGGAAGGACTGTATCGTGCTTTGCAGTCGCTGGCGTTCGGCCGGCTTCCGGGCTGTCGCGGCGATGGCTATGATAAGTGGCTCGTTGATGAGGCGAAATCGCTTCGCGACCAGGCGAAGAAGAAACTGGAAGCGCTGCGCGACAACATATTTTCGCTGCCCCCGTCTGTCTGGATCCGCCATATGCGGGAGATGAAGCCGGCGGTTGAGACGATCGTTGCGCTTGTCCGCTCTTTTTCCGATAGGTTTCAAGCCGTGAAACGTGAAAAAGGGATCGTCGACTTTTCTGATTTGGAACATTATTGTCTGCATGTTTTGCGGCAGCGCGACCCGAAAACGGGCGAATGGCAGCCATCGGCGGCCGCTTTGGAGTACCAAGCGCAGTTTGATGAAGTGCTTGTCGATGAGTATCAAGATACGAACCTTGTGCAAGAAGCGATTTTGCAGCTCGTTAAAAAAGGAAGCGAGCGGACTGGCAACTTATTTATGGTCGGCGATGTCAAGCAGTCGATTTATCGTTTTCGCCTCGCCGAGCCGATGCTGTTTTTGGACAAATACAAACGGTTTGCCGCTGATGGGGACGCAGGGGGAATGAGAATTGATTTGGCGCGCAATTTCCGCAGCCGCGCCGAGGTGCTGGACGGAACGAACTTCCTTTTTGCACAAATCATGGGGGAAACCGTTGGGGAGATGGCGTACGATGAAGCAGCCCAGCTTAAGTATGGCGCCGATTATCCGGATGGGGCGGATACTGTTCCGGAAGTGATGATCATCAACCGGCAGCGCGCGGCGGAAGAAGAGGACGAAGAGGCAGCGGAGCTTGAGGGCTCCGAGCTGGAGGCGCGCCTAATGGCCGAGAAAATCAAAGAAATCGTGTCGCGGCCATTTTATGTGCATGACCGCTCAAGCGGGCAACCGCGGCGTGCCATGTACCGAGACATCGTTGTGCTCGTCCGTTCGATGACGAACGCCCCGCAAATGATCGAGCAGCTGCAGGCGCACGGCATTCCGGCGGCTGCCGATTTATCGTCCGGCTACTTTCAGGCGACGGAAGTTTCGGTGATGCTGTCGCTTCTGAAAGTCATTGACAACCCGCACCAAGACATTCCGCTCGCCGCTGTGCTCCGTTCGCCGTTGTTTCGCTTTGATGAAAACGAGCTGGCCATGATCCGCCTCGCCGATCCAAAAGGAACGTTTTATGAGGCGCTTCAGTTGTTCCGGCAAAAGCCGGCGGAAACGGATGAGGAGGAGGCAGCCAAGAAAAAAGCGGCCGCGTTTTTGGAGCAGCTCGGGCGCTGGCGCACGATGGCCCGCCGCCGCTCGTTGGCCGACCTCATCTGGCAGCTGTATCGCGATACACAATTTTACGATTTTGTCGGCGCGCTGCCGGGTGGAAAGCAACGGCAGGCCAATTTGCGCGCCTTGTATGATCGCGCTCGCCAATACGAATCGACGGCCTTTCGCGGGCTGTTCCGCTTTCTCCGCTTTATTGAGCGGCTGCAGGAGCGCGGCGATGATTTAGGAGCAGCCCGGCCGCTTGGTGAGCAGGAAGATGTCGTGCGGGTGATGACGATCCATAGCAGCAAAGGGCTCGAGTTTCCGGTCGTCTTTCTGGCCGGACTCGCCCGCCCGTTTTATACGCGGGATTTGCATCATCCGTACTTGCTGGATAAAGAGCTCGGCTTTGGCGCCCGTTTTGTCCACCCACAGCTGCGCATCAGCTATCCAACGCTGCCATTGCTGGCGATCCAAGTGAAAAAGCGGCTCGAGTTGCTCGCCGAGGAAATGCGCATTTTGTACGTTGCACTGACAAGAGCGAAAGAGAAGCTTTATTTGCTCGCCGCGGTCAACGATGCCGATAAGGAGATCGAAAAATGGAAAGGCGTTGCGGGAGAACGCGAATGGCTGCTTCCCGACGATGTGCGGGCATCGGCCCGTTCCTATTTAGACTGGATCGGCCGGGCGCTCATTCGCCACCGCGACGGGCGCATTTTAGCGGGAGAGAAGGCGCCGGATGAAATCGCCTCCCATCCGTCCGTATGGCGTATTGCCATTGTGCCCGCGGCCGAGCTGCGCAGCGGCGAGGCGGCTGCCGGCCAGGCGGACGAGAGCATGCTCGCTGCGCTTGAACATGGCCGCCCTGTTCCGGCTGGCGGCGGCTGGAAAGAGGAAGCAGAGCGGCGTTTGTTATGGCGGTATCGCTATGAAAAAGGGACGATTGTGCGCGCCAAACAGTCGGTGTCGGAGCTGAAAGAGCAACGGGTGCTGTTTGGCGAGCTGGCGAGTGAATGGCCGCTGCGCCAAGGAACAGCGCCGATTTTCTCGCGGCCGCGCTTTATGCAGGAAAAAACGTTGACGCCGGCGGAAAAAGGAACCGCGCTTCATATCGTCATGCGCCATCTCGACTTGCGTGCGCCGGTCAGTGAAGCGTCCATCCGTGAGCAAATGGGTCGGCTCATCGAAAAAGAGCTGTTGTCGGCCGAGCAAGCCGAAGCGGTCGATGCGGCCGCGATCGCCGCCTTTTTCGCTACGGATATCGGCCGCCGCCTTTGCGCCGCCCGCGAGGTGCACCGGGAAGTGCCATTCAGTCTAGGGCTTCCGGCTTCCCATCTTTACGGGCATGACGGGATGGAAGACGACCGCCGGGTGCTTGTCCAAGGGGTGATTGACTGTGTGTTTGCGGATGAGCGCGGTTATGTGATGATCGACTATAAAACAGATGAGGTGACCGGCCGTTTTGCCGGCCAGAAAGAGGAGGCCGCCCGCTTTTTGCTCGGCCGCTACGGAACGCAAATGCGCCTGTATCGGCAAGCGATTGAGCAAATTTGGCGCGTGCCGGTAGCGGAGTGCTATTTGTATTCGTTTGACGGCCAATACATTATCGCGGTGGAATGACGCGGAGGAGGAAAGACGATGCGCATTTTGCATACGGCAGACTGGCATCTCGGGCGGACGCTTGAAGGCCGAAGCCGGTTGGCGGAGCAAGAGGCGTTTATCGACGAACTTGTCGAGATTGTAGCAAAAGAACAAATCGATGTCGTCTTGATGGCTGGCGATGTGTTCGATTCCGTCAATCCGCCGGCGGCGGCGGAGCAGCTGTTTTACGAGAGTTTGGCCCGACTGTCCGATAAAGGCCGGCGTCCGGTTGCGGTCATCAGCGGCAACCATGACCATCCGGACCGCATCAGCGCCGCCCGGCCGCTGCTTTCCGACTACAACATTTTCCTTTTTGGCCGCCCACAGGCGGAAGTTTGCCGAATTGACGTTCCGTCGTGCGGCGAGGCGATGATGCTTGCGCCGTTGGCGTACCCGTCTGAATCGCGGCTCGCTGAGCTATTGTCATCCGACCATAAGGAAACCGCGCTTCGCGATCGGTACGACGACCGCATCCGGGCGTTGTTCGCTGCGATGGCCGCCTCATTTGCCGATGAAACTGTCAATGTTGTGATGAGCCATCTATACGTGGCTGGCGGCCATACGTCCGATTCCGAGCGGCCGATTGAGGTGGGCGGCGCCTATACGGTGGCGGCTGCCAGTTTGCCCGGGGCGGCGCAATACGTGGCGCTCGGTCATTTGCACCGCCCGCAGGACGTCAGACGGGCGGAGACGGCGGCGCGCTACGCCGGTTCACCGCTTGCTTACAGCTTTTCCGAAGCTGGGCACACCAAGTCGGTGACGGTTGTCGACGTCCATCCGGGCGGAAAGGCCAACGTGACGGAGATTCCGCTTGTTTCCGGCAAACCGCTTGTCCGTTGGAAGGCGACGGACGGACTTGCCCAAGTGTATCGTTGGTGCGAGGAAGGAAGAGACCGGTCGTGCTGGATCGATTTAGAGGTCCATGTAAACGAGCCGTTGACAATGGAAGAGATTCAACGGCTGCGCAAGCTTCATCAAGGGTTTATCCATATCCGCCCGGTGTTTCCGGAACGGGAGCGGGAGGCGGCGGCTGAAACAGACTGCAAACCGCTTTCCCTTGTGGAAATGTTCCGGCGTTTTTACGAACGTCAAACCGGCGGACAAACACCGGATGAAGAGCTCGTGCGCCTTTTTTTGGAATTGGCGGCCGATGAGAAGGAAGGGGAAGGAGAAGAGGAATGAAGCCAATTTCCTTGACGATCGCCGGGCTTCATAGCTTTCGTGAAAAACAAACGATCGATTTTACGGCCCTTTGCGACGGCGGCGTATTCGGCATTTTTGGACCGACCGGAAGCGGCAAATCGACGATTTTGGATGCCATCACGCTCGCGCTGTTCGGAAGTGTCGGACGGGCGGCCAATCGGACACAAGCGATCATCAACCACGCTGAAAAGGAACTGTTCGTTTCCTTTACGTTCGAATTGGAAAATGCCGCTGGGGCAAAACGGTACACGGTGGAACGCAGTTTGAAAAGGGCGGATGAATGGCGGACGCGGAGCGCCGTCTGCCGGTTGATCGAACATCAGGCCGAGCCGGTCGTGCTCGCGGACAAGCTCTCTGATGTAGACAAGGCGGTCGTACAGCTGCTTGGTTTGACTATGGAAGATTTTACCCGCGCTGTCGTTTTGCCGCAAGGGAAGTTTGCCGAGTTTTTATCCCTCAAAGGGGCGGAGCGCCGGCAAATGCTGCAGCGCCTGTTCCATCTTGAACGATACGGTGACGAGTTGAATAAAAAGTTAAAAGAGCGGCTCGCCGCCGCGGAGCAGGAATGGCAAAAAATCGAAGCGGAAAAAGCGGGACTCGGCGATGCTTCGAAAGCGGCGCTTGAGCAGGCAGAAGCCGAAGAGCGGGAGCTTGCGGCGCTGTTTGCCAAGCGCAAAAAAGAGCTTGAGAAAATCGAGGCAGACGTCGAACGGGCGAGGCAGCTTCGGGCGTGGCAGCAGGAAAAAGAAGCGGTTGAAGCGGAATTATCGGCATTGCGCCGGCGGGAGCCCGAAGTGCGGGCGCTTGAAGCGAAAAAAGGGCGGGCCGAGCAGGCGGAGCGCATTTGGCCGTACTGGGAGCAGTACGAACAGATGCGCCTCCTGCAGGCCGCGGCGCTGCAGCGGCAGGAGGCGGCGTTGCGACAGTTGGAGGCGGCCAAAGCCCACTATGAGGATGCCGTGCGCCGCTATGAGCAGGCGCGGCAGGAAAAAGCGCGGCGCGAGCCGGAGCTGTTGGTGCAAATGGAGCGGCTGCGGCAGGCGGAGCAGCTCGAACGGCAAATGAAAACACTCAAGGCGGAGCTCGCCGCCCTCCATGAGGAGTGGAACCGCTTGGCGGACCGGGAAAAAGCGGTGCAGCGTCAGTTCGAGGAAGCGGAGGCCTGGTACGCGCGCGGCTTGGCGCGCCAACAGGAGCTGAAAGAAGAGTTGCAGCGGCATGCCGCTGCGCTCGCTGGCAAAGACGAAATAGAGCGCGCCTGCGAAGAGAAGCGGCGCATTGAGCAAACGGCGTCCGCTCTCGCCCGCGTCGATGTGCAGCTCCAGCAAAAGGAAGCTGCCTGGCGCCAAGCCGAACGAGAGCGGGCTGAGCGGGAGTGCCGCGCCGCCGCTGCCGGCGCCCGCCTTCATCAACTGTTTCAGCTTGTTGAACAAACGCACCATTCCGTCTGCAGCCGGCAACAAGATATCGAAAAGCGGCTGCATGTTTTGCGGCGACAGATCGAGGCGGAGCAGCAACGGATCGAAGAGGCGCAGACGGCCGAACTGGCAGCGGTTCTGGCTGAGCGGCTCCGTCCCGGTGAACCGTGCCCGGTGTGCGGCTCGCGTGAGCACCCGCATCCGTCCGCCAGGCCGCAGACGGTAGCCTCTGGTCGGTTGTCTGAGCTCGAGCAAGAGCGGCAGCGTTGCGAACAAGATTTGCAGACACTGTTCTCATTCAAGGCGCAGCTTGAGCAGCTTGCCGCGCTGGCGGCCAGCCACGGGACACCCCCTGTTCAGGCGGCTGTCCGCCCGGCAGGCGAAACCGTCGATATGGCCGTTGAAGTCCGGGCGCTCGGGCAGGATGTCATTGAACGAAAGGAAGCGGTTTACCGGGCGTTGTCGCAGTGGAATGAGGCGGAAGCGGCGCGGCGTGAAGCGGAAAACGCCTGCCGATGGGCGGCAGCGGATATCGAAGCGCTGCAAGCGGAGAAACAGCGCCTTGAAGAGGAGAAACAGCAGCTTGAACGGCAGTGGCGCGAGGCGCATCCTTCCTTTTCACTGGAAACGATCGCGGTGGTTTACGAGCAGCTGCGCGAACAAGAGAAAATGTGGCGTGATGTACAAAAACGGCTTGAAGACAGCGTTCCATTTTTAGAAGAAAAACAAAGAGCAAAAGAACAGGCGGCTGAGGAGCGTCGCCGGCTTGAGGCGGAGCGGGTGCGCCTCGAATCGCTTATGAGCGCCAAACAGGAGCTGTGGAAAGAATATGAGCGGCAACGGCGCGAGAAGGCCGGACCTGGCCCGGCAGGTGTGCAGCTTCGGGAAGCGGAAGCCGAATGGCGCCGGCTGCAAAACGGCGAACAGCAGGCGTACGATGAATGGCAGCGCGCTCAACAGCAATACCAGGCGACAGAAAGTGAGGCGAAGGCAGCGAAGCAGGCGTGCGAGGAAGCGGCCCGCCGCGAGGAAGAAGCGCTCGCTCGCTGGCGCCGCGCCTTGGCCGGCACTGTGTTCGCTGATGCTGAAGAAGTGCGAATGTCGAGGGCGGCAAAAGCGCAATGTGATGAATGGGACGAAGCCATCCGCCTTTACTGGCGCCAGGTAGAGCAGGCTGAGCACCGACGCGCCCAGCTGGCGGCTGTCATCGGCGAAGAAGCGGTGAGCGCTGAACAATGGGAGATGATGCAGCAAGTATACAACGAGTTGAAAGCGCACACTGAGATGATGACCGAGCAGCTTGGCGCGGTGCGCGGAAAAGTGGCGGAGCTGAGAAAAAAACATGTCCGTTTTGTTGAATTGGAGGCGAGGCAGGCAACTCTCGGCCGCCAAATTGAGCGGTACAAACAGCTGCAAACGTTGCTTCGCGGCAATAGTTTTGTCGAATTTATGGCGGAAGAGCAACTCGAACAGGTGACCATCATGGCGTCTGAGCGGCTGCAGCAGTTGACGCGCCATCGCTATGCGCTTGAGCTCGATTCGCAAGGCGGGTTTTTGATTCGCGATGATGCCAACGGGGGGGTGCGGCGGCCGGTGTCGACGCTGTCCGGCGGGGAAACGTTTTTGACATCGCTGTCGTTGGCGCTGGCGCTGTCGGCGCAAATTCAGTTGCGCGGTGAATATCCGCTCCGGTTTTTCTTTTTGGACGAGGGGTTTGGCACATTGGATGCCGAGCTGCTCGATACGGTCGTTTCTGCTTTGGAAAAGTTGCATACGCAGCAGCTGGCTGTCGGCGTCATCAGCCATGTCCAAGAGATTCGCAACCGGCTGCCGCGCCGTCTCATTGTCGAGCCGGCGGAGCCGTCCGGCCCCGGCACGCGCGTCCGGCTTGAATGGATGTAACCCGTCTGTCGGGAGCAGTGCTTGGCGGATGCGTTGCCAGCGGCCGCTGCGCCGGCTGGTTAGTCCGGCCCACTGGATTGAAGGAACGGGGGGATAGGGGGCGGTCTTTGCCCCCATTTAGTTGTTGGCGGCCACGTTTTGGTCAGATACATCGGGATCAAACGCATTTGTAAAGCTGATTGCGTTGTTTGTCATGATAAAGTCGCCGGTGTTGAACCCGCCGGATCCAGCCTGCGTTTTCGTGGCGACTTTTGGTGCGATATACAAGCAGTCGCCCATTTGCACGACCGCGCCGCTGCCGACGTTGTTGATTTTGATCGGACCGACGAATGAAGGCATTACAGCTCTTCCTTTCTATATAGACTCCCATGACAAAAAAATTTCGTCACCATCGGAAGGATGAAAAGACCTCTATGTTGAATTTTACAACTTTACACATTTTGGAGTTCGGGTATTTTCAGGATAGATGCAATTTGAAGATTTACCATTTGCAACTTTTACCGAGTATTTGATCGACTGTCGGGCGACCGAACAACGCCACTTCCAGACCCATTATATAGGTCTGTGAAGCAGGCGGTTGTTCGGTCCTCCGTCACGCCAAGGCGTGACGGAGAAGCCTGTGGCTTTCCCTCGACAGTCGAAAAGGGGCAAACCGTTTTTCCGTCAGGGGACATGTTAAACTTCCTCGTTGCCTCTATATATCTGCTGCTGACGACATCGGGCCGGCCAGCTGGCGGATATGTTTGATGCGCGCTTCGCCTTCAGCGATGGAGGTTGAGCCGATGTGGACAACGGCCGAAGAGGAGATCCCTAGCACGCGGATCGACCGGACGGAAATGACCGGGGATTCGTGGAGCGTCTGTTGTGATGCAACCGGCGGCGGGGAAGACCAGCGTGGAATCGGCTTGGTAAAAATCGGGAGTGTTTGTTCCCCTTCTGGCTCGAAAAACAGCTCGTATTGCCGCTGCACGGCTAAAGCGCGTGTGCGGGCGGAAATCCGTTCAGAGTCGCCGATTTGCAGCACAGAGCTAATAATCAACGTTTCGGCATGGAGCGCCTGAACGATCGATGTCCGTTTCACGATGCCCCACCCCGAGCCGGCACGAGCGGGACAAACGGGCCGATGATGAGCGATTCCGGCGGCGTATCAAACGCGGACGATAAGTTGATCACATCAGCATCGCCGATTAAAAACAGCGAGGCGCTGGCGACGGCTGTCAAGCGGATGTCCCCGACATGCACGTCGCGGTTAATGACGGTATAATTCACGTTGATTCCTCCCCTGAAGGCAAGTGTTTCAAAAACGCGTCGAGCGATTGTTCAATATCCGCTTTCACTTTTTGGAAGATCTCGTTTTCGACCGTTTCATCGCGATCGCCCGCGGGAACATAGCCTTGGTTTGCTTTCTCTTGCAAATAAAAGCGGATGCGTTCATCCGTCTGTCGGGCGATATCTTGCAAAATAAACTGCCGGTACGTATCATCAAGGCGGCGGTTGTATTGCTGCTCAAGCCGCTTCAATGTTTCTGCCGCCTCACTGTTTAAGTAGGCGGCTACTTTTTCCTGAATCGGGCGCATCAACACCGGCTCCGGCTTTGGGACGACGGTTTTCACCGGTTCGACAGCGAAATCTTCGATGGTGCCGCCGGCCCCCGGTGGGGCGATGCCGATATTGAGCGTTCCTTCGAGCGTTTCCACTTTCAGCTGGTCAAATTTGTATTCAATTCGCTCGATCGTAGTGCGCGGCTGCGATTCCAGCTCCCGCAGCCGGGATTCGAGAACGGAAAGACGTCGTTCGAGTGTCCGTACTTTGTTTGTCTGCCATAATAAATAGCGGCGCAGTTGGACGAAATAGTCGTATATACTCATGGTGCACCATCATCCTCTCTACATTCCCCTCTTACTTCAATATATGGACGGCCTGTCGTCCTCATCACTTTTTTTCTCTGCATTTAGCGGGTGGTCGAATGGAGAGGAACGAGAGGAGCGGACGGCTGGGCGGCGGTGCCAAGCGGCACGGTCGCTTGCGAAGCCGGGCCAGTGAAACCGCCGGTGTTGGCAAGCGTTGACAATGCTTGGATGCTGCCGGCGCTGCCGATTTGCAAAACGGATGAGTTGGTGACGGAGCCAATCCGCAATTGATGGATGCAAATGCTTTGGCTGATGTAAACATTCAACCTCCTTCTCCTCCTTCATACGTTCCCGACGACATTTTCATCGGCGACATCGGCGTCATTCGTATTCGTATTGCTGTAATAGTTGTAGACATGAAGCCCGTCGCCGGTGTTGAACGAGCCGGCGCCGGCGAACGTTTTGGTCACGCTTTGCGGGGAAATCGCAAACACGTCGCCGATATGGAACACGCCGCCGCTTCCGATGCTATTCAGTTTCACGATTCCGACAAAAGCCGGCATGGGGCATGCTCCTTTCCCAGCTTCGCAGTTGCTGCTATAGTGTATGGGCGCAAGCCGGCTGACGTTCGCCCTAATTGTTCGCGGCTGTGTTCGCGTCTATCATATCCGGATCGCCGGTGTTGGTAAAGCTGACAAATGTGTTCGTTTGCAGGAAATCACCGTTGTTGCTTCCCCCAGAGCCGGTGTGCGATTTGGACGTACTCTTTGGGGCGATTTGCAAAACATCGCCAAAATTGACCGTGCCATCTCCGCTCACATGAGTGATTTTAATCGGTCCGCTGATAAACGAAGGCACTCGCTCCCCCTCCTTTTGTTCCCATTGTTATAGCATATTGTATAAAAAAAACACGTAACTGGTTCAACGCGGGGCGGATGTCCAATCGGAGGTTAAGTTGTCAGCATATGCTAATGAGAAGGAATGGAAAGGAAGGGACAACCGATGCCAGCGATCGTCATCGGCGGGATTAAAGTAACGAGTGTAGGCGGCAACGGCACGGTGAACATGGGCGACGTGCTGCAAATCGCTCCCAAAAGCACCTCAAAGACGAATTCAGGCGCCGGCGGCGGCAATACGGGCGACTTTTTGCAGACGAATACGTTTTGCAGCGTCACCAATACAGTGGACCCGGATGTGTTCGACGCTGGAGCGAAAGGGAACAATTAGACGGCCGAATGACCAAAAAGACCGTCTTTTTCTTTTGTCCATCTTCATCTATAATATAATTATGAATTTTCTAAAATATAAGCTTGGGGGGGATGGGAGAATGAACGCACCGCTTGTTCTGACCCATTTTTTAGACCGCGCTGTCGCTCTGTACGGGGACAAGCCGGCGATGATTTGTTCCGGACGGACGGTGACATACAGGTAGCTTGGCGAACGAGTGCGGAGGCTCGCCAATGGGTTGCGTGAGCTCGGCATCCGCAAAGGGGGATCGCGTGGCGTAGCTCGCGCCGAACATGCTGGAAATGCTGGAAGGGTTTTACGGTGTATTTGAGGTGAGAGGGGTGATGGTGCCGCTGAATACGCGGCTGAAATCGGATGATTACGTTTTTATTTTGAATCATAGCGAAACGAAAGTGTTGTTTGTGGATCAGGAACTGTATGGGCTGATTGCACCAGTCAAAAACAAGCTTGAAACGGTCGAGGAGATCATTGTCCACCATAAAACAGAGGCGGCGATTGATGAAATCGATTACGATGAATGGCTCGCCGCCCAGTCGTCAGCGCCGGTTCCGCACCGCCGCCGGCATTTATCGCACGCGTTGAGGAAAAGCTCGGCTGGGAGTTTATCCAGGTGTACGGCATGACCGAATCATCTCCGCTCAGCACGATTTCGCTCATTCGTCCGCAGCTTGACGGACTGCCTGTGGAGCAAAAGCAGCGGATCAAGGCAAAAGCCGGCTATCCGATGATCGGCTGCGAAGTGAAGGTGGTGAATGACAACGGCGAGGAAGTGCCGGTGGACGGCCGAACGATTGGAGAAGTGATCGTCCGCAGCCATGGCGTCATGAAAGGATATTGGAAAAACGAAGAAGCAACCGCCGCAACGATCCGTGACGGGTGGCTGCATACCGGCGATATGGCGACCGTCGATGAATACGGGCATATTGATATCGTCGACCGGAAAAAAGATATTATTATTAGCGGAGGAGAAAATGTTTCGTCGATTGAAGTCGAAGGGGCGCTTTATGAACATCCTGCTGTGCTCGAGGCAGCGGTCATTGCCGCGCCGCACGAAAAATGGGGCGAAACGCCGCATGCGTTTGTCGTCGTCCGACCAGGGTACAATGTGACAGAGGAAGAGCTGATTGCTTTCTCACGGGAAAAACTAGCCCATTTCAAAGCCATTACGGGTGTTACGTTTGTTGATGAGCTGCCGAAAACAGCCTCCGGAAAAATTCAGAAAGTACACTTGCGCCGCCAATATTGGGATGCAATCGGAAAATCGGGTCGCTATGTCAACTGATGATACAGGCATGTGTCTTCAGACGGACAGAGGAGAGCGCGCCGAATGAAATGAATAAGGCGGCGGGCGTGCCGGCAAGACGGTAAGGCGCCGCCGATTGCGCAGACGACTAGGCAGTAGAAAGAAGGGAGAAAGCGATGATCAGATCGACCGAGCGAATCGCTGCGGCGGATGTGTTGCGTGGATTCGCCTTGCTCGGCATTTTGCTTGTCAACATGCGTTATGTTTCCTCGCCAGCGTTATACAACGAAAGCGTCAAGGGCGGTGCTTTTGACCGAGTTTTGGACGCGGTCGTCGACGTATTGTTTGAAGCGAGCGCCTATCCGTTGTTTGCGTTTTTATTCGGGTTCGGGGCGATGACCATGTTCCGCCGGATCAGCAGCCGCGGAAAGCGGCCGATTCCGATTCTGTTGCGCCGCTTCTTTCTTTTGCTTGGGATCGGCATTGCTCATGCGTTTGGCCTTTGGTTTGGCGATATTTTAATCCCCTATGCGGTCGCCGGGTTCATCATGCTTTTCTTTTTCGCCGCCCCGCCTCGTTGGTGGCGGACGGCGGCTGTTGCCGTCTTTTTTCTTTTTCACGGCCTCATGGCGCTGTTGTTAACGCTCAATGTATTGACCGGAGAAATGGAGACAGCCGGCGGCCACGAGACCGCGGCGGCCGCGGCGGTTCGCCATTATCGAAACGGAACGTTTCGTGACGTGTTTTGGCAACGGTGGAACGACTGGATGTATATCAACGGCGATGGAGGGCTTTTGCTTACGGTGTTGACCGTGCTGCCGTTTTGTTTGCTTGGCGGCTATGCCGCCGACCAACGTTGGCTTGAAGCCGATCGTCACTCGCCTGCGAAGCTGCGCCGCCTGATGAGGTGGGCGCTATGTTTTGGTTTAGCACTGAAAACCATTCCGTATTGGGCTGGGGTCAACGACTTGACCATGTACATCCAAGACAGCTTTGGAGGCGCAGCATTGGCGGTGTTCTACGCGGCGGCCGCCGTGTTCGTCTGCGGGAAACGAAGTTGGCAGCGCGCTTGGCGGTGGTGGCAAGACGTTGGCAAAATGTCGCTCACTCATTATCTCGCGCAATCGCTCGTTTGCACGTCGCTGTTTTATGGTTATGGGCTTGGGTGGTACGGACGCACAAGCGCATGGCAGGAGATGTTGATTGCGTTTGCTTTGTATGCGACTCAAGTGTGGATAAGCCGCTTTTGGTTTGCGCGTTTTCATTATGGTCCGGTTGAGTGGATGTGGAGGTGGGGGATATACGGAACGCGGCCGCCGTTTCGCCGCCGGCCGGGGTAATAAAAACCCCCGCTTACTGAACGGACGGGGAAGGCGATTCCAACATTCTCGTGTGCTGCAAATATTGGTTGATCAATTGGTCAAGCTCTTGGCTGCAGTCGATCGTCTCTTTGGCCGTGAACCCATACGTGAGCGCCAATTCAATCATTTGTTGTCGTTTTTCTTCAATTTGCAACAGAACCATTTCCTTCACCATCAATGTTTGAAATGTTGGTTAAGACATGCCGCGTCGATGCAAGACGTTTGTTGCATGACGAAAGTCGCAATCGACGCCCTAGTGGAAACTAAACATTATTATACATATCCCGACGAAAAGAGGAAGCGATTCGGGAAAATAAGTGATAAATTTACTAATTTAGACAAAATTCTACAAAAACAGGACTTTTTCGCCTCGATGGCGAATATCATCCTCAACGCGCCAAAATGATGAAGACGGGTGGAAGAGAAGAGTTTACGAAGCGTCCGCTACATAACAAAGAAAGGGAGAGAGGCACGATGAAACTGATCACCGCACTTTTCGATGGAGAAACGTTTGTTGGAGCCGTGCCGCAAGGAGACGACCGGGCGGTTCATTTGCGCCGCGCCGTTTTGTCCCGAATCCTAATGACTTGCGCATTGAAACGCGGGTGAACGGGGAAGTGCGCCAGCGCGCGAGCACGAAACAGTTGATTTTTTCCATTGAATCGATCATCGAGACGATCTCCAAAGGCATTACGCTTGAGCCGGGCGACATCATTGCGACAGGAACGCCGGCTGGAGTCGGCAAAGGGATGAACCCGCCGCGTTTTTTGCAGACGGGTGATGTCATTGAGGTGACGGTGGAAGGCATCGGCATGTTGCGCAACAAAGTGGGAGAGTAAACGGCGAAAGTGAGGAAGCCCCCATTGATGCTCAAAAGGCGTCCTCTTGAAAGAAAGGGCGTCTTTCGTTTTCGTGAAGTTTGTCAACCGTCCGCCCGCCGTGCTATGATGGGAAGGAACAAGGAATGGTTGGAGGGATGGATGTTGACGCATGCCCATATTACGAGCTGGCTCATCACGATTGTTTTGTTTTTCCTTGCGGTGTCGATGGAGCGGCAAGGGGCGGGCAAAGCCAAGATCGTGCAAATGGTGTTGCGGCTGTTTTACATTCTCACGATCGCGACGGGGGGGCTTTTGCTGCATAGCATTGCTTCGATATCCGCGCTTTATTGGCTAAAAGCGCTTGCCGGGCTGTGGGTGATCGGAGCGATGGAAATGGTTTTAGCAGCTGTAAAAAAAGGAAAAAGCGCGGCGGCAGGATGGACGCAATGGGTCATTGCCCTTGTGGTGACGCTGTTCCTTGGCCTGCTGCTGCCGCTTGGTTTTGACTTATTCTAAAGCGAAGCGGCAGCCTTCTATTGGTTGCCGCTTTTGTCCTCAGCCTATTTGGGCGCAAATCGCCCGTTCGCCGCTGTTGAATGTTATTTCAAATCGGTCGGCCGGCATCGGCCCGCGTTCATAGTAATGATGGACGCTGGCGATTTGCTCTGTATTGTCATAGATCATAAAATTGACGCCGGATGATTTGGCAAACAATAAGCCGTTGTAGCAGTACAGGCAGTCGTAAAGCGAAAACCCAAGATGGTTCAGCCATTGGACGTATTGAAAAAAGGACGGATTGGGAAGCGAGGCAAGCCATTGCCGGTACGCGTATGTCAGCTGTTTGCGGAAGCGGATGCGGTCGCCGTCAGTGAGGGGGAAGATGCCGAGGTCGGTCGCGATCGTGCCGTTTTCCTGCCACCGTCCGGACAGCCAATGCCCATAGCGGAACAGTTTAATCCCTTGCTGGGCCATCTCCTCGACTAACACCGCTTCCTCTGCTTCCTCATCAAAAAACACCCATTCATTGTTGACAAACTCCGCTGTTCCTTGCACGTAAGCCCGCGGCTGTTCAGCAATGCACTGCAGGCGCTCTTCAATATTCAATGTCTCTCATCCTCCCTCTAGAAATGTTGATTTATCAAGGCTTTTCGGCCCCTCAGGGGTGTCCAAAAAATATTTTTCGACAAAATCTCTTACATCCTTTTTCAGTTTTGTGGATATCTTACAGACCTAGGGTGCGCTTCGCGGCCACGGCTGGTTATATTTTCCTGCCGTGGGGGAAGCGTATTCGATGCACCCTTTGGATCTCCGCGTCGCTGATGAGGACGAACCCTCCCATGTCTCCGGGCGTCTTCGCGCCAACATTCCCTCGTTCGGTCTCGTCATCAGGCGGAGGCCGGCCAAGCTCCTTTGGGGACTCAAGGTCGAATGGATAAAATCACGCCAGCTTCTCCGGTGTCATCTCGTTGTCCAACGATTCTTCCGTTCGCAGGGGGAGGCCTTAGGCCGCCCGTTGCACCTGGGACAAGACGTCCTGTTTCATTCGCTCCGCGTCAAACGCTTGTTTCTTCGTACAAATCGCAAACAGCACATTCAACAGCTTCCGGCACAAGGCGACGATGGACTGCTTTCCGGTCAGCGGATTGACGGATCGGGTCGTATAATACTCATGCAGCTCGCGAAACGCCTCGTTRTGCCGAATCAGCGGAATCATCGCCCGAAACAGCACCGAGCGCAGCCGTTTCCGTCCCCGTTTGGAGATGTGCTTTTGCCCTTTGCGCTGGCCGGAGGAGTTCTCCTTGAGCGTCAGGCCCGCCAACTTCACCAATTGGCGCGGGTCCCGATAATGGGCGAAGCTGCCGATCTCCGCCAGCAGATCGATGATCGTGGCGTCTCCCAACCCGTCGACCGTTTTCAACCATTGGTACTCCATCGTCGTTTGAACCAATGCCTTCAACTCGGCGTCCAGTGCAGCGATCTCCGCCTCCAATTGGCGGTATCGGCGGACGAGCGCGGCGATCTCAAACCGGGCCATCGCTGTCCCTTCCGTCACCCCAATCGAGTCCTTCGCGGTGTTGATCAACGCCTGAATTTTGGCCTTCTGCGGGCATTTCATCCCTTCGCTTTGCCGGTACACCTCAAGAAGCTCCTCCACCGTCCGGCCGGCCATATCAGCCGGAAGCGGCGTCCACTCCAACACCGAAAGCGCCGTTTTCCCCAAGTCACGAAACACGGTCCAAAACTCTGGAAAATACCGATCCGTCCAGCGGACGATCGCGTTTTTCACCGCCGTCTGTTCCTTGCGGAGCTTCTCTTTGAGCGTGCTCCCCACGCGCAAATCGGCTTCAATCTCGTGCAGCAGCCGGGGAACGAGGAATCGTCCGTCTTTTGCCAGTCTGGCAATGACCAGGGCGTCTTTGGCGTCGTGTTTCGTCGGCAGGTTGTCATCAAGTTCTTTCGACCGGCACACATGCGCCGGGTTGACCATGACCAACGGGATCCCGTGCTCCTCGAGGAAGTAGGCCAGGTTCAACCAGTAGTGCCCGGTCGGCTCCACSGCGACGATCACCTCTGACTTCCCAAACGCTTGCATCGCCTCCTGAATCGCTTTATACAGCTGCTGAAACCCCTCTTTCGACTGGAAGATCGGGAACGACTTGCGAAGCACGCGCCCCCGGTCATCCACGAAGCAGGCGTAGTGGGTTCGTTTCGCGATATCAATACCCACGACAAGCGTTTGTTCGGTTACTTGATCAATTTTATAGTTTTGTGTACAATTCATCTGAAGTCCTCCTTGGTATGGTGAGTGATGTGGTTGACACCCCTGCATCATACCAAGAGGGCTTTTTTTGATCAAGTCCCCGGAAAAGCTCCTAACGGGAATGCTCCTTTACTTGAGGAGCTTTTGCAGTTCATACAGTTTGTTGAGCGCCTCAAGCGGCGTCATCTCGAGCAAATTGATCTCTTTCAGCGCCGCGAGCGCCTTTTTCTCTTTGCTTGAAAGCGGCGGCTCCACAGGCGCCGGGGCAAGGTCAGGAAACATGCTCAGCTGCTCAAACGCCGCTTCCGCCAAAACGCCATCCCGCGCCGCGCCGGCTGACGGACGGGAGGCCTTCTCGCGCTCAACCTTGCTGCCGACGTCTAACGCTTCGTTCCCCTGAAAAGCCAAACCCGCTTCCGCCAAAGCGCCATCGTCCATCCTGCCTGCGGCGGCTTCCTGTTTTCCCGCCGCTTTCTCCAGTTCCGCTAAAATGGACCGCGCGCGTTCAATGAGCGAAGCCGGCAGCCCGGCCAGTTCGGCGACGTGAATGCCGTAGCTCTTGTCGGCCGGCCCGTCGGCGATTTGATGCAAAAAGACGACTTTGCCGTTTTCCTCGATGGCGCGGGCATGGACGTTCGAAAGCCGCGGGAGCGAACGCTCCAAGGCGGTGAGTTCATGGTAGTGGGTGCTAAATAGTGTTTTCGCGCCGATATGGTCGTGAATGTACTCAATGATCGCCTGGGCGAGCGCCATGCCGTCGTACGTCGATGTGCCGCGCCCGATTTCATCAAACAAAATGAGGCTGTTTTGCGTCGCATGAGCGATGGCGCGGCGCGCTTCGAGCATCTCGACCATAAACGTGCTTTGCCCTGCCGACAGGTCGTCAGCGGCGCCGATGCGGGTGAACACTTGGTCAAAAATGGGCAGCACCGCCCGCTCGGCGGGAACGAAACAGCCGATTTGCGCCATGACGGCGGTGAGCGCCACTTGCCGCATGTACGTGCTTTTTCCAGCCATGTTCGGTCCAGTGATGAGCAGCATTTCCCGCTCGCGGTTCATGTAGCAGTCATTCGGCACGTACATTTGCGCGCCGAGCACTTTTTCGACAACCGGGTGGCGGCCGCCTTGAATCACCAAGACGCGCTCCGTGGAAAACTGCGGACGCACGTAGCGATACTCGTCGCTGATCGTTGCGAATGATTGAAGCACATCAAGCTCGGCAATGGCTTTCGCCAACGTCTGCAGGCGCGGGATGTATTGCTTCACCTGCTCGCGAATGGCGACAAACAGTTCATATTCGAGTTCGATGCTTTTTTCTTCCGCCTCCAAAATGAGCGCCTCTTTTTCCTTCAACTCCGGGGTGATAAACCGCTCGGCGTTGGCGAGCGTCTGCTTCCGCTCGTAACGTCCTTCCGGAACAAGGGGGAGATTGGGCTTTGTCACTTCAATATAGTAGCCAAACACTCGGTTGTAGCCGACTTTGAGCGATTTGATGCCGGTCGCTTCCCGCTCTTTCGCCTCAAGTTCAGCGATCCACGCTTTGCCGTTGCGGCTCGCATCGCGGTAGCGATCGAGCTGCTTGTCATACCCGTCTTTGATGAGGTTCCCTTCTTTGACGGAAAGCGGCGGCTGTTCTTGAATCGAGCGCTCGAGCAAATCGACGAGCTCTTCGCACGGGTCAAGGCGCTCGCACAGCTTGTCCGCTTCAGCGAGCGGCAGCGCGCCGACCGTCTGACGGAGCGCCGGCACTTGAAGAAGCGACTTTTTCAGCTGCACGAGATCGCGGGCATTGGCGTTGCCGTAGGAGACACGGCCGACAAGGCGCTCAATGTCGTAAACGCCGCGCAGCCTGTCGCGCAGCTCCTGCCGTTCAAAATAGCTCGTTTTCAACGTTTCCACAAAATCGAGGCGCCGTTCGATTTCGCGCCGATCAATGAGCGGCCGGTCCAGCCATTGTTTTAAGAGCCGCCCGCCCATCGCTGTCACCGTTTCATCCAAAAGCCATAACAACGAGCCTTTCCTTCCTTTTGACCGCACCGTTTCGACCAATTCCAAATGCAGCTTGGAATGTCGGTCCATTTTCATATAGTGGTCAACTTGATACAACTCAGCCGGCTGCAAATGATCGAGCCGCCGCTTTTGCGTGCGGACGAGGTAATGAAGCAAACGGGCTGCGGCCTGCCGCAGCTTTTCTTGCACCACATGGCCGATGACGCCGTTCCATTCGTCGCATAGCGATGTGTCGTCCTCATAAGAGACCGCCGCCCCGTACCGCTCTTTCAGCTCGCGCACCCACTCTTCGCCGCTGTCTGTGGCAACGATGATCTCCCGCGCTCCAACGGCGTGCAATTCGTTTGCCGTTTCCTCCCACGAAGAAAGAAGCGTAAGCCGAATCTCGCCGGTCGACAAATCGGCGTAAGCCAATCCGTATGTACCATCAGCAAACGGCGTGAGCGCCGCCAAGTAGTGATTTTCCTTCTCGGTGAGCCCTTTGCCTTCCATGAGCGTCCCTGGGGTGATGAGCTGCACCACTTCGCGGCGAACGACGCCTTTGGCCGTTTTCGGGTCTTCGACTTGTTCGCAAATGGCGACTTTATATCCCTTTTCGATTAACTGTTCAATATATCCTTGCGCCGAATGGTACGGCACCCCGCACATCGGCACCCGTTCATCGCCGCCGTCGCGGCTTGTTAATGTAATTTCCAGCTCTTGCGCCGCCTTGATGGCGTCGTCAAAAAACAGTTCGTAAAAATCGCCAAGCCGGAAAAATAAAAACGCGTCCGGATATTGCGCTTTAATGTGCAAATATTGCTGGATCATCGGTGTGTACGATGGCATCGCTTCTCCCCAACCTTTTCGGCCCGAAGGCTCGTTGATTGCGCTACTATTATAACAAGCGGCAAAAGAAAAAACTAGGAAAGAAATTTCCTAGTTTTATTCTTCTTCGCCAAGCAGCAAATCTGGGCTTAAATCTTCTAATTCTTCATCAAGGTCATCCTCGTCGCAAAAATCGTCGTCCTTGCCGCATCCTTCCGGATTGATGGCAACGCACACCTTCGTTTCGCCGATCACTTCGGCGACAAACTCCCGCTCAACATCGACAACGATTTTATTGCCGTTTGGCGAAATCGTGCATTCGAGGCAGTTCGGCTGCTGGATGACGCGGACGATGACATCGGTGTCATCGCTGATTAAATGATCTTTGTCGCGATATTTTAATTTGACGACGTCCGTATACGACACCGTTTCGGTGACGACTTCGGTTTTTGTATTGTGGTTGTACGAATACCAGACGTTGATGTCATAATGGCCGTGAATTTCGACCGTTTTATCGCATTTTTTCGCTTCATAACGGTGGTTGATGATCCAGCAGCCAAGAATGCTTGACGGGCGGTTCGGCGCCGTCACCGTATGGGTCGATTGTGTAAACTTGCGGCCTTTGCCAACAACGGCTTTCGTAATAATTTCTCTGTATTCAGACATCGAACGGAACCCTCCTCAAATGAATCTTCATTTCATCCTATGCGCCATCTCCGCTAATGTGCACAGCAAATGAATCATTATTCCGTATAGTTCATTGTATGCGCCTGCTCCGTTCGATGTGCCTTCTTTTTTGCCGCCAGGCAGCCGCCCGCGGTTTGGGGGAAGGGAGAGCGCGCCCATAAGAAAAAAAGCGCCCCGAAGGACGCTTTTGAGCCGCATGCCATTAATGGCAGCCGCCGTGCTTGTTGTAGCGAAGGGCAGCACCTGTTTCGCCGCGCAGCACATCGCCGCCCGTCGAAGCGAGAATTTCATCGGTCACCGTATTCGAAATCGTCGAGGCGACGAGCTGAAGCAGGTCGTTCACCTCAGCTTGCGACTGCTGGAACTCGCCCACGATCGGAATTTGTTCGAGCTGCTCGTAAATGGCGTCAATTTTGGCCTCGACCTGCTTGAGCGCCTCATGTTTGCCGTAGTGTTGCAAGTTGACGGCTTGTTTTTGCAGCGATTTTAGTTCGTTGATCAATGTGCGCACTTTTTCATTTTGGTGGATTTTTTCCTCCGCTCGTTTGAAAAAGTCGACTTCCTCGGTTTCGGCGATCATTTTCGCCAACTGCTTCGCCTGCGCCAGCACTTCATCCCGCGTATATTTCGCCATATCAGTTCACCTCGATCGCTTCATTCACGAATTCGCCCGTCAGCGTCCACGTTTTCGCTTCTGTAATGCGCACGTTGACCAATTGGCCAATGAGCGATTTGGGGCCGACGAAGTGGACGAGCTTGTTTTTGCGTGTGTAGCCGGCCAGCACGTCCGGGTTCGTTTTGCTTTCGCCTTCGACGAGCACTTCGACGACTTGGCCTTCGTATTGCTTCATTTTCTTGGCCGCGATTTCTTGAACAAGGTCGTTGAGCCGCTTGAGCCGCTCTTTTTTCACTTCCATCGGCACGTTGTCCTTCATGTTCGCCGCCGGCGTGCCTTCGCGCGGCGAGTAAATGAACGTATACGCTGAATCAAACTCCACTTCGCGGTAAAGCGACAGCGTTTCTTCAAACTGCTCGTCCGTCTCGTTCGGGAAGCCGACGATGATGTCCGTCGTCAACGCGACGTCCGGAATGGCGGCTTTAATTTTGCGGACGAGCTCCAAGTACTCCTCGCGCGTATATTTGCGGCCCATCATTTTTAAAATTTCTGTGCTGCCCGATTGCACCGGCAGATGGATATGCTCAACCAAGTTGCCGCGTTTGGCGAGCACTTCGATGAGCCGGTCGTCAAAGTCGCGCGGATGGCTCGTTGTGAAGCGGATGCGGGCAATGTCAATTTTGCGCAGCTCATCCATTAAATCGCCAAGGCCGTACTGGATGTCGGTGAAGTCTTTCCCGTAAGCGTTGACGTTTTGCCCAAGCAGCGTGATTTCTTTATAGCCTTGGGCGGCGAGCTGGCGCACTTCTTGGATGATGTCTTCCGGACGGCGGCTTCGCTCCTTGCCGCGCGTATACGGAACGATGCAATACGTGCAAAACTTGTCACAGCCGTACATAATATTGACCCATGCTTTAATGCGGCCTTTTCGCGCTTTCGGCAAGTTTTCGACAACGTCGCCTTCTTTCGACCACACCTCGACAACCATTTCTTTTGACATATATGCTTCATGCAAAATGTAAGGAAGTCGATGGATGTTGTGCGTGCCGAAAATCATATCAACATATTGGTATTGCTTTAAAATTTTATTAACGACCGCTTCTTCTTGCGACATACAGCCGCACACGCCAAGAAGCAAGTCCGGATTGGTCGTTTTGAGCGGCTTTAAGTAGCCGAGCTCGCCGAACACTTTGTTTTCCGCGTTTTCACGGATCGCGCACGTGTTGAGCAAAATGACGTTTGCCTCTTCCGGACGGTCGGTCGGCTCATAGCCGAGCGCCATGAAAATGCCGGCCATCACTTCCGTATCATGTTCGTTCATCTGGCAGCCGTATGTGCGGATGTAAAACTTCCGCCCGCGCCCCATGCCGCGGAACTCGTCCGGAATCGCAAAGTCTTTTACATATTGAACTTCCTCTTTGCCGCGCTTTTTCGCTTCTTTCAAATTCGGCGGCAAAAACACTTTCGTGAAATATTTCTCGTAGTCTTTCGTCGTTTTTTCCTTCAGCCGGTCCAAGGCGGATTTTCTGTCCGCTGGATGGCTTGCCGTCTCAATTTGCGCTGTTTGTTCCAACCGTTGTTTTTCGTTCATCGCAATCTCCTTTCCTCATTCGTAATAATGTAGATCGCAGGCGCTTTGTTGGCCGCCCGCCTTCCTCGCAAATTTCTTCCATCACACACTACCATAGTATAGCGTCAACCGTCATGAAACACAATGGGATTTATTCCGGATGTCCGGAACACGTCATGATAACAAAAAACGCCCGATGAGGCAAGCCCCCCATCGAGTGTGAATCACTTCCAATCTTTCTATATGTTACATAAACTCTGCTACAAGCTCGGCAAACTTTTCTTTGCTCAATTTCAAATCGGCTTCAGTAAGCGGTGTATCACGGTAGCCCGGGACGAGTTCTTGGTATGATTTTTGCTCTTTATTTTGGTAAATGAGCCCGGTGACAAGCCCGTCGTATTTCATCACCGTCTGCATCGCCATCGCCCGGTCGGACGGGTCGTACCCTTCAATGTCGCTCACTTTCACCAGCCGCTCTTTAAACCATTCGTACGTGTTGACTTTATTGTACGTGACGCACGGGCTGAAGACGTTAATGAGGGAAAATCCTTTATGTTTGATGCCTTCTTCAATTAAGCTTGTCAACTCTTTTAGGTCGCTTGAAAAGCTTTGCGCCACAAACGTCGCTCCGGCGCTTAACGCGATTTCAAGCGGCGACAACGCCGGCTCGATCGACCCTTGCGGCGTACTTTTCGTTTGAAACCCGGTGGCGCTGCGAGGCGATGTTTGGCCTTTTGTCAGCCCGTAAATTTGGTTGTCCATGACGATATACGTGATGTCAATGTTGCGGCGAATGGCATGAACCGTATGCCCCATGCCGATCGCAAACCCATCACCGTCGCCGCCGGCGGCGATGACCGTCAAGTTGCGGTTCGCCATTTTCACCCCTTGGGCGAGCGGCAAGGCGCGGCCGTGCGTGCCGTGAAACCCATAGGAATGAATGTAGCCGGAAATGCGGCCGGAGCAGCCGATCCCGGAAATGACAGCGAGTTGGTGCGGCTCCAAACCGAGGTTGGCAGCGGCGCGCTGAATGGCGGCCTGAACGGAAAAGTCGCCGCAGCCCGGACACCAGTTTGGCTTCACGTCATTGCGGAAATCTTTAAAGGTGGCCATTGTGCTAACAACTCCTTGCATTTAGTATAGACATCGCCCGGCAAAAACGGATTGCCGTCAAATTTCAAGACGCTGGCGATTTTGTCCGCATGCCCGACATGCATTTTCAACAAGCTTGCCAATTGCCCGGTCGCGTTTTGCTCAACGACGACGACCCGCTTCGCTTTTTCGACAAGCGGCCGCACGTCGTCAACCGGGAACGGATGAAGCAGGCGGATGTGCGCATGGTTGACTTTAACACCGTCCTGCTCGAGGCGTTCGATCGCTTCCTCAATCGCTCCGCGCGTCGATAAAAAGCCAACAAGGAGCAAATCCGGTTCTTCGTGGCGGAGTTGTTTGTGCACCGGCGTCGGGAAGTGGATGTGCTCGAGTTTGCGCAGCCGCTTTTCCATTTGCGTCCGGCGGTTCGCTGCCGTTTCCGACGGGCGGCCCGTTTCGGCATGCTCGACCCCGGTGACGTGGTGGATGCCGTGTTTCGTTCCCGGCAGCACCCGCGGCGAAATGCCGTCCGGCGTCACCTCATATCGTTTGAAGTTGTCTTTGCCCGGAAGCGGCGGCAATTCCTCGCTGACGAGTTTGCCGCGGCGAATCTCGATCCGGTCGTAATCAAGCGGCTCGACCGTTTGTTTGCCGAGCGACAGCTGCAAATCCGACAAGAAAATGACCGGACACTGATATTCTTCAGCCAAGTTGAACGCTTCTGCCATGTCATAAAACGCTTCTTCAACCGTGCTTGGCGCCATGACGATTTTCGGGATTTCCCCGTGCGTGCCGTAAATCATCGCAAGCAAGTCCGATTGTTCTTGCTTCGTCGGCAAGCCGGTGCTCGGGCCGCCGCGCTGCGTGTCAACCACAACAAGCGGCGTTTCTGTCATTCCGGCTAAGCCGATCGCTTCAGCCATGAGCGACAGACCCGGACCAGCGGAAGCGGTGAACGCCCGGGCGCCGGCGTAGTTGGCGCCGATCGCCATCGTGCAGGCGGCGATTTCGTCTTCTGTTTGGATGACCGTGCCGCCGAGATCCGGAAGCTTTTTAATTAAATACTCCATAATTTCCGAGGCGGGGGTGATCGGATACGCCGCCATAAAGCGCGCCCCGCCGGCCAAGGCGCCCAAGGCGATCGCGTCGTTGCCGATCATGAACATCCGCTGTTTGCCGTCCGCTTTTGCCAGTTTCATAGGTTCGACGCGCCCGCCCAACAGCTCTTTCATATATTCGGCTCCGGCGCGGATCGCTTCCATGTTTTTCTCGACGACTTGCGCCCCTTTGCGGCCAAACGTGTCGGCGACAACGCTTTCGAACACGGCCGGATCCAATCCGAGCACTGCACTCGTCGCGCCGATGGCAACCATGTTTTTCATGAGCGAGTTGCCAAGGCTTGTGGCGATATCAGTAAACGGAACGGCATAAAGGACGACCCCTTCCCGCTCCGGAATGACCGGATTGAACTTGGCGTCCGCCATGACGATGCCGCCGCTGTGCAGCTCGTGAAAGTTGAAGTCAATCGTCTCTTGGTCGAACGCCACCAAGATGTCCAAATCGTCTGCGACCGCCCGCACCGGCTTCGTGCTGACGCGGATTTTGTTGTTCGTATGACCCCCTTTGATGCGTGAAGAAAAATGACGGTATCCATATAAGTAATATCCGAGGCGGTTCAGCGCTGTGGAAAAAATTTCTCCTGTACTTTCAATTCCTTCCCCTTGCTGGCCGCCCACCTTCCATGACAGCTGTTCGATCATGCTTACACCCCTTCATATTCACTCCAGCCTTTCGCTACTATTGTACCACTTTTCTGACAAGGAAACTATCATTTTGAACGCCTTTTTCAGCCGGCACCGCGGATGCCCTGTCTTCTATATAGACTCCCATGACAAAAAAATTTCGTCACCATCGGAAGGATGAAAAGACCTCTATGTTGAATTTTACAACTTTACACATTTTGGAGTTCGGGTATTTTCAGGATAGATGCAACGAAGAAGTTTAACATATCCTTGACGGAAAAGCGGTTTGTCCATTTTCGACTGTCGAAGGCAAGCCTATGGCTTGCCCCGTCACGCCAAGGCGTGACGGAAGACCGAACAACCACCTGCTTCACAGACCCATATATGGGTCTGTAAAGCGGCGTTGTTCGGTCGCCTGACAGTCGATAAAAGCTGCAAATGGTAAATCTTCAAATTGCATCTATATATTTTAGGATACGCAGATCCGATACTCCGTGATATTCGTCACTCCGGTAAATGGGCGTAGAAGTTGCCGAATAAAAAGCGGGATGCTTGTTCGGCGGAGTAATGCTTGTACAACTCATTGACGAGCTGGTCGTATTGCTTCACCGTTTCAAGACCGGAAACCGTTTCCGTAATGCCGTCAAAGTCGGAGCCGAACCCGACGTTGTTTTCCCCTCCGAGCGCACATACATGGTCAAGATGGCGAAGCACATCGGCGATCGTTGCTCTCCGTTTGTCCTTCGTTAAAAAGTACGGGACAAAATTGATGCCAATCATCCCGTCTTTTTCAATCAGCGCTTTCAGCTGCTCGTCCGTCAGATTGCGCGGATGCGGGCAGAGGCGATGGGCGTTCGAATGAGAAGCGATCGGAAAACAGGCTGTTTCGATCACATCCCAAAACGCTCTTTCCGACAAATGGGACACATCGACCCACCGCTTTGTTTCATTGAGCAGCTCGACGACTTGCCGGCCAAACGCGGTCAAGCCGGCGCCGCGCTTCTCCCACGCCCCGTCGGCGACGGCGTTTGGAAAGTTCCACGTCAGGCCGACAGAAGCGACGCCGAGGCGAAGAAGCGTCTTTAACTTGACAAGGTTGGCACCGATGGCGTCGCATCCTTCGAGCGTCAACATCGCGCCAATTTCCCCTTCTTTCAGTGCGGCGATATCCTGCTTCGTCCGCACAAACTTGACGGACGGGAACGCCTCGACGATGCGGGCAAAGAAAATGTCCACCATCTCCAATGCCGCTGTGAACCGGGCTTCTTCCGGCACGGTTTCCGGCACGTAAATGGCAAAACATTGCACTTTTATTCCCGCTTCCGCCATGCCAGAAAAGGTGACATGAAGCGGCGCCCCATCGTGAAACGACAACGACCGGTCTTGCCATAGCTTCATGAGCGCATCACAGTGGACATCGAAAATCATTCGTTTTCCCCCTTAAAAAAGCAAAAATAACCTGCCTGCCTTCTACAGCGAAGGCGCCAACAGGTTATATTTTACCATTGACTCATCATCGAGTTAACGAGGTTCGACGATTAATTTAATGGCGGTCCGCTCTTCTCCGTCAATAATAATATCGGTAAACGCCGGAATGCAAATCAAGTCCATGCCGCTTGGTGCCACAAACCCTCGTGCGATCGCTACTGCCTTAACGGCTTGGTTCAATGCACCTGCACCGATCGCCTGAATTTCCGCCGCGCCGCGCTCGCGCAGCACCCCGGCAAGTGCACCGGCTACAGAGTTCGGATTCGACTTTGCTGAAACTTTTAATATTTCCATTTCTAGCTCCTCCCTCGTCCCCTTGAAAAATAGATTACGGTAAAATGTCTTCACTGTAACTATATTCACTGTTTCGACAACTATTCCTGCTGAGGAGAAGCTTGTTTTTAAAATTTTTTAAAGAAACGATTATTCAAAATATGGGTGGTCGTCATTAATGATCAACCGTTCAATGCCAAGCGCACGCCCGCTTTTTCCATCAACATCGACAAGCACCGCGTTCAGCTGGCTTCGTCCTTCCTTGACGCCGAACCGGACCGGCAGTCCGGTTAAAAATTTGCGCAGCACCGCGTCGCGGTCAACCCCTAAAATGCCGTCATACGGGCCGGTCATGCCGACATCGGTAATGTACGCCGTACCCTTCGGCAAAATGCGATTGTCCGCCGTCTGAACGTGCGTATGCGTGCCGATGACGGCCGACACGCGCCCATCCAAGTGCCAGCCCATCGCCTGTTTTTCGCTTGTCGCCTCAGCGTGAAAATCAACAATGATGACCGACGTGCGCGTCGAGGCAGCGGCAATCAATTCATCCGCTTTTTGAAACGGACAGTCAATCGCCGGCAAAAACGTCCGCCCTTGCAAGTTGATGACCGCCGCCTCCCCTTGCTCGGTCGGCACGTAGACGATGCCTTTTCCCGGTGTGCCGGGCGGATAGTTCGCCGGGCGGATGAGCGCCTTCGCCTGATCGATGAATTCAAAAATATCACGCTTGTCCCACGCATGGTTGCCTAATGTCACAACATGGGCTCCTTGGGCCAAAAACGCCCGGTAAATCGGCTCGGTGATCCCTTTCCCGCCGGCGGCATTTTCACCGTTGATGATGACGATATCGGGACGGTGTTTTTCTTTTAATTTCGGCAAATAATGCTCGACCATTTTTTGCCCTGGCGAACCGACGACATCGCCGATAAATAAGATTCTCATGATCGATCCCTTTCTAATCAAAAAAATATGGCGCTTCGCTTCAAAGGTGGCGCGGATCCATTGTACTTTCTCATTTTACGCACAAAAAACATCCATGAGTAAGCTTTTACTCGCCACCCAAGCATGAAAATAACCGCTCATGGATTCATTATTTTCAAAGAAAAATAAAGTGGCAATAGGATGCCACTTTATTTCGCATATTCGACCGCGCGCGTTTCACGGATGACGGTCACTTTAATATGGCCCGGGTAGTCGAGCTCTTCTTCAATCCGTTTGCGGATGTCACGCGCCAACCGGTGCGCTTCCAAATCGTCGATCATATCCGGCTTGACCATGATGCGCACTTCGCGGCCGGCCTGGATGGCGTACGATTTTTCCACGCCTTCGTACGATTCCGCAATTTCCTCCAGTTTCTCTAAGCGGCGAATATAGTTTTCCAGCGTCTCACTACGCGCTCCCGGCCGCGCTGCGGAGAGCGCATCCGCCGCCGCCACAAGCACCGCGATGACCGATGTCGGCTCGGTGTCGCCATGGTGGGAGGCGATGCTGTTGATGACAACGGGATGTTCTTTGTACTTCGTCGCCAGCTCGACGCCGATCTCCACGTGGCTGCCTTCAACCTCATGGTCGATCGCCTTGCCGATATCATGAAGCAAGCCGGCCCGGCGCGCCAACATTTCGTCTTCTCCGAGTTCGGCCGCCATCAGTCCGGCTAAAAACGCCACTTCCACCGAATGTTTCAAGACGTTTTGTCCGTAGCTCGTCCGGAACTTCAGCCGCCCTAAAATTTTGATCAAATCCGGATGCAAGCCATGGACGCCGACTTCAAACGTCGTCTGCTCACCGACTTCGCGAATGTGCTCATCGACTTCGCGGCGCGCCTTTTCCACCATTTCTTCAATGCGCGCCGGGTGGATGCGTCCGTCTTGCACAAGCTTGTCTAACGCGATGCGCGCCGTTTCGCGGCGAATCGGATCAAATCCGGACAAAATCACCGCTTCCGGCGTATCATCGATAATTAAATCGATGCCAGTCAGCGTCTCAAGCGTGCGAATGTTCCGCCCTTCGCGCCCGATGATCCGCCCTTTCATTTCATCGTTTGGCAAGTTGACGACGGACACCGTTGTTTCGGCGACATGGTCGGCGGCACAGCGCTGGATGGCCAGCGACAAAATCGCTTTCGCCCGCTTGTCCGCTTCCTCTTTCGCCCGCGTTTCCGCCTCTTTGATCATCATGGCAATCTCATGGGACAGTTCTTTTTCAACGCGTTCCAAAATGAGCTGGCGCGCATCGTCGCGCGTCAGGCCGGAAATGCGTTCGAGTTCGGTTTGTTGCTGCTTCACGAGCGCTTCCACTTTGCTTTCCATTTGTTCAATATGCTGTTGTCTTTCGTTTAACGCTTCTTCCTTCGCTTCAAGCAGCGCCTCGCGTTTGTTGAGCGCTTCATCTTTGCGATCGAGGTTTTCCTCCTTTTGCATCAAGCGGTTTTCTTGTTTTTGGAGCTCGCTTCTCCGGTCGCGGATTTCGCGCTCCGCTTCCGTCCGCAATTTATGAATCTCGTCTTTCGCTTCGAGAAGCGCCTCTTTTTTCAAGGCGTCCGCCTCGCGTCTCGCCTCTTCAATCAGCTGCTCGGCAGCTGCTTTCGCGCCACCGATTTTCGCTTCGGCAATCGATTTGCGAACAAAAAAGCCAACAACGGCACCAATGACTAAGGCAAGCAAAGCGGAGATGATGATCGAACCCATCGTTTCACCTCCTCTTGCTGTTTCGTTTTCCCTTGCGCCTTCTTCGCGCCATCGTCCGACGCAGATGGACATTCCCGTTTTCAACCCATTGGCTTGGTCGTTTGCCTGGCCATTTCCACGCGCCCCCGCATCCAAGCAGTACGCCGCTGCGGGCGGTCACGCGACCCTGCCGTGTACATGGATAAATATACATGTTCATTGTAAAGGCGGCGGTAGGAATTGTCAAGATATTACACAGGAGCCCTTCTTAAGCCGCGACACACAGAGCGTTCTGCTCTTCCTCTTCTTTTTGGCAAAATGCGAAAAGAAACAGAACCGCCTGCAAGTTAGTCGGGCGTCCTCCGGCATATCCTGCAAAGGGACGTGAATGGCCGTTCCGTTTCGGCAGCTAGGAAAAAGGCGCCCCAGTCATGCCAGGACGCCTTCCGTCTGTTATTCCTCAAGCAGCCCAAATTCGTCTTGCATCGGTTCGCCGCCTGCTTCGCCATCATCGATGCCGTAATGTTTGCGGATGGCGCGGGCGATTTCTTCGGCGATATGCGGGTTTTCTTTCAAAAATTGTTTTGCATTCTCCCGCCCTTGGCCGAGCCGTTCGTCTTTGTACGAATACCATGAGCCGCTTTTTTGCACAATGTCAAGTTCAGACGCCATATCGATGATTTCCCCTTCGCGGGAAATGCCCTCGCCGTACATAATGTCGACGTCAGCCGTTTTAAACGGCGGCGCGACTTTGTTTTTGACGACTTTGATTTTCGTCTTGTTGCCGACCATATCATTGCCTTGCTTGATTTGCTCGGCGCGACGAACCTCTAGGCGGACGGAAGCGTAAAACTTGAGCGCCCGCCCGCCCGGCGTCGTTTCCGGATTGCCAAACATGACGCCGACTTTTTCGCGAATTTGGTTGATGAAGATGGCGATCGTTTTTGACTTGTTAATGGCGCCGGACAGCTTGCGAAGCGCCTGGGACATAAGCCGCGCTTGCAAGCCGACATGGGCGTCGCCCATCTCCCCTTCAATTTCCGCTTTCGGCACAAGCGCCGCCACCGAGTCGATGACGATAATATCGACCGCGCCGCTTCGCACGAGCGCTTCCGCGATTTCGAGCGCCTGCTCGCCCGTGTCAGGCTGGGAAAGCAGCAATTCATCGATATTGACCCCTAATTTTTGTGCATAGATGGGGTCGAGCGATAGCGATAGGTAATAGTCACCCTCGGCATTACCCGGAGGGGCTATTTTCCCCCGCTTCACACCGTGCGTGCGAGTTTCCCCGCACACGGCGTTCCATCGAGTACCCCGGTTACTAATCCGCTCTAGACTTTACTATATAGACTCCCATGACAAAAAAATTTCGTCACCATCGGAAGGATGAAAAGACCTCTATGTTGAATTTTACAACTTTACACATTTTGGAGTTCGGGTATTTTCAGGATAGATGCAATTTGAAGATTTCCCATTTGCAGCTTTTATCGACTGTCAGGCGACCGAACAACGCCGCTTCACAGACCCATATATGGGTCTGTGAAGCAGGTGGTTGTTCGGTCTTCCGTCACGCCTTGGCGTGACGGAGAAGTCTAGGGCTTGCCTTCGACAGTCGAAAATGGACAAACCGCTTTTCCGTCAAGGATATGTTAAACTTCTTCGTTGCATCTATATAGTGTACGCACTTTCTGTATTCCTCGAGTTTACTTATTGTGTAATGGCGTACATCTTGTCTTGTAGGTCGCGGAATTCCTGCTCCGACCTAGGAATGATTAGTTCTTGAAACGTTTGGTTGATAGTATCAAATCCTTTCTAGCGGATTTGTACCATACACGTTTTTAGTCAGTTTTGCTCACCGAAACCCTTACGGATTTCCTCACGGCTTCCTAATCATTGTCTGGGTTAGTAACCTAGGGTACTCGACTATGCCCCTTCGCTCCGCAGGAGTTACCCTGCTTCATCACTACTACGGGCTGCTGCCCCACCCCTTCAGCAGTCATTTCCTCCTGCTTAGCGGCATCGGGATGCGCATCCCTTGGCATCCGCTGGGGTGGTTCACCTGTACCGCATCACCTATCCTTGCATGCTCCCTTAGGCTCCACCTCTGACCCGTCAGCCGCCTTTCTACCCATGGTTGGAGGGCTCAAGGCAAAGATCCTCTACGGGATCAATCCAGACTCGGCAAACACGAATACCTCATCCAGGGCTGAACCTCACTTAGGAGGTGAGCGCCTTCTTTTTTCGGCGCCCCACGCCTTACGAGCCGTACTTCCGGTGGTTCGTTCCAACGCTATGCGTTCTCTAGCCATAGGAGCTTTATGGACCCCCGGCTACTTCGCTAACCGCTTCTCAGGTCTGCTTTTCGCCGTCCTCTCCGAGCTTCGTACAGTCATGTTGCGCACCATGACCGCACGTCGGGGTATTAGGGCGGGAATGCCAACCTTCATTCCCGTCTCGGATTTTCACCGAGCTCTCGGTGATGCAGTTAGGACCTACTCATGCTCAGTCCCGCTGACTTTTCGCACGGCGTTTCCGCCATACTTCAGTCAGCAACAGGTCGCACCGTGCTCTGCGTCGATGAAAGCTGCTTGCCCGCCCCGCTTTTGCACTTCAGCGATCGCGTGAAGGGCAACGGTCGTTTTCCCGGACGATTCCGGGCCGTAAATTTCCACAATCCGCCCGCGCGGATAGCCGCCGACGCCTAACGCGATGTCGAGCGCTAGCGAACCGCTCGGCACGACCGACACTTTGCGGTCGACTTGCTCGCCGAGCTTCATGATGGCCCCCTTGCCAAACTGTCGTTCAATTTGTTTTAATGCCTGCTCCAATGCAGCTTGACGATCTTGGTTCACTAACCTACTCCTCCTTATTCTAGGACTACTTATACTATACCGCGTTTTGCGGCCATTGCCAAGCAAAAAACGAACGTCCATTCGTTTTTTCGGTGGAGAAACTAGCAACAATCGCCATACTCATGCGGTGGAAAAAACGATGTGCGGTGGAGAATGGAGAAGGAAGGGGGAGGCCGATCAGCAGTCGGCCGCGAGCATCTCAAGCAGAAAAAAACAGCCGTATTTGGCGGTGCGGATGCGAATGGCATCACGCGTGCCGGATAAGGTGAGGCGGTGGACGACGGTGTCGCGCCCGCGCATGGCGATGCCGACATACACGGTGCCCGGCGGATGGCCCTCAAGCGGATCGGGGCCGGCGACGCCGGTGAAGCTGATGCCGATATCCGCATCGCACATCGTGCGCACGTTCTCAGCGAGCAGGCGTGCGCACGGTTCGCTTACCGCTCCGTCCGTCTCCAGCAGCGGCCGCGGCACGCCAAGGATGTGTTCTTTTACGCCGTTTGTGTAACAGACAACGCCGCCGCGCACAGCAGCCGACGCCCCCGGCACAGCTGTCAGCTCTTCAAGGAACATGCCTCCAGTCAAGCTTTCCGCTGCAGCGATTGTCCATCCTCTTTCTTTTAACCGTGCCAATGTCTTTGTAAACAGCGTTTCATCATTATACCCGTAACAATAACGGCCGACGCGCGTCAAAATGGCGGCTTCCGCCTCGTCGAGCAGCCGCTTGGCTTTCGCCTGATCCCGATGTTTCGCCGTCAGACGGAGCGTTACCTCACCGTCGTTTGCAAGCGGGGCGATCGTCGGGTTCGACTGGGCGTCGATCAAGTCGGCGATCGCCGTCTCGAGCGCCGACTCGCCGATGCCGAAAAAGCGGAGGACGCGCGACTCGATGCGCTCGGAAAGCGAAAACGTACGGCGCAAAAAGGCGTTTCCGTATTTTTTGAACATCGGCCGCATTTCTTTCGGCGGCCCGGGCAGCAGCATGTACGTAATGCCGTCTGCCACAAGCGCCATCCCTGGCGCCATGCCGTGCTCGTTTTTCAGCACCGTCGATCCTTCCAAGACGAGCGCCTGCTTTTTATTGTTTTCTGTCATCGGCCGGTTTGTGCGGGCAAAATACACCTCAATCGCTCGGAGCGCTTCCTCGTCGATCACGAGCCGGCGGCCAAGCAAACGGGCGATCGTCTCCTTCGTCAAATCGTCTTTCGTCGGGCCGAGGCCGCCGGTGAAAATGATGAGGTTCGCTCTCGTTTGCGCCGTTTTCACCGCCTGCTCAAGGCGGTCGGCGTTGTCGCCGACGACGGTATGGAAATAGACGTTAATGCCAAACATCGCCAGCTGCTGCGACAAAAACTGGGCGTTCGTATTGGCGATTTGCCCAAGCAACAGCTCAGAGCCAACAGCAATGATCTCCGCGTTCAACAGACTTTTCTCCCCCTTTGTGGCCGGCTATTTCGAATGGGAAAACGCATGTCTGTTTTTCGCAAAATAATCCCAGCCAGACCAAATCGTAAAAATGACCGCCACCCACAGCGCCAATTCAGCGAACGGAAACGAAATGAGCGAGAATGGGAAGTTATGTAACAATAAAGCGGAAATGGCGACAATTTGCGTCCATGTCTTGATTTTGCCAAGCATGTTGGCAGCGACGACTTCCCCTTCCCCGGCGAGCACGAGCCGCAGGCCGGTAACGGCAAATTCGCGGCTGATGATGACGATCACCATCCAAGCCGGAGCGGCGCCGAGTTCAACGAGCACGATGAGCGCTGCTGACACAAGCAGTTTATCGGCAAGCGGATCTAAAAATTTTCCTAAATTCGTCACCAACCCGTATTTGCGGGCATAGTAGCCATCGATCCAGTCCGTGGCTGAGGCGATGATGAAAATGAGCGCGCCGGCAAGATGGGCAACCGGAAGCTCTGTCCCGCCGATTTGGATGCTTCCCCACCCGAACGGAACGAGCATCACGATCAAGAAAAACGGGATGAGCATAATGCGCGCTACCGTAATTTTATTCGGCAAGTTCACCACAAATACCTCCGCTCATTCAACATAGTTCAGTCCGTGCGAAAAGCAGGCGCCTTCCTGCGGAAAAGCGCCGTGTTCCATCATTTCTTCAACACGAAATGCAGCTTTTGGTATACTTCCTCTTTCGGGGCAAACGGGTAGGCAAACGGTTGGCCGTTCACCTTCATCTCAACATCGAGCGTGCGCCCGATTTTCACCCATACTTCGCTTTCGGCCGACAGATCGAACGTTTTCGTCTGCCCGCTTGTCAAGTTGCCGCGGTAAAACGTATGGCCTTTCGTATTGTATACTTCGACCCATGACGTTCCTTTGGATGAAAGCTCGATGGAAAACGCGCCAGAGCTGGCGACTTCAATCGTCGCCGTGTTGCCGCGCTTTTCCGTCACATTCATCGCCGCAGCCGGCTGTTCTTCTTCGCCAGTCGGCGCTGGCTGTTCATTTTGCTGTCCGTTTTCATTCGTTTCCTTCTCGTCCGTTTCCTTCGCCGACTGCTTTTGTTTCGCCTGTTCAAGCGGCGACTGTTTCGGCTTTTCCACTTCCGCCGTCTCCGGGCTCGTTTTCGCCGGGGGCTCGTTTGCCGTGCCGCGCTGGAGCAGCACCCAAACAAGAACGGCCGCCCCGACGACGACCGCCGCGATCAAGGCTTTCGGCAGCCAGTCGAGCCATTTCGTCCCTTCGGCGGAAAGCTGTTGGCGCGTTTTCACGCGCGACAGCGGCTGCGGAAGATCATCTTGGTACGATTGCGGAATGTCCTGCTTATATTGTTCAAACAGCTCATCCGGATCGAGGCCGACCGCCTCGGCGTATTGTCTAATGAAGGCGCGCACATAAAAATTGCCCGGCATAATGGCGTAATTCCCTTCTTCAATGCCGATCAAATACCGCTTCTGAATCTTCGTCATCTCTTGCAGCTCGTCCAAGCTGATGTTTTTTTCCTCTCGCGCTTCCCGCAAACGTTTTCCCAGTTCCGTCAACAGCCAACACCTTCCACTTGTTAAAATTAAAATCCAAATTCGGAAAATCCGTCTCCGCCCAGCAAGGACGGGCGTTCAATCGCATCGTAGGAAATGTCTTCATCCGGTTCATGGCGCAGCTCAATAATATAGTCAAAATCATCAAGCGTATATTCCGTATGGCGGACAAACATGTCCGGATGTTCCACGACCTTCGTCGCCTCGAGGCGCATCAGCTCACGGATGAGCTGCCAGTGCTGCTCATTGCCGCGGCGCGTCGAAACGATGCCGTCGACAATGAAAATGTTGTCCTCGCTATATTCGTCTTCCATCAGCTGCGTGCGGACGGTCTGCTTGATCAGCGTCGATGATACAAACAGCCACCGCTTATTGGCGCATACGCTCGCAGCAACGATCGACTCCGTCTTGCCGACGCGCGGCATCCCGCGAATGCCGATGAGCTTATGCCCTTTTTCTTTAAAAATTTCTGCCATAAAATCGACCAACAGCCCAAGCTCGTCGCGAACGAAGCGAAACGTCTTTTTGTCGTCGGCATCGCGCTGAATGTAGCGGCCATGGCGGACGGCCAAACGATCAAGCAGCTTCGGCTGGCGGAGTTTCGTCACCGTAATGTTGTCCATCGTCCGCAAAATTGTCGCCAGCCGCTCGATTTGTTCGTTGCTGTCGCAAAGAAGCAACATGCCGCGGCGCGAATCCCGGACGCCATTGATCGTCACGATGTTGATCGACAACATGCCGAGCAACGAGGCGACATCGCCGAGCAACCCTGGACGGTTGACATGAATCTCATACTCCAAATACCACTCCTGCTTGCCCATCCCGTCTCCTCCCTTGCCGCTGTCCGCACGAACGCCTTATGCTAAGTTCATACTACTATAACCGCGAACGGAAAAGCAACCGAAAAGAGGAAAGAAAAAAGAGAGGGAGCCCCTCTCTTTACCGGGTGTTATTTTGTTGGACAAGTTTCACCATCATGTTGGCAAGGGCATGCTGTTCTTTTTCATCCGCAACGCTCCAAAGGTCGGCGAGCACCCGTTCTTCCGGGTTTCTCGGGTCGACGTGTTTCGCCAAATAGTCCCCGATTTGATAGGCGACATCTGAGATCACTTGCTGGGTCAAACCTTGTTGCTGCGCTTGCTGCAGACGTTCCGATAAAAAGTCTTTCCATTGTTCAAAGTTATCCAGTACCGACATGTTCATTCCCTCCCTCCTTGATGAACGTTTCAAGGATAGTTTGCCTGCGGGCAAAAAAAATATACGCTCAACAATACCAGCCGCCGTTGACAGAGATGATTTGGCCGGTGATGTAAGAAGCGGCGTCCGACAACAAAAACGCCACTGTTTTCGCCACTTCCTCAGGGGTCCCGAGCCGGCCGGCCGGAATTTCATCGGCGAGCGCCGCCAATTCTTCTTCGCTGAACGGCCGGAGCATATCTGTGGCGATCGCTCCCGGCGCGACGGCGTTGACGCGGATGCCGCTCGGGGCGAGCTCTTTCGCCAGCGCCTTGGCGAACGCGTTTTGCCCGCCCTTGGTCATCGAATACACCGCTTCGCATGAGGCGCCGCACAACCCCCAAATCGAAGAAATGAACACAATTTGGCCGCGCTTTTTCGAAATCATCGGCGGCAGCAGTTTTTTCACAAGCTGCGCCGGGCTTGTCACATGGAGGCGCACCATCCGTTCGATCAGCTCGTCATTCATGTCGGTAAGCAACCCGTAATACGTGGCCCCGCTGTTATAAATGATGGCATCGATCGGGCGGTCGAGGCGGGAAAGCAGTTGGTCGACCCCGCCCGGCATCGACAAATCCGCTTCCACCGGCACGGTGTGCACGCCGGTTAGTTCGGCTTGTAGCGCCTCAATGGGCGCGCGGCGCCGGTAGTAATGAAGAAAAAGTCCATAGCCGCCTTGCGCGAGCTCGCGGGCGATGCTTTGCCCGATCGCGCTTGACGCTCCGGTAATTAACGCATAGCGCATCGAACGTTCTCCTCCTTCTGTTGGACGCAAAAAAGGGGCTGACGCAAAAGCCCCTTTTTGATGAAATGAAACTGAAAAACATGGGAAAGAGACCACCTCTGAAATCGTTGGTTTTACCAGGGGTTTCAGGGTGGTCTAGTTTTCCATGCTGCCCCAGATAGGGGCATTACCGCTCTTTCGGTCAGCCCCTGTCATTGCCCTTTTGGCACAACCTCGCAAACGGCGATTTGCGAATCGCGGAAACACACATCGGCAATGGCTGCAACGTCGTCAAGCGTCAACGATGACAACGCCGGCAAAATGTCAAACAAGCTCGCGCCGTAAAACGCGTAGCGCGTAAACTGGTTGGCGATATACTCCGGCGAGTTGAGCGCGCGCAAAAAAGCGCCGATTTTTTTCTTTTTCACCCGCTCAAATTCTTCCTTTTTTATAGTCTCCGCGGCAAACGACAGCAGCACCGTTTGAATTTCCGAAGCGAGCCGTTCAGCGTCCCTTGTATCGCCGCCGATCAACGCGAAGCCGAACCCGCGCTCTTCTGTATAATCGTACATAAATGTATCATCGATCAATCCTTCGCGGTACAGCCGTTCATAATGCGGCGAGCTTTTTCCAAACAAATAGTCTAATGCGACGTGGAAGGCAAGCTCATGCCGAAGTTTTTGTTCGCCGGCTTCAGGAACGGACGGCGCTTTGATGCCGACAAAGCACTTGTTCGTCTGCACATGCATCGGAATCACTTTTTTCTTTTCCGCTACTGCGCTCGGTTCTTCATACGCAAACCGCTTCACTTCCGGGGCTTGCGGGAACGACTTTTTCGCCTGGTTGTCGCGGATTTGCTGCATGATTTTTTGTTCATCGACCGGGCCGACGACAAACAAAAGCATGTTGCTCGGGTGGTAAAACGTTTCGTAGCACTCATACAGCAACTCTTTCGTAATTTGGGCGATCGATTCAACTGTGCCGGCGATGTCGATTTTGACCGGATGGTTGTGATACATGCTTTCGATGGCGCCGAAATAGACGCGCCAGTCTGGGTTGTCGTCGTACATCCGGATTTCCTGGCCGATGATCCCTTTTTCTTTTTCCACTGTCTTGTCGGAAAAGTACGGGCTTTGCACAAAATCGATCAACGTTTCCAAGTTTTTCTCGACATTGTCGGTGCTTGAGAACAAATAGGCGGTGCGGGTGAACGTCGTAAAGGCGTTCGCCGAGGCGCCTTGTTTGCTGAATTGCTGAAACACGTCGCCGTCTTCTTTTTCAAACAGCTTATGCTCCAAAAAATGGGCGATGCCGTCCGGAACGCGCTTCATCTCCGTTTTACCGAGCGGGACAAACTGGTTGTCCACCGAACCGTAATTCGTCGTAAACACGGCGTACGTTTTGTTGAATCCCTTTTTCGGCAAAATGTACACGTCAAGACCGTTGTCCATTTTTTCATAAAACAGCTCTTCGCGCAGCGTCTCATACACCCGTTTTTCCATCTTCCGTCGCCTCCATTCCGGTCAAAAAGTACACCGTATCCAACTCCACCTTGTCAGCGACGCGCACCACATCCTCGCGTGTCACTTGATCGGTGCCGGCCATCCATTCATCGATCGGGCGCTTTCGCGTTGAGACGACGTTATGGTACAACACCTCGACAAGCCCGCGCGGCGTATCGAGCGTCTCAAGCAGCTGGTTGCGGATGACCGCTTTCGTCTGCGCCATTTCTTCATCTGTGAAATCGCCGTTTTTCATCGCCTGCATTTGCTCATCGATGATGCGGCGCGCCTTCTCATAGTTGGACGGTTCAATGCCGGACATGACCATCAAAATCCCTTTATGGCTCTCAAGCCTTGAGGCGGCATAATAGGCAAGGCTTGCCTTCTCGCGGACGTTGATGAACAGCTTCGAATGGGAAAAACCGCCAAAAATGCCGTTAAACATTTGCAAGGCGTAGTAATCGTCATCTTCGTATGTGACATTCGTTCGGTAGCCGATGTTCAATTTCCCTTGCTTGACGTCTTGCCGTTCGATCACTTCCTTCACTTCCCCACGCGCTTTTGCCTGAGCTTGGGGCGTACGCGCCGGCTCTGCGCGGTCGGGCAGCAAAAAGCGCTGACGGACGGTGTTGAGCACCTCTTCTTCGTCGACATCGCCGATGACATACAAGTCAAGCTCATCTTCAGCCAACGCCCGCTCATAATAGCGGTGCAGTCTTTCCGCTGTAATGGCGTCGACATCCTCGAGCTCGCCATTAGGCGAGAGCGCGTACGGTTCGCCTTTGCACATTTCTTCTACAAGGCGCATGTTCGCATAGCGCATTTTGTCATCATACACCGCCTGAATGCGTTGACGGAGTGCCCGCTTTTCCTGCTCGACAATGTCGGTGACAAACCGCCCGCCATCAAGAGCCGGGCGGAACAGAAGATCGGCCAAGAGCTGAAGCGCTTTCGAAAGCAACGGCGTTTGCTCCGGCAAAAATCGTTCATTGGCGACATCGATGCGAATCGTCATGATATGATGTTCGCCTTTTTTCGTTAAATCGACGTTCAGCGTCGCCCCGTACAGTTCATCCAAATAGGTGCGCAGCGCCTTAACGCTCGGATAGTCGGCCGTGCCGCTTTGCAAGACGTATGGCAAAAGCGCGCGCAGCGTGACCGTTTCTTTAGCAAGAGGGGCCTTCATTTTCCAAACGATCGTGTTCGTTTTGTACTTATCGGTCGAAATCGTATGGACGCGAACCGGTCCGACCGCTGTGACTTTTTCGTCGACCAATCCAACTCCTCCTTTTCTGTCGCAAAATGGGCGGCATGCTTATTGTGAGATGTCTTATCAACAATATACCTGTTGCCAAGCGACAAATGCAAACAAATCCGCCTAGTTCGTCCGATGCGCTTGGAAACATTGCCATCATGGGAATGAAAAACAGCTGTCCGGTTGCGCCGGACAGCTGCAAGTTCTACCGTTTCCCTTTGATATATGGCGTGCCGGCCGCTTTCGGCGCCTCCGCCCGCCCGATGAAGCCGGCGAGCGCCAAAATGGTGAGCACGTACGGGGCGATGAGCAAGTAAACCGTCGGAACGTTTTTCAAAAACGGAATGGTTTGCCCGACAATGCTTAAGCTTTGCGCCAGTCCGAAAAAGAGCGCCGCTCCCATCGCGCCGATCGGATGCCATTTACCAAAAATCATGGCGGCGAGCGCCATAAATCCGTGCCCAGAAATCGTCGCATGGCTAAAATCACGGGAAATGATCGTCGCGTATACCGCACCGCCCAAACCGCCGAGCGCCCCGCTGATCATGACGGCGATGTAGCGCATTTTGGCGACATGAATCCCCATCGTATCCGCCGCCATCGGATGTTCGCCGACCGCACGCAGCCGCAGGCCAAACGGCGTTTTATAAATCACATACCAAGAGACAAACGCCAACAAAATGGCGATGTACGACGTCACATACGCATTGGAGAACAACAGCGGGCCGATGACCGGGATGTCGCTCAACACCGGCACATCGATTTTGTCAAACCCGACTTGAATTTGGTCGGTCTGGCCTTTGCCGTACATTTTTTTGACTAAAAACAGCGACAGGCCAAGCGCCAAAAAGTTGATCGCCACCCCGCTGACGACTTGGTCGGCGCGAAAGGTAACCGACGCGACAGCGTGCAGCAGGGAAAATACAGCGCCGACCACCATGGCAGCCAATAAGGCAAGCCACGGCGTCCATTCGCCAAACCGATCGGCAAACGTCAAATTAAAGACGATGCCGACAAACGCGCCGATGGTCATCAATCCTTCAAGCCCGATGTTGACGACGCCGGACCGTTCGCTGAACACACCGCCAAGCGCCGTGAAAATGAGGGGAGCCGCAAAGAAAATCGCTGTCGGGATAATCGTCTGCAACACGTCATACACGCTCACTTACTCCGCCCCCTTTTTCCAGCGAGATAACAGCCATCGAATCATATAGCTCGATGCCACAAAGAAAATGATGAGCGCGATAATAATATCGACGAGTTCGGTCGGCACGCCGGCGCTTGACGGCATTTCCAACGCCCCGACTTTTAAGGCGCCAAACAACAAGGCGGAGAGCAAAATGCCAAACGCGTTGTTGCCGCCGATCAAGGCGACGGCGATGCCGTCAAACCCGAGGCCGGTAAAGCCGGCTTTCGTCGAGATGTTTCCAAATGTGCCAAGACCCTCCATCGCCCCGGCGACGCCGGCAAAAGCGCCGGAGATGACCATCGCTAAAATGATGTTGGCGCGCACGTTCATGCCGGCATACTGGGAGGCATGCTGGTTGAACCCGACCGCCCGCAGCTCAAACCCTTTCGTCGTTCGCTCAAGCAAAAACCACATGACAAATGCGGCGGCGACAGCGATGAAAATGCCGTAATGCATGGTGGAATGATACGTAATGGCATCAAAAAAGTCAGAGTGAAGCGATGCGCTTTCTTTCACCGGCTTTGATTTAAATCCCTCATCGGACAAAACGGAACGGATGATGGCGTTCGTTACATGCAAAGCAATATAGTTCATCATAATCGTAATAATGACTTCATGCACTTTTAAATACGCCTTTAGCACGCCCGGGATCAGCCCCCAAAGCGCTCCGGCGAGGGCGGCCGCCAAAATGGCGAGCGGCAAATGGATGATTTTCGGCAAGTCGAACGACACGCCGACCCAGACGGCCGCCAGCCAGCCGACGATCAGCTGCCCTTCGACCCCGATGTTAAACAAGCCGGTGCGAAAAGCAAACGCCACCGCCAACCCGGTTAAAATGTACGGCGTCGTCTGGCGGATCGTTTCGCCGATATAGTACGTATCGCCAAATGCCCCGTACACGAGAGCGTAAAACCCAGCGATCGGGTTGTAGCCGCTCACGAGCATGACGATGGATCCGGCAGCCATGCCGAGCAAGACAGCCAATACAGGAATCAACAATTGCTGGAGACGGTTTGACTTCATCACGACACACCTGCTTCCTTCCGTTTACTTCCGGCCATCAGCAGCCCGAGCTCTTGTTCCGTCGTCTCTTTCGGATCGACGATGGCGACAATTTTCCCCTCATAAATAACGGCGATCCGGTCGCTGACGTTCATGACTTCATCGAGCTCAAATGAGACGAGCAGCACCGCTTTGCCGCGGTCGCGCTGTTCGATGAGCCGCTTATGGATAAACTCGATCGCGCCGACGTCAAGCCCCCTTGTCGGCTGGGCGGCGATCAACAAATCCGGGTCGCGGTCAACTTCGCGGCCGATGATCGCTTTTTGCTGGTTTCCGCCCGACAGCGCCCGCGCCTTCGTATATTCATCCGGCGTGCGCACGTCAAATTCGCGGATGAGCTGGCGCGCTTTTTCGTAAATGGCTTGAAAATTCAACAGACCCCGTTTCGAGTACGGCGGCTGATAGTACGTTTGCAGCACCATGTTTTCGCCGATCGGAAAGTCAAGGACAAGCCCGTGCTTATGCCGATCTTGCGGAATATGGCCGACGCCGGCTTCGATGATTTTGCGCGGCGGCAAATTCGTAATGTCTCGGCCGTTGAGGCGGATTGTCCCTGATTCAGCTTTGATCAACCCGGTTATGGCTTCAATGAGCTCGGTCTGGCCGTTGCCGTCAACTCCAGCAATGCCGACGATCTCGCCGGCGTGCACCGTCAAGTTCAAACCGTTGACCGCTTTGATCCCGCGCGCGTCCTTGACGACTAAGTCTTTAATTTCCAACACCGGTTTTCCAGGCTCAGCCGGTTTCTTAGCGGTCGTAAACTGCACCTCGCGGCCGACCATGAGCGCCGCCAGTTCGTTCGGATTCGTCTCCGCCACATTGAGCGTCGCAATTCCTTTGCCGCGGCGGATGACGGTGACGCGGTCGCACACTTCCATAATTTCTTTAAGTTTGTGTGTAATTAAAATGATGGATTTTCCTTCGCGGACGAGCGTGCGCATAATTTGGATGAGCTCGCGGATTTCCTGCGGCGTCAACACCGCTGTCGGTTCGTCAAAAATCAAAATATCGGCGCCGCGGTAAAGCGTCTTTAAAATTTCCACGCGCTGCTGCATGCCGACGGAAATGTCGGCGATCTTCGCTGTCGGATCGACCGCGAGTCCATATCGTTCCGACAATTCGCGCACTTCCCGCTCCGCCCGCTTCATATCGATCGTTCCGACCCGCGTCGGTTCGCTGCCTAAGATGATGTTTTCCGTCACCGTGAACGTATCGACGAGCATAAAGTGCTGATGCACCATGCCGATGCCAAGATCGTTGGCGACGTTCGGGTCGGTGATGCGCACCGGCTTTCCTTTCACACGGATTTCGCCGCCGTCCGGCTGGTATAAACCGAACAGCACGTTCATGAGCGTCGATTTGCCGGCCCCGTTTTCGCCAAGCAGAGCGTGTATCTCCCCCTTTTTCACTTGCAGCGTAATGTTGTCATTGGCGACAAACGTGCCAAACACTTTGCGGATATTGAGCATTTCAATCACGTATTCCAAGCGATTCACTCCTTACTCAAGCAAGGTCAAAATCACAAAATGAAAGGCGACAGCGAAACGGCCGCCCTTCATCCTATTTCGCGCAGGAGACTCCCACTTCAACGACCAAAGGGAGTAAGTGGGAGAGGAATGCGCGTTCCCCCTTTCTTTTGTGTATGATCGAATAAAGACGTGGAGAAAACCGTTCAATAAAGGCACTCCAATCACGGCTGCTCGATGGATGGAGTTGGCTGCAGGAAACGTTGTAACCGTCAAACATCGAGCGTAGGTCCGTCTGTTGTGTGTGGAAGCCAAGTACTGCCAACAGACACACCGAGAGAATCGGCAACGATGCAGGCATGACCTGCGTCGTTGGGCAGCGGTCAACCTGCCCCCTGATGCAACCCCAAGTCAAGGAAAGGAGGACGAAGTCCGTTTGCACTTCTGGGGAGTGGCAAGCCCCCACTTCAAGCGTTCGCGAAGTGGGAGTAGTTGACGATTTTGAAGAAGGCTAGCGGCTCGCGCTAGCCTTCTTCGCCGTTGTTCGTCACTTGATCGTCGCAGCGAATTGCTCGTACTCTTTCCGGTTTGTCGGAACTTTCACTTCGCCTTTGATGATTTTTTGCTTCCATTCGTCAACGGTTTTTAACACGTTCTCCGGAATGTTGTCTTGCGTCGGGGCAATGCCAACCCCATTTTCCGGCAACCCGTACTCAATCGTTTTGCCGCCCGGGAAGTCGCCCTCTTTCGCCCGTTTCGCCGTGTCATAGACAGCGACGTCGACGCGTTTCACCATCGAAGTGAGCGTTACGTTGTACGTTTTGCCGCCGACTTTCACTTCTCCCTCCGGCGCTTGGTCTTTGTCAACACCGATGACCCAAATTTCGCGGTTCGGATCTTTCTTCTTCAAATCTTTCGCTTCCGAGAAGACGCCGTTCCCAGTCGCTCCAGCTGCATGGTAGATGATGTCGATGCCAGACGCGTACATGCTCGAGGCGATCGCTTTCCCTTTATCCGCTTGGTCGAACGCCCCGGCGTATTGCACTTTCACAGTCGCCTTCGGATTGACCGCTTTCACGCCGGCGCGGAATCCGCTTTCGAATTTTTCGATCAACGGAATCTCCATCCCACCGACAAAGCCGATTTTATTCGTTTTCGTCATCAAACCGGCAACAACGCCGACAAGGAACGAGCCTTCATGCTCCTTGAACGTGATGCTGGCGACATTGGGCTCGTCAACAACCGTGTCGACGATGGCGAAATGTTTTTTCGGGTTTTGCTTCGCGACTTCTTTCACCGCGTCGCCCATCAAATACCCGATGCCGAAAATCAAGTCAAAGTCGCTGCGCACAAGCTTGTTTAAGTTCGTGGCATAGTCAGCGTCGCTCGATGACTGCAAGTAGTCGTAGCCGCCGCGGCCTTTTTCTAACCCGTTGTCTTTGCCGAACTTTTGCAGCCCTTCCCAAGCCGACTGGTTGAACGATTTGTCGTCAATGCCGCCGACGTCGGTGACCATGGCGACACTGAACGTATCTTTCTGATTGCCGCCTCCCGCATTGTTGCCGGCTTGTCCGCAGGCGCTAAGCAGCGTGCCGGCGGCAAACAGGACGGACAACACCAATCCGATTCGCTTTTTCACATTCACTACCCCCTGGCTTGAAAATTTGTTCTTTAATTAGTATAAAGCTTCCGCTCTCTTTCTATGTACCCATTTTCACCCCCTTAAAAGCTGAACCGCTTCCGCATGACATGGAAGCTGAACTTGTCGGAGCGGAAGTAGTTGACGGAATAAAAAATCGGCTCGTCGTTTTTGTCGAAATGCATTTGCTTGAGCACAAGCAGCGCCGTTTCCGGGTCGCATTGCAAAATCGGCGACACTTTTTCATGATAGCCGAGCGGCTCGATGCGCGCGACCGCATAGGCGATGTCGCGATGCGTTTGGTTGTGCAAGTTTTCAAACAACGATTCGTGTTCGTACGAAATGCCTTTTGGCAAATACTTGCTCAAAATTTTATCGAGGCAATAGACGACCGGCTCCCCGTCGGCGGTGCGCACCCGCTCGATCAACAAAATCTCGTCGTCCGGGCGGCATTGAAAACGGCGCATATCGTCTTCTGTCGGCAGCTGGATGGAAGAAGACAAAAAAATCGTTCCCGGTTTTCGTCCGGCTTGGCGGATCATGTCCGTGATGATTGAGAGCTGCTCGATGCCGGACGTAAACAGCGGCCGGGCGTTGACAAACGTTCCGACGCCGTGGCGGCGGATGATAATGTTTTCTTCTTCCAGCACCCTGAGCGCTTCCCTCAATGTCGCCCGGCTGACGCCAAGCTGTTTGGCAAGCTCAAACTCAGACGGCAGCTTTTGCTTTTCTTTGTACACGCCAGTTTCAATATCGTGTTTCAAACGGTCGATGACTTGCAAGTACAGATGGCGGTTGTCTGATTTGATTGACATGACAACGTCCTCCACATGATCTCCTGTAAGAGTCAGACCTCTGACATTAGACATATAACCTTTTTGAGACTACTATATCATTTTTTACTGGCCAAATAAATAGGGTTATCAAATTTTGTCGAAAAAAAAAGATATGTTTATGGAAGCGATTCCAATGTGGCATACGATTGGCAGGCAGGTGGCATCGACCTGCCTGCTTAGCGATCAGGGCTTGCGATGCAGCGCAAAAGACTGTTGATTTCAGCCCATGTTCAATGGAAAAACCTCGTGACGCCAGCGCTTTTCTGACAAAATGCTCTGAGGCCCATTTTCCGCCGAGTGCTACGACGTCTTTTTCAAATCTTCTTTCGACCAAAGAACCGCGCGCGGTTTGCTCCCTTCGTACGGACCGACGACGCCTCGCTCCTCCATGGCGTCGATCAGCCGGGCGGCGCGGTTGTAGCCAATGCGGAAGCGGCGCTGCAGCATCGACACAGAAGCGCTTTGCATTTCCACAACAAGGCGGACGGCCTCTTCATACAAGTCGTCTTCGAAGGCCGATGCGTTCGCCTCCTCTTCCGGTACGATCATCTCCTCGTAATATTGGACCTGCTGCTGGCCGATGACAAATTGGACGACGTCTTCCACTTCTTGATCGGACACAAATGCGCCTTGCACGCGCACCGGTTTGGACGCGCCCATGGGCAAAAACAGCATGTCGCCGCGGCCGAGAAGTTTTTCCGCCCCGCCCACATCGAGAATGGTGCGTGAGTCAATTTGCGATGAGACGCTGAACGCGATGCGTGACGGAATGTTGGCCTTAATGACGCCCGTGATAACGTCAACCGACGGGCGTTGAGTGGCGATGATCAAGTGAATGCCGGCCGCGCGCGCCATTTGCGCCAACCGAGTGATCGCCTCTTCCACATCTGACGAAGCGACCATCATCAAGTCAGCCAGTTCGTCAATGATGACGACGATATATGGCAAAAGCGGCTGCTGCTCCAGCGCGGCTTCGTTCTGCTGACGGATATGCTCGTTATACCCTTCAATGTTGCGCGTGCCGGTATGGGAAAACAGCTCGTAGCGCCGTTCCATTTCTTGGACGACTTTTTTCAGCGCTTGAGCCGCTTTTTTCGCATCGGTAACGACCGGCGTCAACAGATGCGGAATGCCATTGTAGACGCTTAGCTCGACCATTTTCGGGTCAATCATCATCAACTTCACTTCATGGGGCTTGGTGCGCATGAGCAGGCTGACGATAATGCCGTTGATACAGACGCTTTTCCCGCTCCCGGTAGCGCCGGCGATCAACAAATGCGGCATTTTGTTCAACTCGGCGGCAACGACTTCCCCGGAAATGTCGCGCCCGAGCGGGATCAACAGCTTGGATTCGGACCTTGTGTGCTCGACCGCCTCCAGCACTTCGCGCAGCGAGACGGTGGCGATCTCCTCGTTCGGCACTTCGATGCCGATTGCGGACTTGCCGGGGATGGGCGCTTCAATGCGGATGTCTTTCGCCGCCAAGGCGAGCGCCAAGTCGTCGCTTAAGCTGACGATTTTGCTTACTTTCACCCCGACGTCCGGGTACACTTCATATTTTGTCACCGCCGGGCCAAGGTGCACCTGCGTCACTTTCGCTTTAACGCCAAAGCTTTGGAACGTTTTTTCCAGCTTGCGCGCATTGGCATAAATATTCGCATGGTCGGTCGACTGCCCAGCCGGCTTTGGCGGACGGAGAAGTTCAAGCGGCGGCAAATCGTAATTGGCATTTTCATGCTCGGAAAACGCCAACGGCGGGGATGCCCCTCCTTCGCTGTCGTCATCTTCCACAGGCAACTGTTTCTCTTCTTCCGGCTCGGCGACCGCCCGGACGGCGGCAAAATCGGATATGATCGGCGGCGGCGAGAGCAATTCGTCGTCCGCCTCAGCAGCCCCGGCTTCTGCCGATTCCTCGGCCGGATAGGCGGCCGTCCGCCGTGAACGCCGGCCTCGTTCTACACTCGCTCGCCGTCTTCGCCCCGCGAGCCATTGTTTCACATCGGCGACGAACGCCAGCCATTCCTTCCGCACAAGCGCGGCCGCCCCAACAACTATCTGTCCGATCGTTTCGCGCAGCGATTTCCCGGTCAATACGACAAAGCCGACTACAAACAGCAGAAAACAAATCCATTTTGTCCCGAGCGAATCAAACAGCTGATAGCTGGCGGCAAACAACAGAGCGCCAGCCATTCCGCCGCCTAGGTCGGCATGGGACTCCTTTCCGCCCGCCTCGTTCCAAAACAGCGCCCACGTCGTCCGGATGACGCTCGGATCAAGCTCACCGCGCCGCGACATGAGCTCAAATAACTTCTCGTGACTTAGCAGCAAAAGCGCCGCTGTGATGACTGACACGCCGACAAACGGACGGCTCGCCCATGACGGCCACGATTGTTTCCAAATGAGGATGAGCGATAAAATGAACACTCCCCCTATTAACAGCATGTACCATTCGCCGAAAAAAAAGCGGCCGACAAGCACGAATGTTTCCCCGACAAGCCCGAGGCGAGCCATCGCCACAACGGCAACAGCCAGCAGCCCGAGACCGATCAATTCAAAGCGAATTGTCTCCGTCCATGACTGTTTCTTTGGCGGTTTTCCTTTTTTTTGTCGCTTTCGTTTCGCCATGATCGCTCACTCCAACATGAATGAATTGGCAAGCCGGAAAAAAGCAGCCAACAATGGCTGCTTTTTTCCGTTTGTCTATTATTATATCATGAACAACTTGACAATTCATTACGATGTTGCGACAGAAACCGGAAACCGCACCCCTGGCGCATACTTGGCGTTTAAAAAATGATAGGGGTTGGTGCTTAAGTTTTGCACGATTTCATATTCGCCCGTATCGGTCATTTGGACGAGCAACGGGATGCCTTCGTAATGCACTAGCTTTTGCTTTTCATACGCGGCCGCATCGACCGGGAACACCAAATGTTCCGGCATGATCGTGTACAAAATCATTGGATCATCTTCCCTTCGCCGCCTTTTTTCGCTTCGATCAACTGGCGCAGCTTCGCCATGGCCTGTGAGACGCCGCCCACTTCATCGATCAAGCCGTACCGGACCGCATCGGGACCGACGACGTTCGTGCCGATGTCGCGCGTCAAATTGCCTTTGGAAAACATGAGCTCTTTAAACTTCTCCTCGCTAATGTTGGAATGCTTCGTTACGAAGCGGACGACGCGTTCCTGCATTTTATCCAAATACTCAAACGTCTGCGGAACGCCAATGACAAGCCCCGTCAAACGGATCGGATGAATCGTCATCGTCGCCGTCTCAGTGATGAACGAATAGTTGCACGAAACGGCGATCGGCACGCCGATCGAATGGCCGCCGCCAAGCACGATGGAAACGGTCGGTTTTGACAGCGAAGCGAGCATTTCCGCAATCGCAAGCCCGGCCTCCACATCACCGCCGACCGTATTTAAAATGACGAGCAGCCCTTCGATTTTCGGATTTTGCTCAATGGCGACGATTTGCGGGATCACATGTTCGTATTTTGTCGCCTTGTTTTGCGGCGGCAGCTGAATATGACCTTCAATTTGGCCGACAATCGTCAGACAATGAATGTTCGTATCCGGTTCCATTTGCGGGACGTTCGTCTGCCCAAGCTGGGTGATGGCAGCAGTGGCCTCTTCCGTTTTCGTTTCCGGTTTTTCTTCCGTCTCTTCCTGAAGGTAACGCTCCTTGTCCATCGATTCCTTCTCCTTTCTATCGGTCATACGTTTAGTATGGCCGAAAAGAAAAAGAAAAATGCCGGCAACGGTTCACCGTTTCCAGCATTTCCCTTGGACTTTGAGCATGATTGCGTTATACCTCCATAATAATCGGCAAAATCATCGGCTTTCGCTTCGTTTTCTCAAACAAAAACTGGCTTAGCGCCTCGCGAATGTTCGCCTTTAACGATGACCATTCCAGCATGTATGATTCCAGACAGCGCTTAATGATCTCCGCCACCATTTGCTCAGCCTCTTCCAACAGCGTCTCCGCCTCGCGCATATAAACGAATCCGCGCGAGATGATTTCCGGTCCAGCAGCAATCGTTTTCGCTTCTTTGTTTAGTGTCACCACGGCGATCAAAATGCCGTCCTGCGACAACAAACGCCTGTCGCGCAACACAATATTGCCGACGTCACCGATGCCGAGGCCATCGATTAAAATGTTGCCGTACGGCACTTTACCGCCAGGGCGGGCGGCTCCGCCGCGAAATTCGACCACTTCACCTTTGTCAAGCAAAAACGTCCGCTCTTCCGAGATGCCGACCGCCTTCGCCAACCGGGCGTGCGCCTTTTGCATTCGGTACTCCCCATGCACCGGGATGAAATATTTCGGCTTCATCAAATTAAGCATGAGCTTAAGCTCTTCTTGGCAGCCGTGCCCGGACACGTGCACTTGCCGATTGTGGTAAATGACGTTCGCCCCAGCCCGGTATAGGGCGTCGATCGTTTTCGAAAACCCAAGCTCATACCCCGGCATGACAGAAGCAGCGACGATGACGGTGTCTCCCTCTTTAATGTTCACCTGCTTGTTCGCCTGCCGCGCCATGCGCCAAAGCGCGCTCATCGGCTCGCCATGACCCCCGGTCGTCAAAATGACGAGTTCATCATCCCCATAGCGGTCCAAGTCGTAGGAAGAAATCGTCACCTTATCCGGCAGATGCAAATAACCGAGGCGGACGGCGATGTCCATAATTTTATGCAGCGTTTTGCCGATCACCGCCACCTTGCGCCCGTACTGCTTGGCGGCGTAAAGCACTTGTTGGATGCGCGTAATGTTCGAAGCATAGCAGGCGACAAACACGCGCCCTTTCGCGTGGCCGATCACATCTGCAATCTCATGGGCGACGGCTGTATCAGAGCCGCTGTAGCCCGGACGCTCGGCATTCGTGCTGTCCGACAAAAGACAAAGCACCCCTTGTTCGCCGATTTGCGCCATTTTCCCCAAGTCGGCGCGATTATTGCCATACGGCGTCTGGTCAAATTTAAAATCGCTCGTGTACACGATCGCCCCTTGCGATGTATGCAGGCTGATGCCGATCGAATCGGGGATGCTGTGGATCGTGCGGAAAAACGTCACTTTTGCTTTGTCAAACAGCAGTTCAGCGTCAGGATGAATTTCATTCAGTTTGGCGTTTGCAATGCCTTGCTCTTTTAAAATCGCTTCCGCCAACCCGAGCGTCAGCTTCGTCCCGTAGACTGGCACAGACAGCTGCTTGAGCACGTAGGCGATCGCTCCCATATGCTCCTCATGCCCGTGAGTGAGAAAAATCGCCTGAATGCGGTGCTGCCGTTCAATTAAGTAGGCAATGTCCGGGATGACTTTGTCAATGCCAAACATCTCATCTTCCGGGAACATCACCCCGGCATCGAGGACGAAAATGTCCTCGTCCAATTCGACGACATACATGTTTTTGCCGATTTCCCCGACTCCCCCAAGGGCAAAAATGCGTATTTTCTCTACTGGCTTTATTTTGGATTTCAAGGCTGCGTCCTCCTAATTGTGATGCTAACCCGCTCAAAGTCACTTGCCTTTATTATAACGAATTGATGCCAAAAAACACAAGATGGTTCATGAACGAGCCGGCGCATTTCACCGTCTCGACAAAAAAGCCCCAACGTCCGAACCGACGCTGGGGTCATTTGCTGCACGGATATGGCCATCAAGCATCAAGCAGACGGCTGAGCTCGTTTCGCTCCTGCTCGGTGAGCGGAACGAGCGGAAGGCGTACCGAGCCGACATCCAAGCCGCGCAACTGCAGGGCGGTTTTCACCGGCACCGGGCTCGGCGCAGCGAACAGCCCTTTCATGAGCGGCAGCCATTTCCGGTGCAACGCGGCGGCGGCTTGATGGTCGCCGGCCTGGAATGCACGAATCATTTGTTGCATTTCGTTGCCGATGATGTGCGATGCAACAGAAACCACGCCGGCGCCGCCGATCGCCAACACCGGCAGCGTCAAGCTGTCATCGCCGCTATACAGTTGAAAATCGTCCGGCGTGCGTTCAATGATTTCCGCCATCGCTTCTAAATTGCCGCCGGCTTCTTTGACCGCGACAATATTCGGAATCGCTGCCAGCCGAATGACGGTCTCAGGAGCGAGGTTGACCGACGTGCGCCCCGGCACGTTGTACAACATGACCGGCAGCGGCGTGCTCTCAGCGATCGCTTTAAAATGCTGATACAGCCCTTCTTGATTCGGTTTGTTGTAATATGGCGCCACAAGCATGACGGCATCGACGCCTGCTTCTTCCGCCCGTTTCGTCAGCTCGATCGAGGCGCGCGTATTGTTCGTTCCCGTCCCAGCAATAACCGGCACGCGGCCATTGACGACGGAAACGACATGGCGGAACAGTGCGACTTTCTCTTCCGTCGTCAACGTCGGCGATTCGCCGGTCGTGCCTGCGACAACAAGCGCATCCGTGCCGTTGTCAAGCAAATAGTTGACGAGTTCTGTCGTTTTCGCTAAATCTAAGTTTCCTTTTCGGTCAAAGGGAGTGACCATCGCAGTGACGACATTCCCGAACTGAACCACGGTTTTCACTCCTCATTTTCAAATCGGTTGATCATTCGTCCTGTTTGGCCTCGGACAAGCAAAAGGCGTCGTGCAAGGCATTGACGGCCTTTTCCATATCGTCTTGTTTGACTAATACCCAAATGGTCGTATGGCTGTCTGCCGATTGCAAAATTTGGATGCCTTGCTCCGATAGAGCGGTGACGATTTTGGCCGTTACTCCCGGCACACCGGCAATGCCGGCGCCAACGACCGACACTTTGGCGCAGCGGGGCGTCACAACCGGATCATAGCCAATGCGGCGCAAAGCGGCTATCGCTTTTTCCGTCATATCTCCGCTCACCGTATAGACGACGCCGTACGGTGAAATGTTGATAAAGTCGACGCTGATTCCTTCGTGAGCCATCGCCTGAAATACATCCGACTGCAGTTCATAATGCCCTTCTTTTGCCAACACTTTCATTTGCGTCACATTGGCGACGTACGTAATGCCCGTGACGAGACGCTCTTTCACATCGCTTCCTCTTTGACCGCGCACCGATGACGTAACGAGCGTCCCTGGCCCATCGGAATACGTTGAACGGATGCGCAGCGGTACTTTCGCCTGCATGGCGATTTCCACCGCGCGCGGATGGATCACTTTCGCCCCTTGGTACGCCATATTGCAAATTTCCGTATAGGTGACAACTTCCAACGGCCGAGCATTTTCGACAATACGCGGGTCGGCCGTCATCACGCCATCGACATCGGTAAAAATGTCAACCCACTCGGCGTTTAGCGCCGCGCCGAGCGCCGCGGCCGATGTATCGCTCCCGCCGCGCCCGAGCGTTGTGATGTCTCCGTTTTCCGCCATGCCTTGAAAGCCGGCGACGACGACGACGTCGTATTCCCGAAGCGCTTCAAGCAACCGTTCGCAGCGCATTTCAACAATTTTGGCGTTCGTATGATCACTGGTCGTGCGAAATCCGGCTTGCGCGCCGGTAAACGCCGTCGCCTTGATGCCGTGTTCGTTCAGCAAGTTGCTGAACACGACGCTCGAAATGATTTCCCCGCACGCCATAAGCATATCTTGCTCGCGCTTCGTCACATGGTGACGGGCTCCGCCGATCAAGCCAAGAAGCGTGTCGGTCGCATACGGATCGCCTTGGCGGCCCATCGCTGATACAACGACGACGACTTTGTACCCATCTTCAAGCGCGTTTTCAATATGGCGGCGCGCCAAGTTTCGCCCGCGTTCGTCGCGGACGGACGTGCCGCCGAACTTTTGAACAATGATTTTCATGATAACACCCCGATACTCGTTAAATGAGCCCGAGCTTCAGCAAACTTTCGGCAATTTGCACGGAATTTGAAGCAGCCCCTTTTAGCAAGTTGTCGGCAACAATCCATAAATGAAAGGCGCGGCTGTTGTCCAAATCGCGGCGGATGCGGCCGACAAAGACGTCGTATTGGCCGACGCAGTTGGCCGGCATCGGATACAGCTGTTCGCTCGGATCGTCTTGGAGAACGACGCCCGGCGCCTCGCGCAGCACCGCTTGCAAATCGGCAGCCGTGACGCCGTCTTGCTCGATCTCGATATACACCGACTCCGAATGCCCGCTCGCCACCGGAATGCGTACGCACGTCGCCGCGACGCTCAGCTCGGGCATATGCATGATTTTTTTCGTTTCGTTGATCATTTTCATCTCTTCGAACGTAAACCCGTTATCTTGAAACTTATCGATTTGCGGAATGGCGTTAAACGCGATTGGGTAATGCTTCCGGTCCGATTTGACCGGCAAAATGGTTGCCTCGAACGGCTTATTGTCAAGCACCGCTTTCGTCTGCTCGTACAGCTCTTCAATCGCCTGCGCCCCTGCTCCCGAGACGGCCTGGTACGTGGAAACGATGACGCGGGATAAGCCGAACGCCTTCCGAATCGGCTCAAGCGCCACGACCATTTGAATCGTCGAGCAGTTCGGATTGGCGATGATGCCGTTATGCCATGTCAAATCGCTTTCGTTCACTTCCGGGACGACAAGCGGCACGTTTTCCTCCATCCGGAATGCGCTCGTGTTGTCGATGACAATCGCCCCGCGCCGAACCGCCTCCGGCGCCAATGCTTTCGACACTGCGCCGCCAGCGCTGAATAAGGCGATATCAACCCCATCAAAGCGCTCGGGCGCGGCGGCCTGCACTTCAATCTCTCTGCCGCGGAAGCGCATTTTTTTGCCAGCCGAGCGTTCTGACGATAACAACGTTAATGTTCCGACCGGGAAGTTCCGGTCTTCAAGCGTCCGCACCATTTGTTGTCCGACTGCCCCCGTGGCTCCGACGACAGCGACATGGTATTGTTTTTCAGCCATCAGCCATTCTCCTTCCACATCGTCACTCTAAAGAGATGAATTCATAGTCTTTATTTTATCACATTCCGCTGCGGACGAGAGAAAATTTTTCTGTCCGGTGTCGATTTTCCACACCCTCCGTTAGTCGTTGTAACGGAACCGTTCGATCACAACTGGCTGCAGCTGCTTTCCTTCCAAGGCGGCAAGCACAGTGTCATGCAGGAGCGTCATGCGCGCCACCATCGAGTTCGGTTTGGCGTGCGGAGCATCTTGGCCAAACGGGATGAAGTAAATGTTTTTCGCCGCCATCAGCCGCATCAAATTGACGCCGTTTAGGCCGAGGGCGTCATTCGTGGAAATGCCGAGCACGACCGGGCGGTGGTTGCGCATCGTCGCCTTGGCGGCCATCAACACCGGTGAATCGGTCATGGCGTTTGCCAGCTTGCTCATCGAGTTGCCGGTCAGCGGCGCGATGACCATGCAGTCGAGCGGGATTTTCGGCCCGAGCGGTTCAGCCTTGACGATCGTGTCAATCACCTCGTTCCCGGTCAATTGCTCGAGTTTTTTCACCCACTCTTCCCCTTCGCCAAACCGGGTGTTCGTCGTCTTCACCGTATACGTGACGATTGGCAGCACCTCCGCCCCTTCATTCACGAGTTTTTCAATTTCCGGGAACACAGCGTCATACGTGCAGTGCGATCCAGTCAGGCCGAAGCCGATCCGCTTCCCCTTCAGGCTTTTTTCGCTCATTGTTTATTCTCCTTCCGTTTCTGTAAATCTTGATACAAAAGCTGCGCCAAGACGTTGGCGATAATTTGTCCGGCCGTTTTCGGCGCGACGACCCCCGGCAGCCCAGGCGCCAAGATGGCTTTCACTCCGCGCTTTTCAGCATAGCGGAAATCGGTGCCGCCCGGCTTTGACGCCAAATCGATGATCAGCGTATGGGCCGGCATTTTCGCGATGACGCTCGCCGTTACAATCAAATGGGGGACGGTGTTAACACAAACGTCGATATCGCGCACTTCTTTTTCCAAATCATTTAAATGAAACGGTTCAAGCCCCATTTCCGTAATGCGTGCCAAATGTTCCGACCGGCGCGCCCCGACTTTCACTTTTGCCCCCAAAGCGGCAAATGTCCGGGCGACGGTCATGCCAACGCGCCCCAATCCTAAAACGGCGATGCGGGAACCGTGAATCGTAAAATCGGTGTGCTGGATCACCATCATCACCGTTCCTTCAGCGGTTGGGATCGAGTTGTAAATGGCGACATCATCGCGCTCAAACAGCTGGATGTATTTGCGCCCGGTCTTTTTCATCAGTTCGTCTAAATACGAGTTGCTGATGCCGGAATAAACGGTGCACCGCTTGGCTGTTTTTTGCACCATCTCTTCCGTGAACGGAATCGGCTCGTGGGAAAACACGCTGTTGACCTTGCCATCCAATGTCGTGCCGTGAACCGGCAAAATGATCGCATCCAGGTCGGCAAAATCGACCTCCTCGATCGACATCTTCGTCGCCCCGGTAAAATGGTGGGCGAGCTGGTCAAAGCCGACAAGCGACAATTTGGCGTCCAGTTCAACAAGCTTGCGAATCACTTCAAGTTGCCGCGCATCACCGCCGATGATGGCGACATGCATTCCTGTCAACATCATATGTCCTCGTCACCTTCTTTACTGGCAAACTGCTTCGTTTCTTTTCCCATCTTATGTTGGAAGAAAAATATAGGTGAATGCCCTTGGCGGAAAAATAGGCCATTGGCGGGCGGTATTTTTTGCCCGCCCGTTTCTTACAATAGAAGTAGGGAAGAGGGAAGGGGGAAGGGGGAATCAGCGTGAGGCTGAGTGAATTAAGCGGCAAAGAAATCGTCGATGTGCGGCGGGCGGAGCGGCTTGGGGTGCTTGGGCAAACAGATTTGGAAATCAACGAGCAAACAGGGCAAATCGAAGCGTTGCTCATCCCGACTGGAAAATGGTTCGGGTTTCGCAAAGACGGGCAGGAAATTCGCGTGCCGTGGAAGTATATTCGCAAAATCGGCGCCGATATGGTGATGATCGACGCTCCGGAACAAGAATGACGGGCGCGCCAAACGAAAAAAGCTAACAACCTCACAACGGGTCGTTAGCTTTTTTTATGCCCGACAGGCGGCTACGATCGAAGCGGGCGCGGCAGCACGCCATCCGGGCTGATTAAGGCGAGCGCGTAATCATCGGTAAAAACGATGCGCGCCAACTCATTCACTTTTTCCACCGTGACGCTTTCAATTTCCTCGATAATCTCGTCAAGCGACCGATGGCGGCCGAGAAGAAGTTCGTTTTTGCCGTTGCGGCTCATGCGGCTGTTCGTGCTTTCAAGCCCAAGCATCAAGCTTCCTTTCATCTGTTCTTTGCTGTTATGCAGCTCTTTTTCCGTAATACCGTCTTCTTTCAACTGGCGCAGCGTCCGTTGGATCGTTTCAAACAAAACGTCAAGCTGGCTGCTCCCCGTGCCGGCGTAAATGGCGAGCAAGCCGCTGTCTTGGTAGGCGGAATGGTACGAGAACACCGAATACGCCAATCCGCGCTGTTCGCGCACTTCTTGAAACAGCCGGCTGCTCATGCTGCCGCCTAAAATATTGTTGAGGATCAGAAGCGGATACGCATCCGGGTGGCCGACCGGCAGGCCGTTGAACCCGATGCATACGTGCGCCTGCTCCGTGTCTTTTTTGCGCGCGAGCTTTTGCGGCACAAACGTCGGCGTCCCTGACGGAGCGGGCTTGCGGGACGCAGTGAACGAGCCGAAATAACGTTCGACTTCAGTGATAAACCGCTCATCGACATTGCCGGCAACGGAAACGACAACGCGATCCGGAGTATAGTAGTCGGCCATATATTGGCGCAACGTGTCCCCCGTAAACGTGCGCAACGTCTCTTCCGTGCCTAAAATCGGGTAGCCGAGCGGATGACCCGCATAGCATGCCTTGCCGAGCAAATCGTGGACGATGTCATCCGGCGTGTCTTCGTACATTTTGATTTCCTCAAGCACCACGTTCCGCTCTTTTTGCAGCTCATCCTCAACGAACGTCGAGTGAAAAAACATATCGGCAAGCATTTCCAACGCGAGCGGTGCATGTTCGTCCAACACTTTGGCGTAATAGCACGTATACTCTTTCGACGTAAAGGCGTTCACTTGCCCGCCGATGCTGTCAAACGCTTCGGCGATATCCCGGGCCGTGCGCGTTGCCGTCCCTTTAAAAAACATGTGCTCTAAAAAGTGGGAAATGCCGTTGTTTTGTTCCGTCTCATTGCGCGAACCTGTGCCGATCCATACGCCGATGGCCACCGACCTTACAGTCGGAATTTGCTCCAGCACGATTCGCACGCCGTTTTTGCACGTGTACTTGTTAATCAACTCCATGTTCCTCCTGTTTTTTGGCCAGTCTTTTCTCGTCGAATAAGGCTGTCAGGCTGCCGATGGCATAGCCTTTCCGCTTGATCGAGGCGATCAGCTCATCGAGTGCGGCCGCCGTCGGCATCGTCGGATGCATCAAAATCATGGCGCCGGGATGGATTTTTGATGTTACCCGTTTCACTATAGCAGATGGCGACGGTTTTTGCCAATCAATTGTATCAACGCTCCACATGATCGTCTTCATGCCGAGCTCGGCGGCGATGTTGACGACGTCATCACGGTAGCTGCCGCTCGGCGGGGCAAACCATTTGCATTTGACCGACGTCGCCGCTTCAATGACTTCATTCGTCTTTTCCAGTTCGCGGCGGACCGCTTCGTTGCTGAGCGTTTTCATATCCGGATGGCTGTAGGAATGGTTGCCGATTTCATGGCCGGCATCTGCTATCATTTTTGCCATCTCCGGATGGTTTTTTACCCATCGCCCTTCCAAAAAGAACGTCGCCTTCACCCCGTGTTTTTTCAACGTCTCAAGCATATCGGGGATGTATTCTTCCCCCCAGGCCACGTTGATGAGCAGCGAGACCATCGGTTTGTCGGGGTGGCCGCGATAGATCGGCGCCGGCGGCAAGTCATCCAAATGAACGCGCGGCGGCACTTGGCGGAACACGAGTTTTCGTTCATCGAACGTTCCCGTTTTCTTCATGTTTTCATAAGAGGCGTCAATATCGACAGCGAGCCCGTTGTACCCCGGCGTCGCCTTCCACACTTTATCAATGACCGCATCCTGGGCGGGAATTTCGTATTGCTTCGCCTGCTTGACAATCGTCTCGTACAGTTTGTCGCGTTCTTTCATGGCGGTCATTTCCACTGGGCGCCAGCTCTCGATGTAGCCGCCGACCGGAGGCCACTGAACCGCCATCCAAGCGATGAGAAACATGACCGCTAGCGCCATGTATCGGGCATAGCCGTTGTTCACCCTTGTCCCCCTCCTTTTTCACTACTACAACCATATGTCTACGGGAGACAAGTTAGAACATAGCAAAAGAGCCTTAAGAAACAAATTCCTAAGGCTTCATGCGTTGGCGCTCCGGCCGTCTTCCGCGTTTTTCCCGCGGCGGCTCGGCAATGCCGCGCTGCTCGCGCAACACCGCTTTGCGCGACAAGTTGACGCGCCCTTGTTTATCGATTTCGGTCACCTTCACCAAAATTTCATCGCCGATCGACACGACGTCTTCCACTTTGCCGACCCGCTCCTCGGCCAGCTCGGAAATGTGGACGAGCCCGTCCTTGCCGTTGAACAGCTCGACGAACGCGCCGAATTTTTCGATCCGTTTCACCTTGCCCAAATACACTTCCCCCACTTCGACTTCGCGGACGATGTCTTCGATGATTTGCTTTGCTTTTTGGTTGGCCGCTTCATCGACAGAGGAGATGAAAATCGTGCCGTCTTGCTCGATATCGATTTTCACGCCGGTTTCATCGATGATTTTATTGATTTGTTTGCCGCTCGGCCCAATGACCTCGCGGATTTTATCCGGATTGATGTGCATGATCAAAATTTTCGGCGCATATTTGGACAGCTCTTTGCGCGGCTCGCTGAGCGTTTGCATCATATGGTCCAAAATTTCCAAGCGCCCTTTGCGCGCCTGCATGAGCGCCTCTTCCAAAATGTCGCGCGTCAGCCCTTTAATTTTAATGTCCATTTGCAGGGCGGTGACGCCTTTTCTCGTGCCGGCGACTTTGAAGTCCATATCGCCGAGATGGTCTTCAATGCCTTGAATGTCGGTCAAAATTGTGTAATGATCGTCTTGTTTCACCAGCCCCATGGCAATGCCGGCGACCGGCGCTTTAATCGGCACCCCGGCATCCATCATCGCCAGTGTGCTCGCGCAAATGCTCGCCTGCGATGTCGATCCGTTTGACTCGAGCACTTCCGAAACGAGGCGGATCGTGTACGGAAACTCGCGCTCCGACGGCACGACCGGCTCCAACGCCCGCTCCCCAAGCGCGCCGTGTCCGATTTCGCGCCGCCCCGGCCCGCGCATCGGCCCGGTTTCGCCGACGGAAAACGGCGGGAAGTTGTAATGATGCATGAACCGTTTCGATTCTTCCAAATCAAGCCCGTCCAAAATTTGTACATCGCCGAGCGCCCCGAGCGTACAAACGCTCAACACTTGCGTTTGGCCGCGCGTAAACAAGCCCGACCCGTGCGTGCGCGGCAAGACGCCGACCGCCGACGACAGCGGGCGGATTTCATCGACTTTGCGCCCGTCCGGACGGATTTTCTCAACTGTAATCAAACGGCGCACTTCTTCTTTCACAAGCTTGTGCAAAATTTCCTGCACTTGCTTCAGCTTCTCTTCATCCGCCTCTTCCGCTTCGTACTTGGCGATGACGCCCGCTTTTACATCCTCGATGGCAGCATCGCGCGCCAGTTTTTCCGGCACTTGCACCGCCCGCTTAATATCTGCTTCCGCAAGTTGGCGGATTTCCGCCTCCAACTCAGGATCGGGTTCATACAAGACGACTTCCATTTTTTCTTTGCCGACCTGGGCGGCAATTTCCTCTTGGAAAGCAATGAGCCGCTTGACTTCTTCGTGGCCGAACATGATCGCTTCGAGCATCACTTCTTCCGGCACTTCATCCGCGCCGGCTTCGACCATGTTGATGGCATCTTTCGTCCCAGCGACGACAAGATGCAGATCGCTTTTTTCCATCTGCTCGACCGTCGGATTGATGACAAACTGGCCATCGACGCGGCCGACGATGACACCGGCGATCGGTCCTTCAAACGGAATGTCGGAAATCGTCAACGCCGTAGACGCACCGATCAACGCCGCCACTTCCGGGGAGCAGTCTTGGTCGACGCTCATGACCATCGATACGACTTGCACTTCGTTGCGGAATCCTTCGGCAAACAACGGGCGGATCGGCCGGTCGATGAGCCGGCTCGCCAAAATCGCTTTCTCGCTTGGGCGGCCTTCCCGTTTAATAAACCCGCCCGGAATTTTCCCGACCGCGTACAGCCGCTCCTCGTAGTTGACCGTCAGCGGGAAAAAGTCCACATTTTTCGCTTCCCGCGATGCGGTGGCCGTGCTCAGCACCACCGTATCGCCGTAGCGGACGAGCGCCGCCCCGTTCGCCTGTTTTGCCAGTTCGCCGGTTTCAATGACGAGCGGGCGTCCAGCCACATCGATGGAAAACACGCGTTTCTCTTGTTCCATACAGACGAGTACTCCTCTCTATGTACAAAAATAAGGGATCTGCTGATGATTAGTATAGACGAATTGGCGCTATTGTATCATCGCCGCGCAAACGGCGCCTATAAACTAGCAAAAAAGCGGGAATGCTCCCGCTTTTTTATCGACGTAATCCAAGTTTCTCAACTATTTCACGGTAGCGCGCCACATCTTTATTGCGCAAGTAGGCCAACAGCCGGCGGCGTTTCCCGACCATTTTCAGCAGGCCGCGCCGAGAATGATGGTCTTTTTTATGGACGCGCAAATGCTCATTCAAATTGTTGATTTGCTCTGTCAAAATCGCAATTTGCACTTCCGGAGAACCGGTGTCGTTCTCATGGACTTTGAATTGTTCGATGATTTCGCGTTTGCGCTCTTGCGTCAATGCCATCATGGTTCACCTCCCTAGTCTTCGATCCCCGGTTGCCGAGCGGGCGTCGGTGAGTCGCCTGGCCAAGCAACGGTTCGCATACACTGATTAGAATACCTCTTTTTCCGGCAAAATGCAAGTCTTTTCGTCCAAACGCCGGAAATACTGTTTTGCTTCTTCCTTGTCGCGGGCAATTTGCGCCGCCAGCTCGGCGACGCCGGCAAACTTGCGCTCGCTCCGCAGGCGGCGGTGCCACTCAACCGTCACCGTTTCCCCGTAAATGTCGCGCGCGAACGCAAACAAATGCACTTCCACGCTCGGCAACCCTTCGCGCGCCGCATGGAACGTCGGTTTGTAGCCGATGTTCGCCACCCCTTCGTACGTCCGGCCGCCAACGGTCGCTTTGACGGCGTAAACGCCGACCGCCGGCAATAGGTAGTCGCCATTTAACGCAATGTTGGCCGTCGGGAACCCGATCGTCCGCCCGCGCTGCTCCCCGGCGACAACCGTCCCTTCGATGTCATAAAAACGGCCGAGGAGGCGGGGGAGCTGATCGACCGCCCCTTCTTCAATGAGCTTCCGCACCCTTGTCGAACTCACCTTTTCCCCGTCGACGGCCAGCTTTGGAACAACGGTTTGCCCAAAGCGGCCGCGCGCATGAAGCGGCATCGTCTCCATCGTCCCTTTTCCGAACCGGCCATAAGTGAAATCAAAACCGGCGACGACGTGCTTGACATGAAGCCCATCCAAATATTGATCGGCAAACTGCTCCGGCGGCAGGTTGGCGAACGCCGGTGTAAATTCGACGATATACAGTCGATTCACGCCAAGCGCCGCAACCAACTGCTCTTTTTTGTTAAGCGGGGTAATGAGACGAAGCTCAGGTTGTTTGCCAAGCACGACGGACGGATGAGGATGAAACGTCATCACCGCGCTTTCGTATCCGCGTTCATTCGCAATCTCGACCGCCGTCCGGATCACTTTTTGGTGGCCAAGGTGAATGCCGTCAAAATAGCCGAGCGCCATCACCGCCGGGGGAAGCGCCTGGCGCTCAAAGCGATGCGGATGCGAAAGAAATATCGTTTCCATGTCCATAACCCACCTTACTTTTTTTCCGCGCTTCGCCCGGCGTCAACGAAACACTTTGAGCGGTTTCATCAAGCCCGGGCGCGCCGGATGCTTTACATACAGGGCCAGCGCCTCCCGCTCGGGCGTCACGAGCACGACCGGCCCGTCAAGCGCATGCAAAAAGGCGGGAAGCCGGAGCAGCGCCCCGTTTTTTACTTTCTCTGCTACTTTATCATTGATTTCATATTTCGGCAAATGAAAAAGCGCTTGCTCGATCGGAATGAGCAAGGCGGCGGCCGTTCCGTCGGCCGCCCGGCGCTCGACTTCTTCCAGCGTCACACAATCTTCAAGCCGAAACGGGCCGGACGCTGTGCGGATGAGATCGGACATATGAGCCGGATAGCCGAGCTGCTCGCCGACCGTCACTGCGAGCGTGCGGACATACGTGCCTTTGCTGCATGTGACGCGGAAGCGAAATGACACCGTCTCCCCGGCAAACAGCTCGCGATCATCGAGCAGCTCGAGCTCGTAAATCGTCACGCGCCGCGTCGGGCGCTCCACCTCGATGCCGGCGCGCGCATATTCATACAGCTTTTTGCCGCCGACTTTCACCGCCGAATACATGGGCGGCGTTTGCTCGATTTCCCCGATAAGGCGGCGGAAAACGGCTTCGATTTCCACCCGCGCAATCGGCCGCTCGACCGGCCGGACGGCAACGACGTCACCGTCGGCGTCTTCGGTCGTCGTCGCTGCACCGAGCGTCACTTCCCCTTCGTACGTTTTCGTCGCTCCGGTAAGAAATTCCGCAATGCGCGTCGCTTTGCCAAGGCAAAGCGGCAGGACGCCGGACACGTTTGGATCGAGCGTGCCGGTATGGCCGACTTTTTTTACCCCAAGAAGGCGGCGCACCTTTGCCACACAGTCGTGCGACGTTATTCCTTTTGGTTTGTTGAGCAGCAATACCCCGTCCATCGGCGCACCCTTTCCCTGTCTATACTCGCGCAACGGAAATGGATAGACGGTTCGTCTATCCATTGTTTGGACCATCCTCCGCCTCTTCCGGCCGGCGGCGGTCGCCGTCGGAAATTTCGCGGATCAGCCGCTCAATGCGGCTGCCGTATTCCATCGTTTCATCGATCTCAAACAAAATTTCCGGCGTTTTGCGCAGGCGAATGCGCTGCCCGATTTCCGAACGGATGAATCCTTTCGCCTTTTCCAGTGCTTTCAGCGTGTTCTCCCGCTGCTCGTCATCGCCTAAGACGCTAATGTACACTTTCGCTTGCTGCAAATCGCCGGTGACGCGCACATCGGTGACGGTGACGAAACCGATGCGCGGGTCTTTCAGCTTGCGGCCGATAATGTCGCTCAACTCTTTTTTCATTTGCTCGCCAACGCGAGTTGCCCGTATGTTCATCATCCATCACCTCGGTTTACAACCACTCAAATGATGTGGACGCCCGCTCCAACTCGGGGAACGAATCGATCAAGGCCAAGGCCCGCTCGAGTTCCCGCTCAGCCGCCATTCGGCTCGACGCGATGGCGACAAGGCCGATTTTCGCCCGCTGCCATGCGTCTTGATAATCGAGTTCAGCCACAGAGACGTTGTACTTTTGCCGAATCCTTGTCAGCACCCGCTGCAGGACGGCCCGTTTGTCCTTCAGCGAGCGGGCGTTATAAATGAGACATTCGCATGCGGCAAAGCCGATCATGCCCGAGCCACTTCCTGCATGACGTACGCTTCAATAACGTCCCCTTCTTTAATGTCATTGAAGTTTTTGATCGTCAAGCCGCACTCATATCCTTGCGCCACTTCGCGCACATCGTCTTTATACCGTTTGAGCGAATCGATTTCGCCTTCGTACACGACGATGCCTTGGCGGATGAGGCGCACTTTGCTGTCGCGGGTGATTTTGCCGTCGGTGACATAGCAGCCGGCGATCGTGCCAACTTTGGACACTTTGAACGTTTGCCGCACTTCCGCTTGGCCGATGACTTTCTCTTCGTATTCCGGGTCGAGCATCCCTTTCATCGCCGCTTCAATTTCCTCAATGACGTTGTAAATGATGCGATGGAGGCGGATGTCGACTTTTTCCGATTCAGCGGCGCGCTTCGCATTCGCATCCGGGCGGACGTTAAAGCCAATGACGATAGCGTTCGATGCCGTCGCCAGTGAAATATCCGATTCGGTGATGGCGCCGACCGCCGCATGGATGATTTTCACCCGCACGCCTTCGACATCGATTTTTTGCAAGGCGGCAACCAGCGCCTCAACCGATCCTTGAACATCGGCTTTGACGATCAAGTTCAGCTCTTTCATTTCGCCTTGCTTGATTTGTTCGAACAAATCGTCGAGGCTGACGCGCGTTTTCACGCTCCGCTGCTCCTGCAGCTGCCGCTGCGCCCGCGCTTCCCCGATTTGCCGCGCCTTTTTCTCATCCTCAAACACCATGAAACGGTCGCCGGCTTGCGGCACGTCGTGCAGCCCGGTAATTTCCACCGGCATCGACGGCCCCGCTTCCTTGACGCGCCGCCCGCTGTCATTGACCATCGCCCGCACACGCCCGTACGTCGTGCCGACGACGATCGGATCGCCGACTTTGAGCGTGCCGGCTTGAACGAGCAGCGTCGCCACCGGGCCGCGCCCTTTGTCGAGCTTCGCTTCAATGACCGTTCCGACCGCGCGCCGGTTCGGATTGGCTTTTAATTCTTCCATCTCGCTGACAAGCAAAATCATTTCCAACAGATGATCGAGGCCCTCTTTCGTTTTCGCTGACAGCTTGCAGAAAATCGTATCGCCGCCCCATTCTTCCGGAACGAGGTTGTACTCCATCAACTCTTGCATGACGCGGTCCGGGTTCGCTTCCGGTTTATCCATTTTGTTAATGGCGACGATGATCGGCACGTTTGCCGCCTTGGCATGGTTAATCGCCTCGACCGTCTGCGGCATGACCCCGTCATCGGCCGCAACGACAAGGATGACGATATCGGTCACTTTCGCGCCGCGCGCCCGCATCGTCGTAAACGCTTCATGGCCTGGTGTATCGAGGAACGTAATTTTTTTGTCATTGACGGTGACTTGGTAAGCGCCGATGTGCTGCGTAATGCCGCCCGCTTCTTGCTCGGTCACTTTCGAATGGCGGATCGCATCAAGAAGCGTCGTTTTCCCATGGTCGACGTGCCCCATGATCGTGACAACCGGCGGCCGTTCAACCAGGTCTTCCGGAGCATCGGCAATTTCAATCGCTTCAAAGTTCGTTTCGTCAATGGTCACCTTTTCTTCCACTTCAACGCCGTAGTCGGAGCAGATGAGCTCGATCGCATCTTTGTCCAAGTCTTGGTTGATCGTCGCCATCACGCCAAGCATAAACAGCTTTTTAATAATTTCCGATGGCTCGCGGCCCAATTTTTTCGCCAGCTCGGCCACGGTGAGCGAACCCTCGAACGTAATTTTCTTCGGCAGCTCTTTTTCTTTTTTCGCCGGCTGCGGCACCTGCTTCGCGGCCGGAGCCGCTTGTTTTTTCCCTTTCGCCGGCCCTTTTCCTTTCTTCTTCGCCGCTTGGAACGCTTTCTTTTCTTGCTGCTGCGCCTCCGTTCGTTTTGTTTCTTTCCCTTTCACCGCCCCTTTTTTCTTGGCCGGCTTGGCTGCTTCTTTTGCATCGTCAAAAATTTCCTCATCCGAGAAATCGGCCGTCTTCGCCGGCGTTGGCCGCTTCGGCTTGTCGGTTTTCTTTTCCGATTTCTTTTCATTTTTGGTTTCGGTTTTCTTTTCGGCCTTTGGGCGGTATTGATGGTCAAGCTTTTCGACGACATCGGCCTCGAGCATGGCCATATGATTGTTTACTTCAATGTTCATTTCTTTCAATTTATGAATAACGTCCTTGCTTGGCACGTTCTGTTTTTTCGCATATTCGTACACACGCATTTTTGACATACAGTCACCCCCATAAAGATCAGTCGAGCATCGTTTGCAATTGGCGCGCGAACCCTTCGTCGGTGACGGCGACGACGACGCGGGCGTCTTTGCCGATCGCGCCGCCCAGCACATACCGGTCCGGCACTTTGCAAAGCGGGACGCCATAAAACGCACATTTATCCGTCACTTTTTTTTCCGTGTTGGCCGACGCATCTTCCGAAAGCAACACGAGCCGCGCCCTGCCCCGTTGCACTTCCTTGACGACAAGTCCCTCTCCGGAAACGACTTTTCCGGCCCGCTGCGCCAACCCTAACAGCGATGCCCAGCGGTTCTGTTTCATTGTCCTACCTGTTTCTCCTTTTTCGCCAAAGCAAGCAGCTCGTCATAGAGCGAGTCGGCGATGTCGGCTTTTAAATGGCGGGCCAAAATGTTTTTCTTTTTCGCCTGTAAAATGCAATCCGGGTCAAGGGTAATATACGCGCCCCGCCCCGCTTTTTTGCCGGTCGGGTCGATCGACACCTCTCCTTCTTTGGAGCGGACGATGCGCACCATTTCCCGCTTTGGCTTCATCTCTCCAGTGACGACGCATTTGCGCAACGGAATTTTCTTTTGCGCTGCCATTTCTATTCCCCCTCACTCGATTTCCGCCGATGCATCGAATGATTGGACGTTCTCATCACTATTTTCATTATCGGCCGCCGCGCCGTTGAAATCAAGCGAAGTGGATGGCGCATACGGATCAATGCCCATGTCCCGCGCCTCGGACTCGCTTTTAATATCGATTTTCCAGCCGGTCAATTTTGCCGCCAGACGGGCATTTTGCCCGCGTTTGCCGATAGCGAGCGACAGCTGGTAGTCCGGAACGATGACGGTCGTCGCCCTTTGCTCTTCATTGACGATGACGCGCAGCACTTTCGCTGGGCTTAACGCATTGACGACAAACTCCACCGGGTCGGCCGACCAGCGGACGATATCAATTTTTTCCCCGTTCAGCTCGTCGACGATCGCCTGGACGCGCTGCCCTTTTGGCCCGACGCAGGCGCCAACCGGATCGACTTCCGGATTGTCGGAATGGACGGAAATTTTGGAACGATCGCCGGCTTCGCGGGCGATCGACTTGATTTCAACCGTCCCGTCGTAAATTTCCGGCACCTCAAGCTCAAACAGCCGCTTCAGCAAGCCCGGATGAGTGCGGGAGACGAAAATTTGCGGCCCTTTTGTCGTCTTTTCCACTTTCGTAATGTACACTTTCAGCCGATCGTGCGGTTTGTACGTTTCATTCGGCATTTGTTCGTTCGCCGGCAAAAGCGCCTCCGCCTTGCCGAGGCTGACATAGACAAAACGCGGGTCAATGCGCTGGACGATGCCGGTCATAATGTCCTCTTCGCGGTCGACAAATTCGGCGTAGATGATGCTCCGCTCCGCTTCACGCACGCGCTGGGTCACGACTTGTTTCGCTGTTTGCGCAGCGATGCGCCCGAAATCGCGCGGCGTCACTTCCAATTCGACGACATCGCCGATTTGATAGTTCGGATTGATCCGCTGCGCCTCCTCAAGCGAAATTTCAAGACGCGGATCGGTCACCTCTTCGACGACGTCTTTGCGGGCGAGCACGCGGATCGTCCCTGTTTCCATATTTAAATCGACGCGCACGTTTTGCGCTTGGCCGAAATTGCGCTTGTACGCGGAAACGAGCGCCGCTTCAATGGCTTCCATAATCACTTCTTTGCTGATGCCTTTTTCCCGCATCAGATCGGCTAACGCCTCAAGCAACTGCGTGTTCATGAAACGAAAATCCCCCTTTTATCATTAAGAGAAAATGACGGCTAATCTAGCGCTCGCCACTTTTTCATACGGAATGGCGACCGTTTTTTGCCGCCCGCGGTCTTTGACCGACAGCGTCACGGTCGTCCCGTCAAAAGCGGTCAATTCCCCTTCAAACTGCTTTTCTCCTGCAATCGGCTCGTATGTTTTGATATATACATTTTTCCCAATTGCTCTTACAAAATCTTTTTCATTTTTTAACGGCCGCTCCGCTCCCGGCGATGACACTTCTAAAAAATAGTTGTGCGGAATCGGGTCGACCTCGTCGAGCTTTTCGCTTAGCCTTTCACTGACGACGCCGCACTGTTCAATGTCCACGCCGGTGTCTGAATCAATAAAGACGCGCAAAAACCAGTTTTTTCCTTCTTTCACATACTCGATGTCCACCAGCTCGAGCCCCATTTCGTCCAAAATCGGCGCGACAAGCTGTTCAACCGTTTCTGTCACTTTTTTGCTCATCGTGTTCCTCCTTACTGGGCAAGGCTGCATGCTGCATAATGAGAAAATCCCCTGCACAAGGCGGGAATGAACGAAAGACGGAAAGACCGATGCTCATTCAAGACGAAAGAGTGGGTTTCCCCACTCTTTGTTTGCCATTATCTTTGCCAATTCCACTAAAACTATAACACATTGGGAAATATATTGCAACGAAAAACCGTCCGTCAGAACAAGGACAGCTGGTTATGATCCGGAAGCGAGTCGAGGCAGCCGCGGCTTTCGAGATACTCAAGCAGCGTTTTCGACACTTTGCCGCGCTGCTGCAAATCTTCTTTTGACAAAAACTCCCCTTCTTCGCGGGCGCGCACAATGTTTTGCGCCACGTTCGTCCCGAGCCCCGGGATGGCGTTAAACGGCGGAATAAGCGAGTTGCCGTCAATGACAAATTCGGTCGCCTGCGAGCGGTACAAGTCGATATTTTTAAAGGAAAAGCCGCGCTCGCACATTTCCAGCGCCACTTCCAGCACCGTGAGCAAGCTTTTCTCTTTCGCCGTCGCCTGAATGCCTTTGGCGTTGATTTCCTCAATCCGCTTGCGAATGGCGGCTGATCCTTTGATCATGGCATCAAGGTCAAAGTCCTCCGCCCGCACCGTAAAGTACGACGCGTAATACAAAAGCGGATGGTGCACCTTAAAGTAGGCGATGCGCACCGCCATCAACACGTAGGCCGCCGCGTGCGCTTTCGGGAACATGTATTTGATTTTTTTGCACGAGTCGATGTACCATTCCGGCACGTTATGCTTGCGCATCTCCGCCTCAAATTCCGGCGTCAATCCTTTCCCTTTGCGCACCGATTCCATAATTTTAAACGCCAGCGACGGCTCAAGCCCGCGGTAAATGAGATAGACCATAATGTCGTCGCGGCAGCCGATCACCTCAGAAAGCGTGCACGTGCCATTTTGAATGAGTTCTTGCGCGTTGCCAAGCCATACATCGGTGCCGTGCGACAAACCGGAAATTTGCACGAGCTCGGAAAATGTTTTCGGCTTCGTTTCTTCGAGCATTTGCCGGACAAAGCGCGTGCCGAATTCCGGGATGCCGATCGTGCCGACGTTGCACATAATTTGCTCCGGCGTAACGCCAAGCGGCTCGGTGCTGCTGAAAATGCCCATCACGTCCGGGTCGTCGGTCGGGATCGTTTTCGGATCGATGCCGCTTAAATCTTGCAGCATGCGGATGACCGTCGGATCGTCGTGCCCGAGAATATCGAGCTTCAATAAATTGTCATGAATCGAGTGGAAGTCAAAATGGGTCGTCCGCCATTCCGATGACGTATCATCGGCTGGATATTGGATCGGCGTAAAGTCGTAAATTTCCATATAATCGGGAACGACGATAATGCCTCCAGGGTGCTGCCCAGTCGTCCGCTTCACTCCGGTGCAGCCGGCCGCCAGCCGGTCGATTTCCGCGCCGCGCAGCTCTAAGTTATGGTCGCTCGCATAGCCTTTCACAAACCCGTACGCCGTTTTGTCGGCGACCGTGCCGATCGTTCCGGCGCGGTAGACGTTGTCTTCGCCAAACAGCACTTTCGTATAGTTGTGGGCGCGCGGCTGGTACTCGCCGGAGAAGTTCAAATCGATATCCGGCACTTTGTCGCCTTTAAAGCCGAGGAACGTCTCAAACGGGATGTCATGCCCGTCTTTTTTGTATTTCGTCCCGCATTGCGGGCAGTTTTGATCCGGCAAGTCAAAGCCCGACCCGACCGAACCGTCATTAAAAAACTCGGAATGTTTGCAGTTCGGGCAGACGTAATGCGGCGGCAGCGGGTTCACCTCGGTAATTTCCGTCATCGTCGCGACAAACGATGAGCCGACCGAGCCGCGCGACCCGACAAGGTAGCCGTCATCGAGCGACTTTTTGACGAGCTTATGCGAAATTAAGTAAATGACGGCAAATCCGTGGCCGATAATGCTCTTCAGCTCTTTTTCAAGCCGCTCCTCAACGAGTTTCGGCAGCGGGTCTCCGTAAATTTCTTTCGCCCGCCGGTAGCTCATTTCCTTGATTTCCTCGTCCGCCCCTTCGATGCGCGGCGTGTACAGCTCATCCTTGATCGGCTTCACTTCACCGATTAACGAAGCGATTTTTTGTGTGTTGTCGACGACGATTTCTTTCGCTTTTTCCGGCCCTAAAAACGAGAAGCAATCCAGCATTTCGTTCGTCGTGCGGAAATACACATCCGGCAGCTCATGCCGGTTGAGCGGGTTCGCCCCGCCTTGCGAATGGATTAAAATTTTCCGGTAAATTTTGTCCTCCGGATTTAAATAATGGACGTTGCCGGTGGCGACGACCGGAATGTTGAGCTTTTCGCCAAGGGCGACGATGCTGCGGATGATGTTTTGGATCATCTCTTCATCTTTGACGTAATCCATTTCAATGAGCGGCTTGTACACCTCGGGCGGATGCACCTCAAGAAAATCGTAAAAGCGGGCGATGTCTTCGACTTCCTCCGGCGCCTTTTGGATCAAGTTGTCAAACAGCTCGCCTTTGTCGCAGCCCGAGCCAACGAGCAGCCCTTCACGATGCTTGACCAGCACGGAGCGCGGGATGCGCGGCACGCGGTGAAAATAATCGATGTGCGACAGCGAGACGAGCTTGAACAAGTTTTTCAGCCCGATGTCGTTTTGCGCCAACAGCGTCGCATGGAACGGGCGCGCCAGGCGGTACGACGCATCGCTGTGCGTGCGGCTGTTTAATTCGTCATGAAACAGTATGCTGCGCTCTTCCGCTTCCTTCAATAGCCGCATAAGCAAATGCCCGGTTGCCTCCGCGTCGTAGATGGCGCGGTGGTGCTGGGTCAGTTCAATGTCGAACTTTTTGCAAAGCGTGTTCAGCCGGTGGTTTTTCAAATCCGGATACAAAAAGCGGGCGAGTTCAAGCGTGTCAATGACCGGATTGGTGAGCTTGCCGCGTCCCATGCGGGCGAGGCCTGCGTTTAAAAACCCGATGTCAAAGCTGGCGTTATGGGCCACAAGCGTCGCATCGCCAATCCAGTCAACAAAACGGGCCAGCACCTCATCCGGCTGCGGAGCGTCTTTCACCATTTCGTCCGTGATTCCGGTCAATTCCATCGTCGTCACGGACAGCGGATGTCCCGGATTGGCAAAGGACATAAACCGGTCGATGATCTCGCCGTCTTTGATTTTGACGGCCGCCAGCTCAATGATCGTATTGTACACAGCCGACAGCCCGGTCGTTTCAACGTCAAAGACGACGTATGTCTCCTCCGAAAGACGGCGGTGCGTTTCATTGTAGGCGATCGGCACGCCATCGTCGACGATGTACGCCTCAAGGCCGTAAATGACCTTCATGCCGTGTTTTTTCGCCGCGCTGTAGGCCTCCGGAAACGACTGAACAACGGCATGGTCGGTGACGGCGATCGCCGGATGACCCCATTTTTTCGCTTGTTCGATGAGTTTTGTCACCGAGGTAACCGCGTCCATTTGGCTCATCGGGGTATGCAAATGGAGCTCGACCCTCTTTTCCCCTTCGGGCGCTGTATCTTGCCGTTCGTTTGCAGCGATTTCGTTCAAATCGTTGGCGATGATGACCAAATCGCGGACGAATGTGTCGTTTTGCACGCTGCCGCGCACTTTCACCCACATGCCTTTTTTGACGCCGCTCATGAGCTCGGCGTCCTCTTTGTCGCGCGAGAACATTTTGACTAAAATCGAGTTCGTGTAATCGGTGATTTTCATGGTCAACAGCGTGCGGCCGCTTTTGAGCTCGCTCACCTCAGCGTCAAACACATACCCTTGCACCACAACGCGCCGTTCTTCCTCAACGATCGTCTCAAGCGGACGCACTGGCTCCTCGTCGCGGATCGGGTAGCCGATGACGAGCGGGCCGGATGGAGAAGCCGCTGCTGCCTTTTCCTCTTCTTTTGCCATATCGGTCAGCACCGCCAACGCCCGCTCTTCATCTTCTTGCTGCTTTTGCGCCAAAAACTGCTCCATTTCCTGCTCAGCCGGTTGCACGTCGACTTCCAGCTGAAGCGGCGGAAAACCAAACGACGCGTAAATCGCGGCGATTTTTTGCGCAAACCGCCGTTTGACGGCCAGCGCCTCCGCCTCGTGGCGGGCGGTGACAACGAGCTTGTTCCCTTTCACCGCCGGCGTCTGCCGGCTCAGCAAATCGACAAGCGGCGAGACGCCTTCTTGCAGCTCGGCGAGGCAAAGCGGCCAGTACGCCCGCACATCGTCTTCCGTTACGCGCGGCGATTCGACATCAATCGTATACCGGATGGCAGCGATATGGCGGAAAGCAGCCGCCAAGCGGTCCGTAAACGATTTGTACACCTCGGCCGGCAGCACGTTGGCGAACTGAAAATAGAAATGCCAGCTTTTTTCTTCTTTATCAATCACGACTTTGCGAATGAACGCATCACGGAAATACGGCATCCATTCATCCGACGTCATCTTCAGTTGCTCAAGCAAAACGAAAAACCGCTCTTTTTGTTCTTTCGTGGCCATGATTTCCCCTCTCAACGAAATCGTTTCTCTTTCTAATCATACCATACAAACGCCAAAAAGCGCCGACGGAAAAGAAACTCGTTCTTTTTCGCCGGCGCCGTTCGTTCACCCTTGCAAGAGGCGGCGCACCGTATCGGTCAATTCGCCCACCGGCACGTCAAACGTCTCGCCTGTTTTTCGCACTTTCACTTCGACGATGCCTTCGCCCGCCCGCTTGCCGACGGTGACGCGAACCGGAATGCCGATCAAATCGCTGTCGGCAAACTTGACTCCGGCCCGCTCCGGGCGGTCATCATATAACACTTCAAATCCTGCCTGTCCCAATTTTTCGTACCATTCCTCCGCCAACGCTCGCTGCTCGTCGCTTTTCGCGTTCGCTGTCAGCAAATGGATATGAAACGGCGCCACCGAAGCCGGCCAGACGAGCCCGTTTTCATCGGCAAACTGCTCGGCAATCGCCGCCACCAGCCTGGAGACGCCGATGCCGTAGCAGCCCATGATCATCGTCTTCGTTTGGCCGTTTTCATCCAAGTACACGGCGTTCATTGCCTCGCTGTATTTCGTGCCAAGCTTGAACACGTGCCCGACTTCAATGCCGCGAGCGAAGCGGATCGTCCCTTTGCCGTCCGGAGACGGGTCGCCCTCTTGGACAAAGCGCAAGTCGGCGTATTGACTGACGGCAAAATCGCGGTCCGGGTTGACGCCGATGTAATGGTAGCCTTCCTCATTCGCGCCGCAAACACCGTTGACGATGGCAGCAACAGCGTGGTCCGCGATCACCATGACCGCTTCGCTGACACCGATCGGACCGAGCGAGCCGACCGGCGCCCCCATCACCCGTTCTGTTTCTTCCGGCGTCGCCAGCTCCACGACGGTGGCGTCGAGCACATTTTTCACTTTCACCTCGTTCGCCTCGTGGTCGCCGCGGACAAGAACAAGCACGTACCGGCCATCGACATTGAACAAAAGCGACTTGATGCAGCGCTCCGGCGAAACTTGTAAGTAGGAAGCGACTTCATCAATCGTTTTTTGCCCCGGCGTCGCCACTTTTTTCAATTCAGCCGGCGGCTCGCTGCTTTTCTCGTACGTGGTCACAACCGGCGCCATTTCAATGTTGGCGGCATAGTCGGACGCATCGGAATAGGCGATCGTATCTTCGCCAATGTCCGAGAGCACCATGAACTCGTGCGTATCTTTGCCGCCGATCGCCCCCGAATCCGCGATGACGGCACGGAAGTTTAAGCCGCAGCGGCGGAAAATGTTCGAATAGGCGTTATACATGTCGTTGTACGTTTCATCCAAACTTTCTTTTGACGTATGGAACGAATAGGCGTCTTTCATCATGAATTCACGGCCGCGCAGCAGTCCGAAGCGCGGGCGCTTTTCATCGCGGAATTTCGTTTGGATTTGGTACAACACAAGCGGCAGCCGCTTGTACGTTTTCACTTCATCGCGGACGATCGCCGTGATCATTTCCTCATGCGTCGGCCCAAGGGCGAAATCGCGCTCGTGCCGGTCTTTTAAGCGCATCAACTCCGGTCCGTACGAATACCAACGGCCGGACTGCTGCCAAAGCTCGGCCGGCTGCAGCGCCGGCATCAGCAGTTCCATGCCTCCGATGCGGTTCATCTCCTCACGGATGATCGCTTCAATCTTTTGCAGCACGCGTTGCCCGAGCGGCAAAAACGTGTAGACTCCGCTCGCGCTCTGGCGGATGAAGCCGGCCCGCAGCAGCAGCTGATGGCTTTTCACTTCCGCGTCCGCCGGCACTTCGCGCAATGTCGGAATAAACGCTTGACTTTGTCTCATTCACAGCACCTCATTCTCTCTCTCTTTATAGGAAAAATTTTTGAATGTCGTTCCATGTGACGACAAGCATCAGCAACATAAGCAAGGCGAAACCGATAAAATGGACCATTCCTTCTTTTTGCCGGTCGACCGGCTTGCCGCGCACGGCTTCAATGGCGAAAAAGAGGAGCCGCCCGCCGTCTAGCGCCGGCAATGGCAACAAGTTGACAATCCCGAGGTTGATGCTTAAAATCGCGCCCCATTTCATCAAGTAGTAGATCCCGGACTCCGCCACCTTGCCAGTCGATACAGCGATGCCGACCGGGCCTGACAGCATGTCAAGCTGAAACTGGCCGGTGATCAATTGAACGAGCCCTGTTGCAATTTCCCTCGTCCAGTAATACGTCTCGACCAGCCCTTGCTTTACGGAGCCGAACACCGATTTTTCCATCGGCTGATAGACGCCGATTAAGCCGATCGTCTCCCCTTGAATCGTTTTCGCTTCCGGGGTGACGGTCACGCTCATGTCTTTCCCGTTCCGCTCAATTTGAAACTCCAGCGGCTCCTCTGGATGAGCGCGAATCGTGTTGACGATTTCCGTCCACGTTTCCATCCGTTCGCCGTTGATGGCGATGACCTCATCCCCTTGCTTCAACCCCGCCGCGCGCGCCGCTCCATCCGGCGTCAGCTCGCCGATGACCGGCTTATCGACCGGGTAGCCTTGCAAAAGGCCGATGATGATAAAGACGAGGACGGCCAATAGAAAGTTGGCGAGCGGGCCGGCCAAAATCGTCATCGTCCGCTGCCCGAGCGTTTTTGCCGCAAATTGGCGGTGGTACGGGGCGATTTGAATTTCTTGGCGGTCGACGACAAAAAACGCCGGTTCTTTCACCGCAAACCGCTCCAGCCGCTCGCCGTCGGCATAGCCGGTGACATACATGCCATGCTCCAAATCAGCGTCTTCCACCTCAACGACCCGAATGTTCGGATAATCGTCCTTATGGTTGAGGACGATTTTTTCCACCCGTCCTTCACTGTCAAGCAAAAGACCGACGACTTGCCCGCGCTTCAGCTCGATCGTTTCCGGGTCTTCGCCGGCCATGCGGACGAAACCGCCAAGCGGCAAAAGCCGGATCGTATACACCGTTTCGCTTTTCTTAAACGAAAACACTTTCGGTCCGAACCCGATGGCAAACTCGCGGCACAAAATGCCGGCCCGTTTGGCCAGCAGCAAATGCCCGAGCTCGTGAAAAAAGACGAGAGCGCCGAAGACAACAATAAACGAAATAATCGATTCCAACGTTTCAACCACCTTTATGCTAATAGTGAGCGGACATAAGCGCGCACATCCGCGTCAATTTCGCGAATCTCTTCAAGCTGCGGATCGTCCACCGGCTGATGGCGCTCAAGAGCGCGCTCGATCCACTCCTCGATGGCCAAAAACGGAATGCGTCCGGCTAAAAACGCCGCCACCGCTTCCTCATTGGCGGCATTCAACACCGTCGGCAGCGAGCCGCCGCGTTTTCCAGCTTCATAAGCAAAGCGAAGGCAGCGGTAACGGTCAAAATCGACCGGGGCGAAATGGAGCGCCCCAAGCGCAGCCAAATCGAGCGGCTTGGCTGCCGCAAGCGGCAGCCGCTCCGGATAGGCGAGCGCGTATTGAATCGGGATGCGCATATCCGGCGTGCCCAACTGGGCTAAGATGCTCGTGTCGCGAAACTCGACGAGCGAATGGATGACGCTTTCTCGGTGCAGCACGACCTCGATCCGCTTATACGGCAACCCAAACAGCCAATGCGCTTCAATGACTTCAAACCCTTTGTTCATCATTGTGGCGGAATCAATCGTAATTTTCGCCCCCATCGACCAATTCGGATGGCGAAGCGCTTCTTCGACCGTCACATGAGCGAGCTCTTCGCGCGTCCGATCGCGAAAGCTCCCGCCCGACGCGGTCAGAATCAGCTTCTCCACGTGTTCACGCTTTTCCCCTTGCAAGCATTGAAAAATGGCGGAATGCTCGCTGTCAACCGGCAACAGCGGCACACCGCGCCGCTTGGCTGCCGCCGTGACAAGATGCCCGGCAACGACAAGCGTCTCTTTATTGGCGAGAGCGATCGTCTTCCCGGCTTCAATCGCTTTTAATGTCGGCACGAGGCCGACGCTGCCGACGACGGCGGTGACAACGACGTCCGCCTGCGGGCAAATAGCCGCCTCCACCAACCCTTCCTCTCCGTACACGACTGCAGTCCGCCCGCTGTACTCGCAGCGAAGCACTTCGTAAGCGTCTCGGTCGGTGACAGCGACAAGAACAGGGGAAAACTCAGCAATCAGCTTTCTTGCCGCTTCCACATTTTTCCCAACCGATGCCGCCGCCAGACGAAACTTGTCCGGATGAGCGCGCATGACATCGAGCGTTTGCTGGCCGATCGATCCGCTCGCCCCTAATATACTAATATATTTCAACATTTTCACTCCTCATCCGCTTATCGTACTGCTTCGATGAATATGTATAAGAGCGGCAGCACAAACAGCAGACTGTCAAACCGGTCCAAAATGCCGCCATGCCCCGGCAAAATCGCCCCCGAATCCTTCACGCCGTAATGGCGTTTGAAAGCGGACTCGACCAAGTCGCCAAGCTGGCCGAACATCGAAAGCAAAAGCGCAATCCCCACAGCTGCGCCAAGGCTGCCGAACGGGCCGACTGCCCATTCGTAAACGGCCGCGATGACAACAGCGCAGACGACGCCGCCAATGGCGCCTTCGACTGTCTTATTCGGGCTGATTTCCGGCCATAGCTTGCGCCGGCCGAACGCGCGGCCGAGAAAATACGCTCCGATGTCGGTCGCCCAAATGACAAACAGCGCGTAGACGAAGTACGCCAAGCCGGCCAAGCGGATCGCGGCGAAGCAGAAAAACCCGACGCCAACATACAAAACCGCCAGCACGACAAATGCTGCCTCATCAAACGTCAGCGCATTTTTTGTCACGACGGTGCCGACAAGCAGCAAAAAAGCGAGCGCGGCCAGCACACCGAACTTTGTCGTCCCGGACGCCAGCCATTCTTGGCCGTAAAGAGCGGGAACAAGCAGGAGCCAAAGGGCGGCAAACCCGGCGGCCCCAGCGAAAGACAACGGGGACATCCCTTTCATCCGCAGCAGCTCAAACAGTCCGACCGTGGCCAATATATATGTTACTATTATAAACGGAAATCCGCCAAAAATAACAATCGGCAAAAAGAGCGCCGCCGCTATGACTCCGGTGATGATTCGCTGCTTCATCGCGCTGACACTCCTCCAAACCGGCGGTCGCGGCGCTGGTAGGCAGCGATCGCCTCTAGAAAATGTTGCTCCGTAAAATCCGGCCATAAGACATCCGTAAACCAAAGTTCCGTATACGCCAATTGCCAAAGCATGAAATTGCTCAGGCGGATCTCTCCGCTTGTGCGAATGAGCAAGTCCGGATCTTTCAGGCCGTTCGTCATCAAGTATGAGGAAATGAGCGGCTCCGTAATATCGTCCGGCGCGAGCACCCCGCGCTTGACATCCTCAGCGATCCGCTTTACAGCGGCGGCAATCTCCGCCCGGCTTCCGTAATTGAGCGCAAAGTTTAAAATTAAGCCGGTGTTGCCGCTCGTTTCGTGAATCGCTTGCTCAACCGCCCGGCGCGTATGATCGGGCAACGCCTCCGTATGACCGATCACTTGGACTTTGACATTTTCGGCGACGAGCTCGGGAAGAAACGTCGTCAAAAACTGTTCCGGCAGCTTCATTAAATAGTCGACTTCCGTTTTCGGCCGTTTCCAGTTTTCCGTCGAAAACGCGTAAAGCGATAAAATTTCGATCCCAAGCTCATTGGCAAAACGGGTGATTTTGCGCACGACTTGCATGCCTTCGTAATGGCCGGCCACCCTCGGCAGCGCCCGTTTTTTTGCCCATCTCCCGTTCCCATCCATAATGATGGCAACATGGTTCGGAATCGGATGGCCAAGCACATCCTCTTTTGTCAGCGGGGCATCTTCCCGCTTCGCTTTTCGGATTTTATTAAACATACGAGTCCTCCGGGATCGTGTTTTGCCTTTCCATTATAGCAAAAAAACCCTCCATCAACATAGAGGGTTTGCATCGTTTTGCCTATACTTCCATAACTTCTTTCTCTTTCTCTTTTGTGATGGCGTCGATTTTGGCGATATGGTCATCGGTCAGTTTTTGCACATCATCAGTGTAGCTGCGAAGTTCGTCTTCCGTAATTTCGCCGTTTTTCTCGAGCTTTTTCAGCTCGTCGTTCGCGTCGCGGCGGATGTTGCGAACCGCGACTTTCGCATCTTCCGAATATTTTTTGACAAGCTTGGCCAGCTCGCGGCGCCGCTCTTCCGTCAACGGCGGAATGACAAGGCGGATGACCGATCCGTCGTTTGATGGCGTCAACCCTAAATCCGATGCTAAAATCGCTTTTTCCATCTCTTTGATGACCGATTTGTCGTACGGCTGGATGACGAGCAGGCGCGCTTCCGGCACGCTGATCGAAGCAAGCTGGTTGATCGGCGTTTGGACGCCGTAATAATCAACCGTCACTTTTTCGAGCAGCCCGGCGTTCGCCCGTCCGGCGCGAATGCTTGCCAGCTCGCGGGTGAATGCTTGCACGGCCTTATCCATTTTTTCTTTCGCCTGTTGAATCACTTGCTTTGCCATCGTTATTTCCCCCTTACGATCGTTCCGATGTTTTCGCCTAAGACAGCGCGTTTAATGTTGCCTTCTTCCATGATTGAAAAGACGATAAGCGGAATGTTGTTGTCCATGCAAAGCGATGAAGCAGTCGAATCCATGACGCCAAGCCCTTGCTTGATGACGTCCAAGTACGACAGCTCGTCGTACTTAACAGCGTTGGCGTCAACGTTCGGATCGGCGCTGTAGACGCCGTCGACGTTGTTTTTCGCCATTAAAATGACGTCCGCTTCAATTTCCGCCGCCCGCAAGGCCGCCGTCGTATCGGTCGAAAAATACGGGTTGCCCGTGCCGGCAGCAAAAATGACGACCCGCTTTTTCTCAAGATGGCGGATCGCCCGCCGGCGGATGTACGGCTCGGCGACTTGCCGCATTTCAATCGACGTCTGCACCCGCGTCTCGACGCCGAGCTGCTCGAGGCTGTCCTGCAGGGCAAGCGAGTTCATCACCGTCGCCAACATCCCCATATAATCGGCTGTCGCCCGGTCCATCCCCATTTCGCTTCCCGTTTTTCCGCGCCAAATGTTGCCGCCGCCGACCACGATGGCGATTTCCACGCCAAGCTCAGCCACTTCTTTCACTTGTCTGGCGATCGACTGGATCACCGCCGGCTGAATGCCAAACCCTTGCTTTCCGGCGAGCGCTTCCCCGCTTAATTTTAATACGACACGTCGATATTTTGGCTGTTCCATGTCCGACCTCCATGATGCAAATCGCTTTGAAAAACAGGGAACACGCGCGTGTTCCCTGTTGCGGTCCATCACTGCTTTCTGACTTGGCTCATGACTTCTTCAGCGAAATTGTCTTGGCGCTTTTCAAGCCCTTCACCGACTTCATAGCGGATGAACTGTTTAACGGTCGCCCCGTTCGATTCCACATATTGGCGCACTGTGACATCTGGATTTTTGACGAACGCTTGCTCAAGCAGGCAGATGTCTTCGTAAAACTTTTTCAAACGGCCCTCAACCATTTTCTCGACAATATTTTCCGGCTTGCCTTCGTTTAACGCCTGCTGTTTCAATACTTCGCGTTCGCGGTTAAGTTCTTCCTCCGGCACATCCTCGCGCGAAACATATTTCGGATGGAGCGCGGCGATATGCATGGCCACGTCTTTGGCGACCTCTTCGCTGGCGTTGCCGGCTAATAACGTTAATACGCTGATGCGCCCGCCCATGTGCAAGTACGCGCCAAACGTTTCACCGTCCGCTTTGTTGACGACGGCAAAGCGGCGGAGCGTAATTTTTTCGCCGATTTTGGCGATCGCTTCGTTGATGTAGTCTTGGACGGTCGCGCCGTTGTCCATCGTTTGCCCGAGCGCCTCGTCAAGCGAAGCTGGTTTTTGTTTCAGCAAGTGGGCGGCCAGCTCTTTGACGAGCGTTTGGAACGACTCGTTTTTGGCGACGAAGTCCGTTTCCGAGTTCACTTCCAAAATGACGGCTGTGTTGCCTTCAGCAGCGACGTACGTCATTCCTTCCGCCGCGATGCGGTCCGCTTTTTTCGCCGCTTTGGCGATCCCTTTTTCACGCAGCCAGTCGATCGCCTTTTCCATGTCGCCGTTTGTTTCGGTGAGCGCTTTTTTGCAGTCCATCATGCCTGCGCCCGTTTTTTCGCGCAGCTCTTTGACCATTTGTGCTGTAATTGCCATGAATAAATCCTCCTTCTTTTGATCGCATATATGTATCGATGCCGGCAACGGATGCCCATTTTGCCCTTATTCGTTAGTATAGCCAAAAGTTGCTGACTTTTGTCTAAAAAAAGGTGATAAAAGGCTTTCCCCTCTTATCACCTTTCCTCCACCTTGCCTTACTCTGCTGCCACAGCGGCTTCTTCGCCTTGTTTCGCCTCAAGCACCGCATCGGCGATTTTCGACGTCAACAGTTTGACGGCGCGGATGGCGTCGTCGTTCGCCGGAATGACGTAGTCGATCTCATCCGGATCGCAGTTCGTGTCGACAATGCCGATGATCGGGATGTTCAACTTGCGCGCTTCCGCCACTGCAATCCGTTCTTTGCGCGGGTCGATGACAAACAGCGCATCCGGCAGTTCTTTCATGTCTTTAATGCCGCCTAAAAATTTCTCAAGCCGCTCTTTTTCTTTTTTCAAACCGATGACTTCTTTTTTCGGAAGAACGTCAAATACGCCATCTTCTTCCATTTTTTCAATTTCGCGCAACCGCTTGATCCGCTTTTGGATCGTTGCAAAGTTTGTCAGCGTGCCGCCAAGCCAGCGTTGGTTGACATAAAACATGCCGCAGCGTTCGGCTTCTTCTTTCACGGATTCTTGCGCTTGTTTTTTCGTGCCGACGAACAAAATTTTGCCGCCGTTCGCCGCCAGTTCGCGGACGAAGTTGTATGCTTCCTCGACTTTTTTCACCGTTTTTTGCAAGTCGATAATATAAATGCCGTTGCGCTCCGTGAAAATGTATTTTTTCATTTTCGGGTTCCAACGGCGCGTCTGATGTCCGAAATGGACGCCAGCTTCAAGCAATTGCTTCATTGAAATGACTGACATGCATGCTCCTCCTGTTTCCTTGTGGTTTTTGTGCCTCCGCCTGCCTCATCTTTCAGCAAGACTGGCGTTGCCAGCACCGTTGCTGAAATCATCAGGCGTGTGTATTCACACCATGTAAAAATATATCATAACCGCCGGCAGGAAATCAAGCTATTGTTCGCCCATTCGGCCGTTTTTTCGGCCAAATTTGAGCAGCAGTTCGACTTCTGTTTTTCCTTTTCCGAGCTTCTTCGCGATTTCTTCGACCGTCATCCCTTCGGCTTCGAGACGGCGGGCGATGGCGGCGGCATGGGCGGATGGCGGCGAAAAGTCGACTACATCTTCGATGGCGTCAACATCGGGAAAATAGTCCGACAGCGCGTCCATGGCGTCCGTTTGTTCAACCCGGCCGCTTCGCCCCAGCTCCGGCCGCTCCGATGCAGTTTGTTTCCGACCCGGCCTGTTTTCGCTGCCCGCTCCGTTTACCAGCCTGCTCTCTTTCTCATTGCTGGGCTCTGACTGCTGAGGCAGGCGGCTCTTGACGGGAGCCGGCGTCCGCTTGTCCGCCGCGGCGGCCGGTTTCGCGCTAAGCAGCGCATCCAACTCGGCCAAAAAGCGCTCATTTTCCTCTTTCCATGCCACGAGATGGGCCGCCATCGCCTCCTCAAGCTCCTCAGCCCGCCTCTTGGCTCTTGCTTCCTCTTCGCTTAGCCGCGACAAGCGCGTGTAAAGCAGGATGATCAACCAAAACGAAAACGCGTGCAGCAACAAGCTGACAGTCAGCCAAAATGCCTCCATCGTTGTTCACTATCCTTTGATGTCGATTGTTTTTCCTTTATAAGGATGACTCCCAAAACGGAGCGCGTCTCCCGCCCGTTTTCCCGTCACTTGGCGGCGCGCCTGCTCCGCTCGTTTTTCCTCCGCGGCTGCCCGCTGCGCCTGCACAACATGAGGGTGCTGCTGCGCCAAGGCGTGCTTGGACGCGGCTTCAGGCGCCTTCGGCATGACGCTTTGCAGCATCGGCAATTGGATGTCCATCTTCCCGCTTCCTTTCGCCTCATGAATCCCCGCTTAAAAAGCGGCGCAATTTCCACAGCGCTTTGGCATGAATTTGCGAAATTCTTGATGTCGACAGCTGCAAAAGACTTCCGATTTCCGTAAACGTCAGCTCTTCTTTGTAAAACAAACTGATGACGAGCTGCTCTTTTTCATTCAACCGTCGAATGCCTTCCGCCAACTGGTCGATCATTTCCCGCTTAATGGCTTCCTCTTCCGGGAGCAGGGCGCGGTCGTCCCGAATCGCCAGCGGCTCATCTTCGTCTTCAGCCGCTCCTTGTCCAAGCGGCAACCAAAGCGACCAAAACGTGTCGCTGGCCGCCGCCTGCACTTCCGCTTCCGTCATGCCAAGTTCAGCCGCAATTTCCTTCGCTGTCACCGATCGCATATACTGCTGCTCCAGCCGTTCGGCCGCTTCCTCGATTTTTTTCGCCTTGTCGCGCACACTGCGCGGCAGCCAGTCTTCTTTGCGCAAACCGTCCAATATCGCGCCGCGGATGCGGAACGATGCATACGTATCGAATTTCAAATCGCGCGATGGGTCAAACTTTTCAATCGCATCGTACAACCCGAGGAGCCCAAGACTGATCAACTCATCATTTGGCACAGAACTCGGCAGCGTCGCCGAAAGCCGCTGCACATGGTAGGAAACAAGCGGCATATAGCGCTGCACGAGCTCTTCAGCCGCGCGGCGGTCGCGGCCGTTGACCCAGTCGTCCCAATATTTCCGTTCTTCACCTTTTAGCGCGCTCCCCATCATTCTCCCCCTCGCCTCGCGGAAACCACATATCGTTCCATCATATTTCTTTTATGTCCTGGCACGCCGTGCGGATGGCCAGCACGCCCGTCTGCGGGTTAAACTCGATTGTGCGGCCGCTATGGCCCCCGACATCTTCGGCCACAATCGGGATATGAAGCCGTTCAAGCTGCCTTTTCACTTCCTCAACGTTGCGGGCGCCGATGCGCATCATGTCCCCGCCAGCTGCGGAAAACGAGAACATTTGCGCCCCTCCGGCCAACTTCGCTTTGAGCATGCCCTTCCGTCCTCCGGCGGCCAAGACGAGCTTACAAAGCGCTTCCACCGCTGTATCAGCGTATTTGGCGGCATTGACAACTCCCCCGCGCGCCATCGATGAATGCGGCAGCATCACGTGCGCCATACCGGCAACCGCTTTTCCGCTGTCATAAATGACGACGCCCACGCACGACCCGAGCCCGCATGTGCGGATGACGTTCGGCGCCACGACAACTTCCATTTCGGCAATGCCAACCTTCACTGCTTCTGCCGTCTTCATCCCCCCTCCACACCTAACGCTCGAAAAATAATGGAAAATGATTCTGGGTCAGGAAGAAGGAAGAAATGGCCGTTAATGCTCTCATTTGGCCGCCGGTCATCGTAAATAGCTGTATCGATCAAAATGGCGCAATCGCCGACGCGCGACAGCTCAAGCAAGCCAAACGACAGCACCGCTCCGATCATATCGATCGCCAGCGCCGGCACGGACGGATGCAAGTTTAACCGGGTGAAATCGGCGAGCGCCGACAAGTATGAGCCGGCCAAAATGTTGCCAAGTTCCTGCAGCGCCGACCGCCCGAGCTCATGGGCTTCGCCTTGGAACGAAAACGAGCCATCGCCCGTCATTCGGCGGACAAACTTCTCGGCCTGGTCCGGCGGCAGCACGAAAAACATGTTTCCCGGCGCTTCGCCTTCGACGCGCAAATAGACGCATGCCACCACTTGCTCCGGACCGCCGATCAGCTCCATCATCTCGGCAAATGTCGCAATTTGGACGCGCGGCACAGCCATTTCGATTTTTTTGTTGAGCAGCATGGACAAAGCGGTCGCCGCGTTGCCGGCCCCGATGTTGCCCATTTCGCGCAAAATATCAATGTGTGTCCCTGTTAAGTTGCGAATGTCGTCCAACCGCAAACGCCCCTCTCTCCGTTTTATTCACTTAAGACACTTGCCAAATCGAGCAAAATGAGGAGACGCTTCTCGACTTTCGCCACTCCGCAAATGTAAGCGGCCCCGATGGCGCCGATCGCCTCGGGCGGCTCAATGCTCGCTGCCGGAATATCGAGAACATCGTTGGCCGCATCGACGATCAACCCGACTTCGATATCCCCAAAGACGGCGATAATCATCCGCGTCTGCTCCCCGTATGGTTCGGGCGCAAACCCGAACCGCTCGCGCAAATCGATAATCGGCGTGACGACCCCGCGCAAGTTGATGACTCCTTTGACATAAGGAGCCGTTCCCGGCACGCGCGTAATCGGCTGTATTTTTTCAATGGAACGAACGTATTGCACCGGCAAGGCATATTCTTCCTCTTGCAGGCGAAATGCAATCACTTTCCAATCCGTCTGCACGCTCATGCTCATCGGTCGCTTCCCCCTTTTTCTGTTCAGCTTCCTCGCCCGGCGCCGCCAACGAAAAGGCCGCGTCCGCCCGCGGCCTTTTTCCAGCTCCGCCGGCATACAGTCGGCTTTCTATTTGACAAGCGCGTTGCAGTCAATAATGAGCGCCACCCGGCCGTCTCCCAAAATCGTCGCCCCTGAAATGGCGAAAACAGAAGATAAATAGTTGCCGAGCGACTTCAACACGACTTCTTGCTGGCCGATAAACGAGTCGACCGCCAACGCCGCCAGCTTTTCCCCTTTTCGCACGATGACAGCCGGCACCGTCTCGCTGTCATCCGACACGCCCGGCACAGCGAACACGTCCTTCAGCCGGACGAGCGGTACAACTTTGCCGCGGAAATCGATGACCGGCTGGTTATGGACATAGAACACGTCTTCTTTCCTAATGAGCGCCGTCTCCATAATCGATGACAGCGGGATGGCATACGTTTCCGCCGCAATTTGCACAAGCAGCACCGAAATGATCGACAACGTGAGCGGCAGCTGAATGGAAAACAGCGACCCTTGGCCGGGCCGGGAATCGACGGCCACCGTGCCGCCGAGCGACTCGATGGTGCTTTTGACGACATCCAAGCCGACGCCGCGCCCGGAAATGTCGGAAATATGATCGGCAGTGGAAAACCCGGGAGCAAAAATAAGCTCATACACTTGCTCATCGGTTAAATGCTCAGCCGCCTCGGGCGAAACGATGCCGCGGTTGATCGCCTTTTTCAGCACTTTTTCCCTAGAAATACCGGCGCCATCATCCTCGATTTCAATAAAGACATGGTTGCCGCTATGGTAGGCGCGCAATTGGATCGTCCCTTCCTCCGGCTTTCCGCGCGCCGCCCGGACGTCCGGCGCTTCAATGCCATGATCAAGCGCATTGCGGAGCAAATGGACAAGCGGATCGCCGATTTCATCAATGACCGTCCGGTCAAGCTCCGTTTCCGCCCCGATTACATCAAGACGCACTTTTTTGCCGAGCTCGCGGGCGAGCTGGCGCACCATGCGCGGAAAGCGGTTAAACACCGTTTCCACCGGCACCATGCGCATATTTAAAATGATCGTCTGCAAATCGCTCGAGATGCGAGACATCCGCTCGACCGTTTCCGTCAATTCGGCATGGTTCAGCTCGCGGGAAATTTGCTCAAGCCGCCCGCGGTCGACGACAAGCTCTTCAAATAAGTTCATCAGCATATCGAGCCGTTCAATATTGACGCGGATCGTTTTCGTCGCCTGTTTGGCTGTTTGTTTTTCCGGCGCCTCCGCTTCGGCCTGAACGGCCGCCGCCTGCTCCATAGCGGCCGGTTGTTGGGGCGCAGCCGCTTTCTCGCTTTCTGCCGGCGGTTCATTGCTCGATAGCATAGACACCTTGACGTCATCAATTTCCGAAATGCCCATCAGCCGCTTTTGCAACTCATCGGCTGGCGCTTTGGATACGACCGTAACGAGAAACTCCCGGTCAAACTGTTCTTCCTCCAGCATCTCGACCGGCGGCATTGCTTTCACAATTTCTCCGACTTCATTCAGCTGTTCAAACACCATATAGACGCGCGCTGCTTTCAACAAGCAATCATCGCGAAGCCGAACGCGGATTTCGTAGACGGAAAATCCCTGCTCCTTCGCCTGCTCGAGCACATGGTATTCAAATTCCCCATACGCATGTTCAAGGGGCGGTTCTTCTCTTGCTGCCTGCTTGTTCGGCATCTCCCCTTGCTCGATTCGTTTCAGCTGTTCGACTGTTCTCCTTACATCGCGCGTTCCGTCGCCGCCTGCAGCGATGGAACTGATCATCGCCTCCAAATGGTCGACGGCCTCAAAAATGACGTCAAGCAATTCCGGGGTAACGGAAAGCCGCCGATTGCGGATGCCATCGAGCACGTTTTCCATTTGGTGCGTCAAATTGGCTAAATCTTCAAACCCCATCGTGGCGGACATGCCTTTCAACGTATGGGCCGAACGGAAAATATCATTCACCACAGACATGTCCTCCGGAGTTTTTTCAAGTTCCAACAGCCGCTCGTTGATCGACTGCAAATGCTCTTTGCTTTCATCAATAAATAAATCCAAATATTGGCTCATGTCCATGCCGTTTCCCCCTCACTCCCCGATCAATTGGACGATGGCAGCGGCGATGCTGTCAAGCGGAACGATGACATCAACGACGCCAGCCTCGATCGCCGCTCTTGGCATCCCAAAGATAACGGCTGTCTCGCGCGCTTCCGCGATCGCTTTTGTGTTCCCGCTTTCCTTCAGCTTTTTCACCCCCGCTGTTCCGTCGCTTCCCATCCCGGTCATGATCACCGCGATTTTCCGACAGCGGCGAATGGCAGCGAGCGACTCGAACAACACGTCAACAGCCGGACGATGGCCGGCGCGCGGCGGCGATTCGTCGAAACGGGCTTTAAGTGCGCCGCCTTCTTCGCGAACGATGAGATGGACGCCGCCCGGGGCGATATAGGCGGTGCCATTTCGCAACAGTTCCCCGTCTTCCGCCTCTTTGATCGTGATCGCCGCCAGTGCGTTGAGCCGGTCGGCAAGCGATTTCGTAAACCCTTTCGGCATATGCTGAACGATGACGACCGGAGCGGCAAAATCAGGAGGCAGCTGCGTCAACACCGTTTCCAAGGCGCGCGGACCGCCTGTCGACGTGCCGATGGCGACGACCGTTTTTTGGCTGCGCGCCGTTTGGGCCGGCGGGCGCCGGACGGCAAGCGCCGGGCGGTGGGCGGCGAGCGCCCTTACATTCGCCTCGCTTGCGTGCAGCACTTTGCGGATCAGCTCATCTTTTACTTTGTATAAATCAAGCGAAATCGGGCCAGACGGCTTGGCGACAAAATCCACCGCCCCGTATTGCATGGCGGTGATCGTGTTTTCCGCCCCTTCCCTCGTCGTGCTCGACACCATGACGACCGGCAGCGGCTGCTTGTGCATGATGCGCCGCAGCGTTTCGAGCCCATTCATAACCGGCATTTCGACATCAAGCGTGACGACATCCGGGCGCAAGAGGGCGATTTTGTCGAGCGCCTCTTGGCCATTGCGAGCCGTCCCGACGACTTCGAGGCGTGGGTGCTCGGACAAAAAGTCGCTGATCCATTTGCGCATAAACGCCGAGTCATCGACGACAAGCACCTTGATCGTCTTCACGTTCCGTCTCTACCTTTCTAGCAAAAATTGGCGCAGCATCGCAAAAAAGCGGGGGATTTGACCCGGCGGCGCCGGCTCGCCCTCTCTGCCCATCGCATAGCGCCAAGCCATTTGGCGGACGGCCTGGCTCGCCTTCGCCTTCGGGTCAAGCAGGACAAACGGCATCTGGCTGACGACCGCGCGGGCGACAACCCGGTCTTCCGGCACAATGCCGAGCAGGGCAATCGGTTTGTTTAAAAAGCGCGCCGCCGCATCTTTCAGCCGCTGAAAGACGCCATACCCTTCTTGCCCGCAGCTCGTGCGGTTGACAATGATCGAAAACGGCGCTTCGCTGCCGGCGGCATGCATGTATTTCATCATGGCATAGGCGTCCGTCACCGCAGTCGGTTCCGGCGTCGTGACGATGAACACATCGTCGACCGACTTTAAAAAATAAAGACGCTCTTCCGATGCCCCCGCCCCCATATCAAAAATGAGATAATCATAGCGCGAGGCAATGGCCTGCAGTTCAGCCAAAAAATAGTCGATGCCCGCCATATCCAACGTCCGCCATTGCGCAACGCCCGTCCCCCCGGCGATATATGATAGTTGCCCCGGCCCGCTTTTGACGATGTCCGAAAGGGGCAGCCGAGTGGAAAACCAATCCGCCAATGTAAGCGGCGACGATTGACCGAGCAAAATGTCGATATTGCCCATGCCGACGTCCATATCGAGCAACAGGACGCGAAACCCGAGTTCAGAGAGCGATACGGAAAGATTGAGCGAAAGGTTCGATTTGCCGACTCCGCCTTTTCCGCTCGCCACCGCGATCGTCCGCGGCGAAGCCGGACGCCGTGGACGGCTTAACGCGCGGCGAAGCCGTTCCGCCTGGTCTCTCACCATCGATCCGCTCCAAACAACAGATGGACAAACCGGTCGGCTGACGCTTCCACCATATCGTCCGGCACGTTTTGCCCATTCGTTAAATAGGCAACGCCAACCCGGCTCTCGAGCAGAAAATTGACGACCGCGCCGTACGTATCGGTCTCATCAAGCTTCGTCACGATCAGCCGGTCAATCGGGAGGACGGAAAAGCGATCATAAATGGCTTTCATATCATTGTATTTTCCGGTGGCGGCGAACACGAGAAACGTTTCCGTCTCGCTGTCAAATTCGATCGTTTGCTGGAGCTCGGCAACATAGTGCGGGTTGCGGAAATTGCGGCCGGCCGTATCAATGAACACAACGTCGCAATCGGCCAGGCGCTGCTTAGCCGCCCGAAAGTCATCGGCGTTGTAGCACACCTCGAGCGGAGCCTGCAAAATGTGCGCATATGTCTTCAACTGGTCGATCGCGGCGATCCGGTACGTATCGGTCGTGATAAATCCGACTTTTTTTTCATGTTCAAGCACCGCGCGCCCCGCCATTTTGGCAAGCGTCGTCGTTTTTCCAACTCCGGTCGGGCCAAGCAGCAGGCGATATTTTTTCGTTCCTGCCGTTTCAGCGAACGGGAGCGGCGAAAGAAGATCGCGCACCGCTTCTTTCGCCCAGCCGGCAACTGCAGCAGCGGATCTCTCTTTTTTGTCCGCATACCATCGCTCAAGCAGGCGGTCCATCACTTGGCGGATGTAGCCATCGGCGAGGCCTTGCTGCAGCAGCCGCCGCTCCGCATCCATAAGCGGCGGCGGGTACAACAGCGACGACGTCCGGCCGGCCATTTGACGGACGAGCGCTTTCACTTCCCGAAGCTCGGCGGCCAACAAACCGTCCGCTTCCTCCCGCCCCGCCGGCCGTGAAGAAGCGGGGGCCTTCGCCTCTGACGCGCGGCGCGGCAATGGATCGGGATCGATGCCGGCCAGCACCTCAATCTTCTTTTTGGCAAACAAGCCGAACAGTCCGCCCGTTTGAATCTCCTTCGAGTGCAAAATGACGGCATCGCGGCCGAGCTCGGCTCGGACCATTTTCATCGCTTCGTTCATCGACGGGGCGACAAATTTTTTCACTTTCATTCGATTTCCACCATCCCCACGCTTTGAACTTCGACGTCAGCTTCGAGCTCGTTGTACGACAGCACCGGGATTGACGGAAAATGGCGCTCCGTCAGCTGCCGGACATACATGCGCACCGCCGGAGAACAGAGCAAGATCGGCGTTTGGCCGGCGAACGGGTGGCGGTCGAGCGCCGCCGCCACCGCCTCGACAAGCGCCTGCGCCCGCGCCGGATCAAGCGCCAAATAGCGTCCGTGCTCCGTTTGCTGCACCGCATCGGCAATCGTTTTTTCCGCCTTGCCCGAAAGCGTAATGACACGCAGCGGTTCGCCCGGCACGGCGTACTGCTTCGTGATTTGCCGCGCCAGCGCCTGGCGGACGTATTCCGTCAACAAGTCGGTGTCGGCGGTCAGGCGGGCAAAGTCGGCAAGCGCCTCAAAGATAAGCGGCAAATTGCGGATCGACACGTTCTCTTTCAGCAGCTTGGCAAGCACTTTTTGGACATCCCCGACCGGCAGCGGATTCGGTGTGACATCCTCAACCAGCACGGGGTGCGACTCTTTCAAATGATCGATCAACTGTTTCGTTTCTTGGCGCCCAAGCAGTTCATGGGCGTGGGCCTTGAGCACTTCCGTCAAATGCGTCGAAACGACCGACGGCGGATCGACCACCGTATAGCCGAGCATTTCCGCGCGGTCTTTGGCCGCCTCGGAGATCCACTTCGCCGGCAGGCCAAACGCCGGTTCAACCGTGTCAATCCCTTCGACCGATCCGTCATCAATCCCGGGGCTCATCGCCAAATAATGGTCAAGCAGCAGCTCGCCGCGCGCCACCTCTTCGCCTTTAATTTTCACTCGGTATTCGTTCGGCTGAAGCTGGATGTTGTCGCGGATGCGCACAACCGGAACGACGATGCCGAGCTCAAGCGCGAGCTGACGGCGGATCATAACGATCCGGTCAAGCAGGTCGCCGCCTTGGGCGGCATCCGCAAGCGGAATAAGCGCGTAACCGAACTCGAACTCGATCGGGTCGACATGCAATAGTTGAATCACGCTCTCCGGACTTTTTAATTCGTCAGCCGCCGCTATTTCTTCATCCGGCTGGACGGCAGCCGCTTCCCCCTGTTTTTGCTGCTCGACAAATCGGTAGCCGCCAAATGCCAGCAGCCCGGCGATCGACATTGTCAACGCATCGTTGATCGGGGTAAACAAGCCGAGCAGGAAAATCGTTCCCGCCGTGACGTACAACATTTTCGGAAACGCAAATAACTGACGCATAATGTCGCCGCTTAAATTGCTGTCAGACGCCGCACGCGTGACGATGATGCCGGTCGCGGTCGAAATCAACAGCGCCGGAATCTGGCTGACGATTCCGTCGCCGACCGTCAACAACGTATAGTGCTTCGCCGCCTCCGCCATGTCCATTCCTTGCTCAACAACGCCGATCACCATGCCAAACAGCATATTGATGATCACGATAATAATGCCGGCGATGGCGTCGCCTTTTACAAATTTGCTCGCTCCGTCCATCGCACCGTAAAAATCGGCCTCTTGGGCGATTTTTTCCCGCCGCTCGCGCGCTTCCTGCTCCGAGATCATGCCGGCGTTCAAATCAGCGTCAATGCTCATCTGTTTGCCCGGCATCGCATCGAGCGTAAAGCGGGCCGCCACTTCCGAGACACGCTCCGCCCCTTTTGTGATCACAATGAATTGAATAATGACCAAAATCAAAAACACGACAAACCCGACGACGACATCGCCGCCGACGACGAACGTCCCAAACGTCTCAACGACGCCGCCCGCTTCCCCCTTGCTTAAGATCGAACGGGTTGTCGAGACATTCAACCCGAGCCGGAACAACGTCAGCACTAACAGCAATGACGGAAAAACGGAAAACTGAAGCGGCTCTTTCGTGTTCATCGCCGTCAGCAAAACGAGCAAGGCGAGGGAAATGTTGATGATGATCAAAACGCTCAGCAGCCATGTCGGCAATGGAATGACGAGCATGGCGACGATGAGCACAACCATAATTAACACGGATAAATCTTTGAGCTGCGCTTGCATGGTTTTCTCCCCTTGCTGTTACCCTTTTCGTTTGAGCCGGTAGACGTACGCCAAAATTTCCGCCACTGCCTTAAAAAACGTCTCTGGAATCATGTCGCCGACGTCCGTCTGCCGGTAAAGCGCCTGCGCCAACGGACGATTTTCAACCGTCACGACGCCGTTCGCCTTGGCAATTTCCTTTATTTTCAACGCCACATAGTCAGCCCCTTTCGCCACGACAACCGGCGCCTCCATTTTTCCATCTTCATACTTCAGCGCTACCGCATAATGGGTGGGATTGGTGATGACAACATCGGCATTCGGCACCTCCTGCATCATCCGCCTCATCGCCATCTCCCGCTGTCTTTGCTTAATGCGCGATTTAATGAGCGGGTCGCCTTCCGTCTTTTTGAATTCATCTTTAATGTCTTGCTTCGACATGCGGATGTTTCGTTCAAACTCAAAGCGCTGGTACAAATAGTCAAACAACGCCAAAAACAAGAGCGCGGCCGCAGCATACAGCCCCATTTTCACCGTCAGCGCGCCGACAATGGCAAGCATGGCGGCCGGCGGCCTGGCCGCAAGCGCCGTGAGCTCATCCCATCCCCCGAGCAAGAGCATAAACACGACCGCACCGATGATTCCAGCTTTTAACACAGATTTTAACAGCTCGACAATGGCGCGCAGCGAAAAAAGCCGTTTTATTCCTTGCACCGGGTTGAGGCGGTTTCCGTCGATTTTGAGCGGCTCTACGGTAAACAAGACACCGACTTGCCAAAAGTTGGCCAGCCCAGCCGCTAATACGGCGGCAGCAAAAAATGGAGCTAACAGAAGCGCCGCATGGCGAAGCCAGTCGAGAAAGATGGCATGAAGCGAATCAATCGTCAGCGGAGCGGCGGCATAATCGGAAAGCGCACGCGCGAGCATGCGCAGCAACCCGTCCCGCTCATACGCTCCCGCCAGCGACAAAACGAGAAACAGCGCGAGCAATACGATGGCGGCCACCGCATCGCTGCTTTTGGCGACCTGGCCTTTTTCCCGCACTTCTTGCCGTTTGCGCGGCGTCGCCTTTTCCGTCTTTTCCCCGGCGAAAAACTGCAAATCAAGCCGCCGTTCGCCCACGTTACGCGCCTCCCAACAGCTGCATAAACTCGCGCAGCGACACAAACATAAGTTGAAACAGTTCGCGCGCCGAGGTCAACATTCCCCCGATCGCCGCAAACAACATGAAAAACGCAGCCGCTGTCTTGAGCGAAAACCCGACAGCAAAAATATTCATTTGCGGCACGGCGCGGGCGATGAGGCCGAGCGCCACATCGACCAAAAAGAGCGATCCGACAAGCGGGGCAGCCATTTGCACAGCGGCGGCAAACATCGCCGCGAACGTGCGCACCGCATACTCAGCCGCCCGCCCGTCGGCAATGTGCGGCCACCGGTCAAGCGGCAGCCAGTGATAGCTGTAAAACAAGCCGTCAAGCAGCAAATGATGCCCGTCAAGCATAAGCAGCAGCAAAAGCGCCAGCGAGTGAAGATACTGCCCGAGCAACGGGCTTTGCACCCCGGTTTGCGGATCGATGACGTTGGCGATGGCAAACCCGATTTGAAAATCGATCAAGCCGCCGGCGACTTGCACAGCCGCCATGACGATGGCCGCGATCAAGCCGAGCGCCAGCCCGACGAGCGCCTCTTTGACGACGAGCAATACATACACATCATCCAATGGAAGCGACGGCTTCGGCCCTGCCAAAAACATAAGCCAGCTGAAAAAAAACGCCATTCCAATCTTGTACGAAGCCGGCACCGTCCGGTACGAAAAGAGCGGCATGGCCGCAAAAAACGAAGCGGTGCGGGCGAAGATGAGCAAAAACGCGGGAAAATACGTCCATAGTTGTTCCATCATAGATCAGCCTATAAATGAAGCCAAATTGGCGAAAATGTCATGGGCGTACGACACCATTTTCGAGAGCATCCACGGCCCGAACAAGACGAGCCCGAGCAGGACAGCAACGATTTTCGGGACAAACGCGAGCGTCTGCTCTTGAATTTGGGTCGCAGCCTGAAAAATGCTGACAACGAGCCCGACAACAAGCGACAGCAGCAGCAACGGACCGCAAACGATCAACACGATGTAGACGCCTTGTTCGGCAAGGCGGATGATAAAATCGGCACTCATAAACGCCACCCATCTTTATTGAAAGCTTTGCAGCAACGATTTGACGACCAAATGCCAGCCGTCGACAAGAACAAATAGCAAAATTTTAAACGGCAGCGAAATCATCACCGGCGGCAGCATCATCATTCCCATCGACATCAAGACGCTGGCAACGATCATATCGATGACCAAAAACGGGATGAAAATCATAAAGCCCATTTGAAACGCGGTTTTCAGCTCGCTGATCGCAAACGCCGGGACGAGCGCGGTAAGCGGAATGTCGTTGACCGTTTTCGGCTGCCCGGCGCCACTGTATGATAAAAACAAGGCCAAATCTTGCTGTCTCGTATGTTGGCTCATAAACTGCTTGAGCGGAACAGCGGCGCGTTCGTACGCCTCATCCAAATCAATTTTTTCGGCAAACAGCGGCTCAAGCGCCTGATCGTGAATCTCTTTCCATGTTGGCGCCATGATGAAAAACGTCAAAAACAGCGCCAGCCCGATCAACACTTGGTTGGGCGGCATTTGCTGCGTGCCAAGCGACGTGCGCACGAACGACAAAACGATGACGATGCGCGTAAAACACGTCATCATGATCAAAATGCCGGGAGCAACCGACAAAATGGTAAGAAGCAAAAGCAGTTTCACCGATGTCGAGACATGCTCAGGCGCCATCGAGTTAAACATATGGACAAAGTCATTCATCGCCAGCCGTTCCTTTCTCTTTCAACCGCTTCAGCCACTCATTCCGCCTGTCGGCCATTCGGCTCATTTCCTCGGCAAACAGTGAGGAAAAGGACGGAGCCGGACCGCTTCCCCGTTTCGCTTTCGCTGTCCAATATTCACGAAGGCGGGACCCAAACGGGTGGAAGCTGGCCATCCGTTCGAGCCGCTCATTATGCTGCGCCAGCAGTTCGTTTATTTCGTCTTCATTGCTGATTTCCCGCAGCAGCTGGATCGAATCGCCAACGCCGATGACGAGCAGCCGGTTGCCGACTTTGATGAGCTGAACAGAGCGGTTTGCCCCGACGCTCGTTCCACCGAGATTCTCAATGAGACCCTTTGACCCGAAAGCAGGCGAATGGCGGCGGGAAAGCCATTTTAACAGAGCGTAAAGAAGAACGAGGACAAAGACGGTCGCCCCGATGAGCCGGAGCACATCGGAAGCAGACACCGCATCAGCCGATTGATTCGCTGTCGGTTTTGTCTGTTGCCCGGCCGGCGTTGACGGCCCGCACGCATCCGGATGCTGCAGGCAATCGGCGACCGTCGGGCTTTGGACAGCCGACACCGGCGGCGCCCCAAACAAGATGGCTGCCGCCAGCAATCCCGCTGCCCATCGCCGTATGGCCATCAACATCCCCTCACCTCTAATCGCCTAGCCGATCGTTTTGTTAATCGCTTCAATGACGCGGTCCGCCTGGAACGGCTTGACAACGAAATCTTTCGCCCCGGCTTGAATGGCGTCAATGACCATCGCCTGCTGCCCCATCGCCGAACACATGATCACTTTGGCGTTGCTATCGATTTTTTTTATTTCTTTAAGCGCCGTAATCCCATCCATCTCCGGCATCGTAATATCCATCGTCACAATGTCGGGGCGCGTCTCCTTATATTTTTCGACCGCCTGTCTCCCGTCCGCCGCTTCAGCGACGACCTCATGCCCATTCTTCGTCAAAATGTCTTTAATCATCATCCGCATAAACGCAGCATCGTCGACAACAAGCACTCTTGCCATATCTCCCTACCTCCTGCCATGCACATTATTTTAGCCGTTTTAACCGATCGCTTTGGCTGACAATGTCGGTGATGCGCACGCCGAAGTTTTCATCGATCACGACCACCTCGCCTTTGGCGATCAGCTTATTGTTGACAAAAACGTCGACCGGCTCGCCGGCCAGCTTATCAAGTTCGATGATCGACCCGGTGGACAATTGCAAAATCTCTTGCACCGAGCGTTTCGTCCGTCCCAGTTCAACCGTCACTTGCAGCGGCACATCAAACAGCAGCTCCAAATTGCGCGCCTCCGCCGCGGCAAGCGGTGGGGCGTCAAACTCAGCAAAATCAGCTGCTTGAATATGCCGCCCAGCTGCGCTTTTGCCTTCATCCAGGCGCTCAGCCGGCGCCTCCGGGAAACGGTTCGCCGCCGGGGAAGAAGGGGCGCCGGCCTCCGCATAGGCGTAGGCGGGCTGCGGCTCCGGCTCCACGGACAGCGGCGCCCCAGCCGGCAGCTCAGGCCGGTTTTCCTCCCCCCCTGCCGCCGCACCAAGCAAATAGGTGACCATTTCTTTGGCAAAATCAACGGGCAGCAGCTGCATGATGTTCGAATTAATTAACGTGCCGATTTTCAGCCGGAACGACACTTTAATCAAAAAGTCTCCATCCGGCAAATATTCCAGACCTTTTCCTTCGCTCAAATCAAGAAGATGGATCGTCGGCGGGGAAATGTCGACCCGCTTGCCAAAAACAGTCGACATCGACGTCGCCGCTGACCCCATCATTTGGTTCATGGCTTCCTGCACGGCGCTCAGCTGAATTTCCCCAAGCGCGCTGTCGGGCGCCGTTCCATCGCCGCCAAGCATCAAATCGGCGATAATGGCGGCGTCCCGCTGCTCAATGACCAGCAAGTTGATCCCGTGAAACCCTTCCGTGTAATTGACTTGAATGGCGACATACGGCCGCGGGAACTCATCCGCGATGCGCGTCCGCTCGATCACCGAGACGTTCGGTGTCGTAATCTCGACTTTTTGGTTCAATAACATGGACAGCGCCGTCGCTGAGCTGCCAAAGGAAATATTGCCAATCTCCCCTAGAGCGTCCTGCTCGAGCGGGGTGAAAATATCGTGAAGCGCCGGTGCGCGGTCACGGCTGTCCATTCCGCGCAACAGAGCATCGATTTCATCTTGCGACAACATTCCGTCATTCATCATGTCCTGCTTCGTCCCCCTCGATCATCGCTAAAATTTGCACCGCCAGCTTTTTGTTCCGTTTCCCCGGTTGGCCGATAAATTTCGGAATATGGCCGATTTTGATGACAAGCGGATCATGGATCGACTGCCCGAGCTGGATGACATCTCCGACCTCGAGCTGCAAAAATTCGCCGACGGTAACAGCCGCTGTGCCAAGTTCGGCGACAATCGGCAGTTGAGCCGCGCGGATGCCTTGCTCAATTCGTCCCGCTTCCTCGGGGGAACGCTCTTTTTTTTGCGCCTGCATCCAGTACTGCACCGACAGCCGCGGCATAATCGGCTCCAAAACGACGTGCGGAATGCAAACGTTCATCATGCCACGCGCCTCGCCGATTTGCGTGTTGAGCGAAATGACAACGACCGTATCGTTCGGCGCGATCATGCGCAAAAACTGCGGGTTGACCTCAAAGTCGACAAACAGCGGATCCATTTCCGCCACCGACTCCCACGCATCGCGCCAATAGGCAAACGCCTTGTCGAACAAGTTGGACATGATGCGTGTCTCAATTTCCGTGAGGTGCTCCACTTTGTCCATGCCGGCGCCGCGGCCGCCCATCACCCGATCGAGCATGGCATAGGCGATATTCGGATTGATTTCCAGCAGCACATGCCCGTCGAGCGGCGGCACTTCAAAGACGTTAATGATCGTCATTTTTGGAATCGAGCGGACGAACTCTTCGTACGGAATCTGGTCGGCCGATGCGACCGAGATTTGCACATACGTGCGCAGCTGGGCGGAAAAAAACGTGGTCAACAGGCGGGCGAAGTTTTCATGAATGCGCGTCAAGCTGCGGATCTGGTCTTTGGAAAACCGAAGCGCCCGCCGGAAATCATACGTTTTGACGCGCCGCCCTTCCTCTTCTTTTTTCAGTTCTTCCGCATTCATTTCTCCGGCCGAAAGCGCGGCAAGCAGCGCATCAATTTCACTTTGCGATAGTACTTCGCCGGCTGTCATGTCACCTTCCCCCCTTCGGATGGCAGGCTACTGGAGGATAAAGGAGGTAATGTAGACGTTCTCCACTTTCCCTTCCTGCATTAACGCATTAATCTGTTGTTTCAGCTGCTCTTTCAACGCCGCCATTCCTTCTTTTCCTTTAAAGTCGGCCGCTTTCATTTCCGAGAGCTGTTCGATGATTGCATCCTTAATCTGGAAATCACGCTTCTCCGCTTCTTCTTTTCCTTTGTCGCTGTCGGTTTGAATTTTAAAGGAGATTTTAATATAACGGCCGTCCGCCAAATTCGTTGTCATTTCCGGAATGTCGATCGAACTGTCCGCCAGTTCATCGGCGCTTGGCGCCTCCTGTTTTTCTTTGCCGGTCAGGTTCATAACGGCAACAAGCGCCGCCGTGCCGGCCAAGGCAATGACCGCTAGCACGATGACCATCGTTTTGAGTACTTTATTCCCTTTCACGGTTCAATCCTCCTGCTTCCGGCAAGCGAAACGCGCCAATTTGCCGGTAAAATTCGCTCGCCAACGCCGCGACTTGTTCGACCGTCTCGCGCACGACGAATTTTTTTCCGTTCGTCAGCGTCACGGTCGTGTCGGGAAATGCCTCGATTTGTTCGATGTACAACGCATTGAGCACAAATCGTTTGCCGTTGAGCTTCGTCAGCGGAATCATCGGCAAGCGGGCATCAGCGTCCAACAACAGCTGACGCCCTACCTCCTATTCTACTTTTTCAAGTTGATAAGTTCTTGCAAAATTTCATCCGATGTCGTAATGATGCGCGTGTTTGCCTGAAAACCGCGCTGGGCGACGATCATTTCCGTAAACTCCTCAGCAAGGTCGACGTTGGACATCTCAAGCGCCCCGGAGACAATCGTTCCGGTGCCGTTCGCTCCCGGCGCCCCTGTCGTTGGCGCGCCGGAGTTGGTCGTTTCGCGGAACAAGTTGTTGCCGGCTTTTTCTAATCCGTCATTGTTTGCAAATTTGGCCAGCTGAATTGTGCCGATCGTACGTAAAGTCCCAGAAGCATCCACAATGGTCACTTTGCCGTCCGCCCCGATGCTCAAGCTTTTCGCATATGTCGGAATTTGAAGGCGGCTATTTCCCACACCGAGCAAATATTGGCCATCGGCATTGACAATATAGCCTTGCGAATCGAGATAAAAATTCCCGGCTCTCGTATACATGCTGCCGGAAGCGTCGCCGACGACGAAAAACCCGTCGCCGGAAATGGCCAAATCAAGCACGCGGCCGGTCGTTTGCAAGCTGCCTTGCGTATGGACGGTGTCGATCGCCGCCAGCTGCGAACCGAGCCCGACCTGCTTTGGATTCGTCCCGCCGCGGCCGGCGTTCGGCCCTCCCGCTCCGGAAATCATTTGGCTCATTAAATCTTTAAAGATCGTTCGTCCTTTTTTAAACCCGTACGTATTGACATTGGCGATATTGTTGCCGATAACGTCAAGTTTTGTTTGGAAATTGCGCATGGCGCCAATGCCGGAATACATCGAACGAAGCATTCGCTCTCTCTCCCCTCTTATTCGTGTTGTTCGACTGTCATCACCGCGTCAGCGGCAATCGTCGCTCCGTTATCGAGCCCGAGAACAATGTTCCCGTCTTTTTGCGTCACCGATTTGACAACCGCGCTCATCGTTGCATCGCCTTCTTGCCAGTGCACCGTTTTGCCGATCCATTCGCTGTAGCGCAAAAGCGCATCACGGCTTGACACTTGCATCCATTTCTGCATCAAATTGGCGATGTTCATCATTTGCTCAAGCGAGGAGAAGCTCGCCATTTGCGCGATAAAGTCTTTATCTTCCATCGGATTGAGCGGATCTTGGTTTTCGAGCTGGGCGAGCAAAATTTTGAGAAAGTCGTCTTTTCCTAAAATTTGATTACCCGTTTTCCGTTCCGGCTGAACCGCGTTTGCCATCCATAAGCTTCCATCAATCACATTCGTTGTCATCCTCGTTCTTTTTCCCCCTTATGCGTCAGCTTCGATCCCGTCTAGCGCTAACGGGAAGGAAGATGATGGCTCCCGCTTTTGTTTTTGCCGCGATTCGCCCTGCTGCTGCCCTCCTTGGCGATTCCCGGAATACGGCGGCATCGCGGAGCTGTCATAATCCGACCAAACGGTCCATTTTTCGACCGTGATGGAACTCGCATCAAGCTGCTGAGCAAGCTGCGGCAAGTGGTTGCGGATCAACTCTTCCGCCGCATCGGTCGCCACAAGCAGCCGGGCGGTCAATTTTCCGCCTTCTTGCGCCATTTTCACCGTCACCGTTCCAAGATGTTCCGGATGAAGGCGAATAACAAGCTGCATAACGCCGTTTGGCAGCTTCACCCATCGGCCGAATTGCCATGCACGGGCTACTTGCTCGACAAACGAACTTTCCTTCCCTGCTTCCACCGTCCCCGCCTCATGGCCGCCAGGGACGAATGGAATCAAAGAGGCAAGGTTTGTCGAAACGAGCACACTATGCAGCTGGCGAGCGTCCTCCTGCTGCCGTAAAGAGGCTGGCCCGTACATCGAAGATAAAACTCGCGGCGCCAGCCAGCTGCTTTCACCGTTGGAATGCACCGCCATTTCCTTTCTAGCTCCCTCGGTTCGCGGCAAAATTTGTGAGAAAGGCGGCTGGTGTTCGCCATCGAAACGCCCGTTCATTTCTTTGGCCTGTTGTTCCAGCCAAGCAGCTTTGTCCAACCCGCTATTTTCATCCGTCTGTAGCCAAAAAGACGGAACGGCTGCCAGCGCTTTTGCACCAGCCCCTTCTTGGTTAACTCTTCCGCTTTCCCCATCAGCCGCCAAGGCTTCACCATCATTGTATGCAGCCGCCGGAGGGGCGTTTAAAACGTTGGCAGCGCCAACGTGCATAGCTGAAGCGGCCAGCCATAACGGCTCTGTCCATTCGTCTGTTATTCGCGGCTTCTTTCCTTCCGGCTGGGATGACCGTTCAATCCCCTCCTCAACCGGCAGCTTCCCGGTTTGCTTTTGCGCCAATAATGCCGCAAATGCGCTGGAAGCCGCTGTCTCTTTTCTCGCTGTCAGCTCCACGCCCGTTGGCTGCGGTGCAACTGCTGCGATCATCACTTTCATTCAGCCCCCTCCTCTCTCCCTGCCCATTTATGCAATGACGAAAGCAAGTTCGCCGCCTGCTCGGCCGGCATTTGTTCTAAAATAGCCGCGGCTTTGTCGCTATCGAGCCGGCTCAGCACCTCAAGCGCTTCATCCTCCGGCAGCTTGGCTAAAATAGCCGCGGCCTGCTTGTCTGACATGGCGTCGTACATGCTGATGACATCCACCGCAGACGCTTGTCCGCCGCCTTTTTCCTGCTGGGTCGGCAGCTGTTGCTGCGTCGACAGCCGGGCAATTTCCTCGTCTTTTGCCGCCAATTCGCTTTTTAGCTGCTCAATTTGCTTTTTTTGCTTGGCGATCGTTTGGTTTTGCCGCTTGATCGTCTGCTGTTGCGTCTCGATCGTGTTGGCCAGCGTCTTTTCTTTCTTCTTCCAATCAAACCATTCGGCGACGAACGGCACGCTGTCCACCCATTGTTTCGCCTTCACCGCATCAATGCCGGCCGCCTTTGCAATCAGCAAGAGGAAGAAAGCCGCAAAGAGGCTCGGGACGACAACGACGAACAACATCCATTGCCACCGGCTTGCCGTTTCTTCCTGCTGAAGTTTGCTGCCCGCCATCTATAACTCTCCTTGCCGCACAAAGCGCTGAACGGCTATTTCATCGAGCAAACGGCTTTCGGCCTCTTTTTCGCGCTGCTCTGTCCACCGCCGCACGCGCTCCTGCATTTTCTCATACTTTTTCACTTCAATATTGAGCTCAATGAGGCGCTGGTGCCGGCACTGCATTTGCTCGCGCGCCCGCATGACGATGAGCTGATAGTGATCAATGGTTTGTTGCAAACTGGCGAGATACTGCAGCGTATGGCGAATGGCCCCGACAGCGAGGCCATCTTGCAGCCGCCTGTCCCTTTCCGCCTCGCATCGTTCTTTTTCCTTGAGCAACTTGTACAGCGCCTCGGCCGCCTGCTCAAACTTGTGCACCGCTTCTTCGTATTCAGCCAGCGCTGCTTTCTTTTCTTTTTCCTTCATCGTCCATAGTTTTTGCAGCCGAAATGTCGACATCATTGTGGATCACCCTTCCCCCTCTTAACGCTGTGCCCCCGTCATGGCGGCGAAATGAGACGGAAAAGGGCATCAATGCTTTCGGCGCGCGTCGCCTTTTCCTCTATTTCTTGGCGGCAAAACGCCATCATTTGCGGATAACGTTCAATCGCCTCATCAATTTCTCGCGATGCCCCCCGCTTGTACGCCCCTATTTGAATCAAATCCTCCGAATCGATATAAGTGGAAAGGAGACGGCGGAAACGGTTCGCTGCTTCGCGGTGCTCAGCGCTGATAATATGAGGCATGACGCGGCTGACGCTTTTCAGCACGTTAATGGCCGGGTACTGGCCTTTATTCGCGAGCTGGCGTTCCAACACAAAATGGCCGTCCAAAATGCCGCGCACCGCATCGGCAATCGGCTCGTTCATATCGTCGCCGTCAACGAGCACCGTATAAAACGCGGTAATGGTGCCTGAGTCGCTCGTCCCGGCCCGCTCGAGCAGCTTCGGGAGCAAGGCGAACACCGACGGGGTATAGCCCTTTGTAGTCGGCGGCTCGCCGACAGCCAACCCGATCTCCCGCTGCGCCATCGCGACGCGGGTGACCGAATCCATCATCAGCATGACATCCGCCCCTTGGTCGCGGAAATATTCGGCGATCGCTGTCGCGGTGTACGCCCCTTTGACACGCATGAGCGCCGGTTGGTCCGAGGTGGCGACAACGACGACGGAACGGGCCAATCCTTCCGGCCCAAGATCGCGCTCTAAAAATTCGCGCACTTCGCGCCCCCGCTCGCCGATTAAGGCGATAACGTTCACGTCAGCCGATGTGCGGCGGGCGATCATTCCCATGAGCGTGCTCTTGCCGACGCCGGAACCAGCAAAAATGCCGACCCGTTGCCCTTTCCCGACCGCCAGCAGACTGTCGATGACGCGCACGCCGACTTCAATCGGCTCGGCGATCGGCGGCCGGGTGAGCGGATTGGGCGGATCGCGGTCGACCGACACAGGCTTCAGCCCGGGCGGCAGTGGGGCACCGTCCAACGGTTGGCCGAGCGGATCAAGAACCATGCCGATGAGCGCATCGCCCACATACACTTCGAGCGGCTTGCCGGTCGCTTCCACCAAACAGCCGGGGGCGATATGCGTCATGGCGGAAAACGGCATGAGCAAGACGTGGTGCTCGTGAAAGCCGACGACTTCCGCCGGAATTTTCCGGCCACTCGTTTCATGAATGTAGCAAAGGTCGCCGATCGAGCTGCCCGGACCTTTCGATTCGGTCATGAGCCCAACGACGCGCGATACTTTGCCGAATCGTTTGTACAAATCGACGGTGGCGATGTCCTCAAGAAGCGCCTGCCAGTTCAGAGGACATTCCCTCCTTCAGCCGTCTGTAGAGCGCTTCGCGCAGCCGTTCAAGTTGCATGTCTACGCTGGCATCGATGCGGCCGAACGGCGTTTCCACGAGACAACCGTATTCCGGCAACGCCTCATCCGGATAGATGAACAAATCGACACGGTGCGGAAATAGCGATTTCAACAATTCTTGCTGTTCGGCTACCGTCTCATAACAACCCGGATGCACGTAAACGGACACTTCCGTTTGCCGCCGCACTTCCTGCAGCACTTGGCGCACAAGCGGCAAAAACGCGCTCCGGTCTCGCTCGAGCGTGGCGCCGATGATGCGTTCCGCCGCTTTCAGCGCCACTTCGAGCATCATCTCATCCGCCGCCTCGACCTTCGCATAAAATTCGTGATTCATCCGCTCCGCCAAGCGGCGGGCTTGGTCGATCCATTCGCGGTGTTCGCGAAGCGCCGCCTCGCGCCCGGCGGCGTAGCCGTCTTCGTACCCTTGGGCGCGCGCTTCCTGCCTAAGCCGGTCTTTCTCGCGCTCCCATTGCTCCCGTTCACGGGCCAGCTGTTCGCGCACCGTCTCGCAATATTGCTCGGCTTGGCGGCGAAGCGCGGCCGCCTCTTCTTTGGCGGCGGAAATCGCCTCGATTTCCTTTTGCCGATCCTCGTTCGAAGGCGGAACATCGAAAATGCAGCGCTGCACAGCGATCGTCTTTTTGCCGGCGCGCCCGGCCAATGCCGGCGCTTTAATGACGCTAGACAATAATATCATCTCCTCCCCCGCGGGCGATGACGATTTCCCCGGCTTCCTCGAGACGGCGGATAATGGCGACAATGCGCGATTGCGCTTCTTCCACATCACGCAGCCGGACCGGGCCTATATATTCCATTTCTTCTTTGAACGTCTCGGCCATTCTTGTTGACATGTTGCGGAAGACAATTTCTTTCACTTCATCACTCGCCACCTTAAGCGCCAGCATAAGGTCATTGTTATCCACTTCGCGGATGACGCGTTGAATGGCGCGATTGTCGAGCGTAACGATGTCTTCAAACACAAACATCCGCTTTTTAATTTCTTCCGCAAGCTCGGGGTCTTGAATTTCCAAAACCTCTAAAATCGTCCGCTCCGTGCTTCGGTCGACTTGGTTCAGCACTTCGACGACCGCCTCAATGCCGCCGGTTTGCGTGTGATCTTGCATCACTGTCGCCGACAGCCGCCGCTCCAAAATTTGCTCGACTTCGCTAATGATCTCCGGCGACGTGCTGTCCATAAGCGCGATGCGCCTGGCCACATCGGCCTGCATCTCTTGCGGCAGCGCTGATAAAATCTGCCCCGCCTGCGCCGGGTCTAAATACGAAAGAATGAGAGCGATCGTTTGCGGATGCTCATGCTGAATAAAGTTTAACAGCTGCATCGGGTCGGCTTTGCGGGCGAAATCAAACGGCCGCACCATAAGCGCTGATGTCAGACGGTTGATAATGTTCATCGCCTTGTCCGGGCCGAGCGCTTTTTCCAACACTTCTTTCGCGTAGGCGATGCCGCCTTGGGCGATGTAATCCTGCGCCAAAGCGAGCTGCCGGAATTCCTCAAGCACTTCCTCTTTTTGCTCGGCCGCCACTTGGCGGACGTTGGAAATTTCGAGCGTCAGCTTTTCAATGTCTTCTTCGGATAAATGTTTATAGATGGAGGCCGATACGTCCGGGCCGAGGGAAATGAGCAAAATGGCTGCCTTTTGCCTGCCCGTCAGCCCGCCTTTCCGATCGCGTTTTGCCATACGCCGCTCCTCCTACTCTTCCGATAGCCATGTTTTCAATAGTTTGGCAAACTCATCCGGTTTTTCTTTCGCCAACCGCTCCAGCTGCCGACGGCGCAGCACCGCCTCCGTCTCCGGCGGCTCCGGCAAATCCGGCTCGACCGGAAGCGGCGGGGCGAATGCGAGCTCCTCCTCTTCTTCTTCTTCATCTTCACGGCGGCGTCGCAGCCAGAAGAAGAGCAGTAGGGCAATGAGCAATAGCGCGCCTCCGCCGGCCGCGTACCACCGCCACGCCGGCTGAACCGGCGCCGGTTCGGTGAATACCGGTTTGCCGTTGAGCTTTTGCACCGAGACGACGACGCGGCTATTGACATCCTGGTCGGTCAGCGCCTGCGCTTCTTCTTTGTCAATCGACGTCCGGACAATCGTCCCTAATAGTTTTTGAATGTCATTGACCGTTTCCGGCGGCAATGAATTCGGATCATCCGGATTTGGCGGCTCGACCATCACTTGAATGCCTAGATCGCGAATTTTATACGGGCTTTCTACGATTTGTTTTTTAATTTTGTTGACCTCATTGTTGATCGTTTCTTCGGTCCGCTCATAGTTTCCGTTCGTTCCGCCGTTTGCTCCTTGGTAGCCCGGCACTTCATTCGTCCCCGTTCCGGCCGTGCCGCCCGGCGGCGCACCGCTTCCCGAGTACGTCTCTTTAATGCGCTGGACGCTGACGGCAATGCCTTCATTGTTCTTTTCGTCCACCGGAGCGACCAACTGCTCCTCTCGCTTTTCCTGTGTAAAGTCGATGTCGGCCGTCACCGAGACAACGACTTTGTCCTGCCCCATCATCGTGCCGAGCATTCGCTGGACTTGCCGTTGAATGTCGCGTTCGATTTGTCGTTTGATCTGTTGCTGCTCAGTGAATGCCGCCGCTGTCGAATTTTTGTTTTCATTTTTCAAATCGAAATACTCAAAAAACTGGTTCATAATGACGATATTATCTGTAGAGAGGTGGGGAACACTTTTGGCGACGAGATGATACAAAGCCCGAATTTGCTCGTCGCTGAATTCATAGCCCGGCTTCGTCTTCAGCACGATCGAAGCCGAGGCTTCCCCCTTTTCATCGGAAACGAATACGCTCGGCTGCGGAAGATTAATCATCACTTTCGCGTCCTCGACGCCGTCGATCGTTTTGATTAAGTTGGCGAGCTCCGTTTGCATCGCCTTCAGTTTCACCATATTAAACTCGTTGTCGGTCATGCCGAAGCTCGCGTTTTGGCCGAAAAACGAATAATCAATAACCCCGCTGTTCGGAATGCCCTCGGCGGCCAGCTCGACTTTCAGCGCATCCACTTGCTCTTTCGGCACTTTAATTGTCGTGCCGCCATCCGTCACTTCGGCGGGAACACCGCGCTGATCCAGCGTCGCCTTGATTTGTCCGGCTTCTTGCGGCGTCAAATCGCTGTATAGAGGCACCATTTCCGTCCTGAAGGCGAAAAAAATACCGAGGCCAAGGATCAAAAGGACCGTAGCCGCGCCTCCGGCGGCAAGCCATTTCTGTTTTTTCGTCCGCTCTTGCCAAAACAAACGGGCCCGGCCCCACCACTCTTTCCACTTGTTGCTCATACGATTCCCCCGATCATCCAGCCATACAGCCGCCGCGGCCACCGTTCGGCCATGGCGGGCTCTGTATGTATCGTCCCTTGCTGTCTACAACGGCATGCGCATCATTTCCTGGTACGCCTCAACCGCTTTGTTACGGATTTCGATCGTCAGTTGCAGCGCGATGCTTGCCTTTTGCGACGCGATCATCACATCATGCAATTGGACGTTTTCCCCACGGACAAGCTTTTCTGTCAGCGCATCTGCCTCGATTTGTGCGTTATTGACATTGTTGAGCGCTTCTTTGAAAAAGGAGGCGAACTGCTTTTGCACCGCTGCCGGCTTCACCGGGCTTGAAGCGGCGGCCGCCGGCGCCAGCCCGATGCGGCTCACTCCATCAACCATTTGTCATTCCTCCTCTTCGGCTTATTTCCCGATTTCAAGCGCCTTCATGAGCATCCCTTTTGAAGCGTTCAGCGCGGTGACATTCGCCTCATACGAGCGCGTCGCACCGATCAAATCGACCATTTCTTTGAGCGGTTCGACGTTTGGCAGGCGAACGTAGCCATCTGCGCCCGCATCCGGATGGTCCGGGTCGTAGACGAGTTTAAACGGAGCCGGATCGTCAGCAATTTCGTGCACCCGAACGCCGTTGCCGACAGCTTCAGCACGTCCGAGGGCGGCCTGCAAATAGCCCGAAAACGCCCCGCTCTGCGGTTCGATGATGACCATTTTGCGTCGGTACGGCTCCCATTCGCCATTGACGAAGCGGGCCCGCGTCGTATCAGCGTTGGCGATGTTGGAAGAAATCACGTCCATGCGCAGCCGCTGAGCGGTGAGCGCCGACGCCGAAATGTTTAAGCTTTGAAACACGGACACAGCCTATTTTCCTCCTTTGATCACCGTCTTTAGCGTATTGAATTTGCCGTTTAACCGCTCAATCAGAGCGTTATAATAAATTTGGTTTCCTGCCAATTTCGACATTTCTTGGTCGATATCGACACTGTTTCCATTATGATTGTAACTGATGCTGGCATTGGTCGTCACGACAATTTTTCCATTCTGTTCGTTTCGAAACGGAAAATGGCGCGGATCCGTCCGTTTGGCCTCAAGGGCAAGCGCCCGGTCAAGCTCCGCCTGAAAGCGCACATCTTTCGCCTTATAGCCCGGCGTATCGGCGTTGGCGATATTGTCGGCGATCGCCTGTTGGCGAAGCGCAGCGTAGCGAAGCCCTTGTTCAAGCCAACCGATCGTCGCTGAAAAGAGCGCCAATGGAATCCCCTCTTTTCTCCTATTTTTCGACAGTTTCTGCTAATTTTCATTTTACGGGAAAGAAAACCTAATGTATAGACGGAACTTGGTACTATTTTTCGAAGATGCCATGACAGAAAAACGATGCCAAAGATGTTTGTCAACAACAAAAAACCCGCCGGGCCAAAATACCCAGCGGGCTTAGGCAGCTATGCCGTTCAGCTTGATTTCAATTTTTCCAGTTCGCTTAAAAACTTGTCATTCAATACTTTAATGTACGTTCCTTTCATGCCGAGCGAGCGCGATTCGATGACGCCGGCGCTTTCAAGCTTGCGCAGGGCGTTGACGATCACCGAACGGGTGATGCCGACGCGGTCGGCGATTTTGCTGGCGACAAGCAGCCCTTCCGTTCCGTCAAGCTCTTCAAAAATATGTTCAATCGCCTCAAGTTCGCTGTAAGAAAGCGAGCTGATCGCCATTTGCACGACCGCCTTGCTGCGCGCTTCCTCTTCGATTTCTTCCGCTTTTTCACGCAAAATTTCCATGCCGACGACCGTTGCGCCATACTCGGCCAAAATCAGGTCATCGTTATCAAACTCACGATCAAGGCGCGACAAAATAAGCGTGCCGAGCCGTTCGCCTCCGCCGTTGATCGGAACGATCGTCGTCAAACCGGTTTTGAACAAGTCACGATTTTCCACTGGAAACGCCGTATATTCGCTATTAATATCGATATTAGGGGACGTTTCCGTAATGTTGAACAATTTTTTCGTGTATTCTTCCGGAAACTGGCGCTCCTCAAGCATCCGTTTCATCCGTTCGTTTTCAATCGACTGTTTAATGGCGAAGCCAAGCAGTTTGCCGCGGCGGCTGACGACGAACACGTTCGCTTCAATGACATCGCAAAGCGTTTCCGCCATCTCTTTGAAATTGACCGGCCGCCCAGCTGCCTTCTGCAGCATGGCGTTGATTTTTCGTGTTTTCTCTAGCAAGTTCATCGAGTCCATCTCCTCCTCATAAAATAAATTCGCTCAAATCTTTGTTTTTGACGATGCTGCCGAGTTTTTGCTCAACGTATTGCGGCGTGATGACGACTTTGTCGAGCCCGATATCGGGCGCTTCAAACAGCAAATCCTCAAGCAGTTTTTCCAAAATCGTATGTAGCCGGCGCGCGCCGATGTTGTCAGTCGTCTGGTTGACTTCGAAGGCCACTTCGGCAATCTTACGAATAGCATCGTCAGAAAATTCAAGACTTATACCTTCTGTTGCCAAAAGTGCCTGATATTGTTTAATGAGCGCATTATTCGGCTCGACCAATATACTTACGAAATCGTCAACCGAAAGTTTCGCCAACTCGACGCGGATCGGAAACCGACCTTGCAGCTCAGGGATCAAGTCGGACGGCTTCGCCATATGAAACGCGCCGGCGGCGATGAACAAAATATGGTCCGTTTTGACCGGTCCGTATTTCGTCATGACCGTCGATCCTTCGACGATCGGCAAGATGTCGCGCTGCACCCCTTCGCGCGAGACGTCGGCCGATCCGGACACCGCCCCGCTGCGGGCAATTTTATCAATTTCATCGATAAAGATGATGCCCGACTGTTCGGCGAGGCGGACCGCCTCTTGCGTCACTTCATCCATGTCGATCAGTTTTTGCGCTTCTTCATTGATGAGCACCTTGCGCGCTTCACTCACTTTCAGGCGCCGCTTTTTGCGTCGCCGCGGCATCAGGCTGCTGAGCGCGTCTTGCATATTCACGCCCATCTGCTCAATGCCCGTCCCTTGCAAAAAGTCAAAGAGCATTGGCGTCTGCTCCTCAATTTCAATCGTGACCATCTCGTTTTCGAGCTGGCCGTTTGCCAGCTGCCAGGCCACTTGACGCCGTTTTTGCTCGATTTGTTCATCCTCATGGCCGTAGCTGTTGTCCGACGGATTCCCTTGGCCGCCAAACAACAGCTCGAGCGGATTTTTGATCGTTTGCTTTTGTTTGCCCGGAACGAGCAGTTCAACGAGCCGCTTGTTCGCCTGTTGTTCAGCTCGGTCTTTCACCTCATTCATTTTTCGTTCTTTCACGATCCGAACTGACGTTTCCACCAAATCGCGCACCATCGATTCGACGTCGCGCCCGACATAACCGACTTCCGTAAATTTCGTCGCCTCAACCTTGATAAACGGCGCGCCGACGAGCTTCGCGAGACGGCGGGCGATCTCCGTCTTCCCGACCCCGGTCGGGCCGATCATTAAAATGTTTTTCGGCATTACTTCATCGCGCAGTTTTTCATCGAGCAAACTGCGGCGGTACCGGTTGCGAAGCGCGATCGCCACCGCCTTTTTCGCCTCTTTTTGTCCGACGATAAACTGGTCGAGCTTCTCAACAATTTGCCGTGGAGTCAACGATTCCGCCATCATCGGCCTCCTCCTTTTTACAGCTCTTCGACAATAATATGGCTGTTCGTATAAACGCAAATGTCAGCGGCGATCTCCAGCGCCGCCTTCGCAATCTCCTTGGCGGTCATCGAGCCGCCGGCGTACTTCTTCAACGCACGCCCAGCAGCCAACGCATACTGACCGCCCGAGCCGATGGCGAGCATGCCGTCATCCGGTTCAATCACTTCCCCTGTGCCGGAAATCAGCAGCAAATGTTCCTTATCCATGACAATCAACATCGCCTCAAGGCGGCGCAACACTTTATCGCTCCGCCACTCTTTCGCCAGCTCGACGGCCGCGCGCGGCAAGTTGCCGTTGACCTGTTCCAGCTTGCCTTCAAACATTTCAAACAGCGTAAACGCGTCCGCCACTGAGCCGGCAAAGCCGGCTAGCACTTTGCCTTGAAACAGGCGCCGCACTTTTTTCGCTGTATGCTTCATCACGACGGCGTTGCCGAACGTCACTTGGCCGTCGCCAGCCATCGCCGCTGCGCTGTTATGGCGGATGGCAAAAATCGTCGTTGCATGAAAGCGTTCCATCGCTTTCCCCTCCTTACATGCGGGCTATGCCCGCGGATGCGCCTGCAAATAAATATGTCGCAACCGGTCTTTCGTTACATGTGTATACACTTGCGTCGATGACAAATGCGCATGGCCGAGCAGTTCCTGCACCGAACGGAGATCGGCCCCTTCGTTGAGCAAATGAGTCGCAAACGTATGCCGAAGCACATGCGGGCTGATGTTTTGCGTCAGCGCAGCAGCTTCGACAATCCGATCCAAAATATGGCGCACTCCCCGAGGCGTGAGCGGATTGCCTCGGGCGTTGACAAATAAATAGCGGTGGTCCGCCCGCAGCTTTCTGGTCAGCTCGCGTCGGCCCCCATGAATATACCGTTCAAGCGCTTCGCGGGCCGGACGGCCAAACGGAACGTAGCGCTGCTTGTTTCCTTTGCCGTGAATGAGCACAGTTTCCGCCACAAAATCGACATCAGACAGCTGTATGTGACAACATTCACTAACCCGAGCACCAGTCGCGTACAACAACTCAAGCAGCGCCGTATTGCGCTGGCCGAGGGCCGTATTTTCATCATTGACAAGAAACAACGCTTCTAATTCTTTCGGGTATAAAAAATTAGGAATTTTTTGCTCTTTCTTCGGCAGTGTCGCAAGCGCAAACGGATTTTCGGCCGCCCGCCCTTCGCGCATCAAAAATTTGTAAAAGCTGCGCAAACTGGAAATTTTACGGGCGACCGAACGGCTGGCCAAATGCTGGCCATACAGTTTCGTCAAATATAAGCGGACGTCGCTGTAGGCGACTTGGTCAAGCTCATTGATCCCTTCTTCGTTCATGAACTGGAAAAACTGCTCAATATCGCGCCGGTAGCACGCAATAGTATATTGTGAATAATTTTTCTCGATTTGTAAATATTCCATGAACAATTGTAACGCAAATGTCGCATTTTTCATCGCCTCACCCCGCAATGCCTCTACATCGTACCATATGATTGGTTGCAGCGCAACTATTTCTTCTAAAATTCTGAATTGTGTTCAACACTCCGTTATGTTTCCGGCTGTTCTTCATAATCGCAGGCCGTGCACTGCACTTGCACGCCTTTTTTTAACTTTTTCTCGACAAGCAGGCCGCCGCATTTCGGGCATGGGCGGGCAAGCGGTTTATCCCAGGAGACAAAATCGCACTCCGGAAAGCGGCTGCAACCGTAAAAGATCCGCTTTTTCTTCGTGTTGCGCTCGACAATCTCTCCTTCATGGCACTTCGGGCATTTGACGCCGATTTGTTTGACGATCGGCTTCGTATGGCGGCATTCGGGAAAATTGGAGCAGGCGATAAACTTGCCGAAGCGGCCCATTTTGTACACCATCGGGCTGCCGCATATGTCGCAGTCGATCCCGGCCGGCTCGTCTTTAATCTCCACTTCGCGCATTTCTTTTTCCGCCACTTTCAACCTTTTCTCGAACTCGCGGTAAAACTCATCGACGACTTTGATCCATTCCACTTTTCCCTCTTCAATTCCATCCAGCTCTTTTTCCATTTTCGCCGTAAACTCGACATCGATGATTTCCGGGAAAAACTCTAGCATCAGCTCGACAACGATTTCCCCGAGCTCCGTCGGGACGAACCGTTTGTTTTCCAACACGACGTAGTTGCGTTTTTGGATCGTATCGAGCGTCGGGGCGTAGGTCGATGGGCGGCCGATGCCGAGCTCCTCCAACGTTTTGACAAGGCGCGCTTCCGTATAGCGCGGCGGCGGCTGGGTAAAGTGCTGCTTCGGGTCGACCGCCTCGCTCTTGACCGTCTCCCCTTCCGTCAAGTCCGGAAGAAGCCGGTCTTGCTCTTCCGCTTGATCGTCCGTCCCTTCAATATACACTTTCATAAACCCCGGAAACTTCACCGTCGAGCCGCTCGCGCGGAACACGACGCCGTTGTTTTCCAGCTCGACGCTCATTGTGTCGAGCACCGCCGCCGCCATCTGGCTGGCGATAAACCGTTCCCAAATGAGTTTATACAACCGAAACTGGTCGCGCGTCAAATATGGCTTCACGTTCTCCGGATCGCGAAACGCCGAGGTCGGGCGAATCGCCTCGTGGGCGTCTTGGGCGTTCGCGCTGTTCTTTTCTTTCCGCTTCTCCTGACTGACGTACGCCGCGCCGAATTTGGCCTCAATGTACGCTGCCGCCTCTTGCTGCGCCGTTTCGGCGATGCGTGTCGAATCGGTGCGCATGTACGTAATGAGCCCGACCGTTCCTTCGCTGCCGAGGTCGATCCCTTCGTACAGCTGCTGGGCGATCATCATCGTCTTTTTCGTGCGGAAATTCAGCTTACGCGCCGCCTCCTGCTGCAGTGACGATGTGGTAAATGGGGGCACCGGGCTGCGTTTTCGCTCCCGCTTTGTCACCGTTTTCACCGTAAACGCGGGCCCGCTCAAGCGGGCGAGCACCGCTTTGACGTCCGCTTCCGTTTTTAATTCCCGCTTTTCGCCGTCCATCCCGTAAAACGAAGCCGCAAACGCCTCATCCCCTTTTTGAAACGTCGCTTGAATCGTCCAATATTCTTCCGGCTGAAACTGGCGGATTTCTTTTTCCCGGTCGATGATCAGACGGAGCGCAACCGATTGGACGCGGCCGGCGCTCAACCCTTTTTTGACTTTTTTCCATAAGAGCGGGCTGATGTTGTAGCCGACGAGGCGGTCGAGCACGCGCCGCGCCTGTTGGGCGTCGACAAGATTCATGTTGATGGAGCGCGGCTGCTGGAACGACTGTTGAATGGCATCCTTTGTAATTTCATGAAAAACGACGCGGCAGTCTGAGTGAATGTCTAAATCGAGCATGTGGGCCAAATGCCAGGCGATCGCTTCCCCTTCCCGATCCGGGTCGGCGGCAAGAAACACTTTTTTCGCCTTTTTGGCCGCCATTTTCAGCTCCTTAATCACCTGGCCTTTGCCGCGAATCGTAATATATTTCAATGCGTAGCCGCGGTCTATATCAACGCCCATCTGGCTTTTTGGCAAATCGCGAACGTGTCCCATCGAAGCTTTGACCGTATATTTTTTTCCTAAGTACCGCTCGATCGTCTTCGCTTTCGTTGGCGATTCGACGATAACCAAGTAGTCTGACATCCATCTTCCACCCCTAGGAAGTAAATTGAAATCTTCATTATTATTAATGATTATTGCCGCATTTGTCAAACATGATCATTATACGTACGGGAATTCGACGATGATGTCTTCCGCTTCCTGCACTAGTTTTGCCCCGTGCTGAATAAGCGTATTCGGCCCGGCTGCCTCGGCCGCCCCGATCGGACCGGGGACGGCAAACACTTCTCGCCCTTGCTCGAGCGCATACGCGGCGGTGATGAGCGAACCGCTTTTCCGTTTCGCTTGCACGACGAGCGTGCCGAGCGACAGTCCGCTGATGATGCGGTTGCGCGCCGGAAAGTGCCATGCCTGCGGCTTCGTTGCCGGCGGATGTTCGGCGATGACAAGCTGTTCATTCATCAAATAGCGGGCGAAGGGCCAGTGCGCTTTCGGGTAAACATGATCCAGCCCGCCGGCGATGACGGCGATCGTCGTTCCGCCGTACTTGACAGCAAGCCGATGGGCATGAATGTCGATGCCGGCAGCCAGCCCGCTGACGATCGTCCATCCGGCGGCCGAAAGGGGCGGAACAAGCTTGTCAAGCGCTTCGAGCCCGTATTTGGTCGGGCGCCGCGTGCCGACGATGCTGATCAACTTTGTTTGTTGAAGCAAGCCGGCGTTCCCTTTTGCATACAGCACCCATGGCGGCGCGTAAATATGCTTTAACAGCGGCGGATAGTGATCATCGAACACGGTTATGACGTGAATGCGGCGAGCTTGATACGTTTTGATGAGCCGGTGAAGATCAATGGAATGCAGGTCGCGGAAAAAAGCAGCGAATTGTTGAGAAGTAAGCGGAACGAGCGGGCGAAGGGATTGAGGGGACATGAAAAATGGAGCGGCAAGCGTCGGGTCCGCGTCAAGCAGAGAGCGGATCGTCTTCCAGCCGGCTCCGCGGCAATGGTGAAGATGAATGAGCCGGTCGCGAACTGTATCGTACATACCATTCTCCTTTCTGCGTCAATGGCAAACAGCGCCCCGCACGGCAACGTGCGGAGCCCCATGTTAATGCGTTTTGCATTTTTCGTATAAACCGCGCTCTTTCAAGACCGAAATGAGCGTTTCGCCGATGACGGCCGGCGTTTCCGCTACTTTGATGCCGCATTCGGTCATTTTCTTGATTTTTTCCGCCGCCGTGCCTTTGCCGCCGGAAATGATAGCGCCGGCATGGCCCATCCGTTTGCCCGGAGGCGCCGTTTGCCCGCCGATAAAGCCGACGACCGGCTTCGTCATGTTCGCTTTCACCCATTCGGCCGCTTCTTCTTCCGCCGTGCCGCCGATTTCGCCGATCATAATGACCGCGTACGTCTCCTCGTCTTCGTTAAACGCCTTCAGCACATCGATGAAATTCGTGCCGTTGACCGGGTCGCCGCCAATGCCGACCGCCGTCGATTGGCCGATGCCGGCTTGCGTCAATTGGTGAACCGCTTCATACGTCAGCGTGCCGGAGCGCGAGACGATGCCGACGTGCCCTTTTTTATGGATGTAGCCCGGCATAATGCCGATTTTGCACTCTTCCGGCGTAATGACGCCCGGGCAGTTCGGGCCGATGAGGCGAGTCTTTTTCCCTTCCATGTACCGCTTCACTTTCACCATATCGAGCACCGGAATGCCTTCGGTGATGCAGACGACAAGATCAAGCCCGGCGTCGACCGCTTCCATAATAGCGTCTGCAGCAAACGCCGGCGGAACGTAAATGACCGAGGCGTTCGCGCCTGTTTTTTCGACCGCTTCGGAAACGGTGTCAAACACCGGCACGCCTTCGACTTCCGTGCCGCCTTTGCCCGGCGTAACGCCACCGACAATGTTCGTGCCGTATTCAATCATCTGTTTTGTATGAAACAGCCCTTGCGAACCGGTAATCCCTTGTACGATCACTTTCGTATCTTTATTGACAAAAACACTCACGTGTCTCCCTCGCTTTCTTAACGTACTAGCTCGACGATTTTTTGCGCGCCGTCCGCCATCGATTCCGCCGCCGTAATGTTCAAGCCCGATTCTTCTAAAATCTTTTTCCCGAGCTCGACGTTCGTACCCTCAAGACGGACGACAAGCGGAAGCGTGAGGCCGACTTGCTTCGTCGCTGCGACGATGCCGCTCGCGATGACGTCGCATTTCATAATGCCGCCGAAAATGTTGACGAAAATGCCTTTCACGTTTGGGTCCGACAAAATGATTTTGAACGCTTCCGTCACTTTTTCCTCGCTGGCGCCGCCGCCGACATCGAGGAAGTTGGCCGGCTCGCCGCCGTAATATTTGATGATGTCCATCGTCGCCATCGCCAAGCCGGCGCCGTTGACCATGCAGCCGATGTTGCCGTCAAGGGCGATGTAGTTCAAGTCGTATTTCGATGCTTCAACCTCTTTCGGATCTTCTTCGTCCAAATCTCGGTATTCGAGCACGTCCGGGTGGCGGTACAACGCGTTCGAATCAAAGTTCAGCTTCGCGTCAAGCGCCATCACCTTGCCGTCGCCGGTGACGACAAGCGGGTTGATTTCGGCGATCGAGCAGTCTTTGTCGACAAACACTTGGTACAAGCCCATCATAAATTTGACCGCTTGGTTGACGAGATGCTTCGGAATGTTGATGTTGAACGCCAAGCGGCGCGCTTGGAACGCCTGCAGCCCGACGGCCGGGTCAATGTACTCTTTGAAAATTTTCTCCGGCGTTTTCGCCGCGACTTCTTCGATTTCCGTGCCGCCTTCTTCCGAGCCCATCAACACGACGCGCGAGGTGGCGCGGTCGACGACAAGGCCGATATAGTATTCTTTTTGGATGTCGCACCCTTCTTCAATCAACAGCCGTTTCACTTCTTTTCCTTCCGGGCCGGTTTGGTGGGTGACGAGCACTTTGCCGAGCAGTTCGCTGGCGTATGTACGGACTTCCTCTAAGCTTTTCGCCACTTTCACCCCGCCCGCTTTGCCGCGCCCGCCGGCATGAATTTGCGCCTTGACAACGCATACCGGCGTGCCGAGCGCTTTGGCGGCTTCCACTGCTTCATCAACCGTGAACGCGACGCGGCCGTTCGGCACGCTTACGCCATAGCTTCGCAAAATTTCTTTTGCTTGGTATTCATGAATGTTCATGCGCCAACCTCCTATGTATGAAACTGAAAAAGTCTTAGCGCTTTCATTTTATACCTAACATTTCCCGCTTGTCCACCGTTTCGTCGCAAAATTGAGAAATTAGGAGGTTGAAAAATCATCCCTTTTCTCCCTCCGTTTCCTGTTTCGCCGCCTGATCCAGCTGATAAAGGAACGCAAACAACTCCGCCACAACCGCATACAGCACTTCCGGAATCGTGTTATCGATTTCCACTTTGCTGAGAAGTTCAACGAGCGACGGATCCTTTCGAATCGGCACGCCATGCTGTTGGGCGGCAGCGATGATCGCTTCCGCCGCCGTTCCCGCTCCCTTCGCTTTCACGACAGGCGCTTCGTGAACCGCCGCGTCATAGGACAGGGCGACCGCTTTTTTCCGCTCCTCGCTCATACGCGCCAATCCACCTCGCTGCTGCTGCCGGCAAACGGCAGCACGGAAGGGGCCGGGGGACTAGCTTCGGCCGCTTTCACATCAATGCCCGACAGCAGATAACCGTGCGCCTGAAGACGCTCTTTCACCAGCGGGGCAAAGCGATGAACGAGCTCCGGCAGCCTCGGATCATCGTGAAAAAGGGAAATGTGGACGATCCGCCGCTGCACACGCATATCGATCAAAATCCCGCCCAGTTGTTCGAGCGTGACGCTGCAAACGATGCGGCTATAATCGGGATCAAGCGCCCCTCCATCCTTCCGCCGCCCTTGCCAATAAACCGAAAAATCGTGGTTGCGCCCGCCCAGCGGCAAAGGAAAAGAAATCCAAATGTGCCCGACAGGCCCATCGCTTCCGGCGATGACGGCCATTCCGTCAAGGCGGTCAAGAAACGCTTCCGCCGCGGCTTCTGCCTCTTTGCTTCCCGCTCCGCCGAGCAGATGAAGAAGCAGCCGTCTCAACGAAGGAGCCATCGGCGGCGCGCCTCTTGTTTTCAACGCTTCGGCGAGCATCGCCTCATCCTCAAGCCCGAGGCGGCCAGCGATCCGCCTCAACCAATGAAACAGCGACAGCGCCGGGTCGCCGGCCGTGCGGACAGACGTCCACAGCTTCGCTTCCGCCTCTGACAGCGCACCGCTTTTGCAGGCGGCATCGACAGCGGCAAAGCGCGCGAAAAACGCTTCCTCGTCCGTCAGGCCGAGCAGCTTCCCGACTTCAGCAAACTGCCGCTGCTGCATGGCGTTCTGAATGGTAGCCATCCGTCCTGCCGGTAGCGGAACAAGCCCGAGGCGGAAAAGAAGCGCATGAGCCGGCCCCTCCGCTCCTTCTTCCGCTGTCAACAACAGGCGCACCGCTGCCTCATAGGCGAACAGCGGCGGCGAAAGAAGACGGTCAGCCGCCTGCTTGAACACCGGCGCCATCGGGCCTGAAGAACGTTCAGTGAACACCGCTTTTAGCCTTTCAAGCTGCACTGCGAGCGGCTCTCCGGTCCGCGCCGCCCACAGTGCGCGAAATACGGCGGGAGACGGTGGGAGGCGGCGATGGAACAAATAAGCAAGCACCTCCTCCGCGTCGGCCGGCCGGCCGGTTTTCCGCACCGCTGCAGCCAGTTCCGCCGCTTCTTCTTTCGTTACGGCCGCGCCTGCCTTCAGCGCTTGGCGAAGCACCGGGAGCGCGGCCTCGGGCAGCTTCCACGCCTGCTGCCATCGGCGGACGACATCTTCACGGGGAACCGCCTGCTCCGGTTCGGAAAGCGCGACCGCTTTCCAGTAAACGTTGCTGCCGCTTTCCTTGATTTCAAACAAGTACGTGCGCCCGGCGGCAAGCGGCGCCTCGAGGCGGGCGCGCACGAGGCGGCCGCCGGTGCGGACAAGCGCTGTCCGCTCCCCCGTCTCCGCCTCTTCCACCCGCTCGATTCGGCCGACAACCGCCTGCCCCGGCCGAAACTGTCCGCTTGACGCCGCATCACGGACGGCGGCGACAGGAACGGTTCGTTCCATCCGCTCCACCATTTTGCTTTCCCCCTTTCGTCCCGGCCCGCATCCCAGCCGTGGGGCCGGCTAATTTTCAACGCCCGCCGCTTCCTTTACCGGCGCGAACGAGCGGCGGTGCTCCGGCGTTATGCCGTAACGGCGGATCGCCTCGAGATGCTCCGGCGTCCCGTAGCCCATATGACGGGCAAACCCGTACTGCGGATAGCGGCGGTCGAGCTCTTTCATCAGCCGGTCGCGCGTCACTTTGGCCATAATGGAAGCCGCGGCGATCGAAGCGCTGTTGGCATCGCCTTTCATCAGACGCCGCTGCGGCAGCGCGCACGGCACCGCCATCGCATCAACGAGCAAGTAGTCAGGCGGCGGCGACAGCGCGCTGACCGCCTTTGCCATCGCCTGTTTCGTCGCCTCGTAAATATTCCGCTCATCAATTTCCGCCGCACTGACAATGCCGATGCCGACCGCAACCGCACACGCCTCAATTTGCGCAAACAACGCCTCGCGCTTGGCTGCTGTCAGCCGTTTCGAATCGTCAAGCCCTGGCAAGTAGGCGTCAGGCGGCAAAATGACCGCCGCCGCGACGACCGGGCCAGCAAGCGGCCCGCGCCCGGCCTCGTCAATGCCGGCGATTCGTTCGATGCCGGCGGCGTACAGTTCACGCTCATAGCGCATCAACTCCTCCCAACGCCGCCGCATCACTTTTTCCCGCTCTTTTTGTTTCACAAAACGGGCAAGCAGCGCCTGCACGCTTTTCCGTTCATCGCGCCGCAGCATCTCCCAGCGCGGGTCATCCTCGCCGCCAAGCTCCGGAAGCAGAGCTTCGATTTCTTTTACCGTGTACTCCTTCATGTTTCTCTCCCTTTTCTACTTATACTATCGGCCATGTTCAGCCGGCTGTGAAGCAAAAAACGCCCGCCGGACGCCATTACGTCCAGGAAGCGGGCGTTTCAAAACTCAACCGTCCTAATTTTTCGGTGCGAATGTCGTATAAGACAATGTCAGCGACCTTGTCATAGTCAATGCCGCCGCCCGCTGTCAGGCAGCCGCGCCGCCGGCCGATGGCGTCAAATAAGGCGACGATGTCATCGGGGATGCTGTCAAGGCGGTAGCGCTCCGACAGCCGTTCCGGATAATGGACTGACAAAAAGCGGAGCGCATAGGCAGCGACGTCTTGCAAGTTCAAAATTTCATCTTTGATCGCTCCGGTGACCGCGAGCTTGAAGCCGACGTCTTCATCCTCGAACTTTGGCCATAAAATCCCTGGCGTATCAAGCAGCTCCATTTCTTTGCCGACTTTGATCCATTGCTGGGCTTTCGTCACCCCCGGCTTATCGCCGGTTTTGGCGATATGGCGGCCGGCGAGCCGGTTGATGAGCGTCGATTTGCCGACATTCGGGATGCCGACAATGAGCGCCCGCACGGGGCGTGGATTTTTAATGCCCTTCGCCCGCATTTTCTCAAATTTCTCTTTTACCATTTCTTTGGCAATGAAAGCGATTTGCCTGACCCCCGTCCCGCTTTGCGCATCGATGGCGATGGCTGTTCGGCCTTGGCCGCGGAAATAGCGGATCCATTGCTCAGTCACGGCCTCATCGGCCATATCCGCCTTATTGAGCAAAATGAGGCGCGGCTTTTGTCCGAGAATGTCATCGATCATCGGGTTGCGCGATGACATCGGCAAACGGGCGTCAAGCAGCTCAAACGCTACGTCGATCAACTTTAATTTTTCTTGCACTTCCCTCTTCGCTTTTGCCATATGGCCGGGAAACCATTGAATCACTGTCATTGGCATCACCTGCCTCGTTTATTTCACAATCCGGGCGTCAGAAAGCGGCCAATACACAAGATTCGCCTTGCCAACGACTTTTGACATCGGAATGAAGCCGATATGGCGGCTGTCTTTGCTGAATCGGCGATTGTCGCCCATGACGAACAAATGCCCTTCCGGCACCGTGCTCCGCCCGGTCAATTCCTCAAGTGTAAACGGCTCGGTCAGCGGCCCGTCGGCAACCTGCTTTTTACGTTCGTCCAAATACGGCTCTTTATACGGTTTGCCGTTTACGTACAAGGTATCATTTTTGTACTCGATCCGGTCGCCCGGCAAGCCGATCACCCGTTTAATATAGTCTCTCCCTTCCTCGGCATGAAACACAATAATATCGAAACGATGCGGCATGCCGATTTTGTAGGCCAACTTATTGACAATCATCCGCTCGTGATTATGTAACGTCGGCATCATCGAAATGCCGTCGACGATAATCGGGGCAAAAATAAAGTAGCGGATGCCCCCGGCCAACAGCACCGCAACAACAATGGCTTTCAGCCATTCGCGCCATTCGCTTTTTTTCTGTTCCATTGTCCACCCACCTAAATCAAAGTTTGCAGTCGTGGATCACTACCGTAATCATCATTGGCGGTAGTGAAAAAAGGAGCTTGAAAGCAAGCTCCTTTTCCGCTGTGATCCACCGTTGCCCGTTATTGGGCCGTTTTTTCTTTAATGCGCGCCGCTTTGCCGCGAAGTTCACGCAAGTAGTACAATTTCGCACGGCGAACTTTCCCGCGGCGGATGACTTCCAATTTTGCGATTTTCGGCGTATGCACCGGGAATGTGCGCTCAACGCCGACGCCATAGGACACTTTGCGGACGGTGAACGTTTCGCTGATGCCCGCTCCGCGCCGTTTGATGACGACACCTTCAAACACTTGGATGCGTTCGCGGTTGCCTTCCACAACTTTCACGTGGACGCGCACCGTGTCGCCCGGGCGGAAATCCGGCAAGTCGGTCCGCAATTGTTCTTTCGTGATCTCTTGGATTAAATGATGCATCATTTTCCACTCCTTCCACAGATGTTCATGCCAATGCGTTTGATCATTGCAGCGGAACATCGTTTTCCGTCCTTAAGCGGACTGCTTCAGTCACACAAAAGATATGATAGCATAAACGCCGGGCGCAAGCAATAGTTATTCGCATTGAGAGCCGCTGTTTTCCGTTTCGCGTTCATGTTCCCACTCTTTCAGCCATTGCTTTTGTTTCTCGGTGAGCGGATAGCCGGCGAGCAAATCCGGGCGGCGCAAAAACGTGCGCCGGAGCGACTCCTTCTCGCGCCATTCAGCAATGAGCTGGTGGTTCCCGGAAAGCAAAATGTCCGGCACTTTCATGCCGCGAAAGTCGGCTGGCCTTGTGTATTGCGGATACTCCAGCAGGCCGGAACTGAACGAGTCGTCAACCGGCGACGCTTCGTTGCCGAGCACGCCGGGCAGCAGGCGGACGACGCTGTCGACGATGACCATGGCGCCGAGCTCCCCGCCTGTTAAAATGTAATCGCCGATCGAAATTTCATCGGTCGCCAAATATTGGCGGATGCGCTCATCATATCCTTCGTAATGGCCGCAAATAAGCACCAAATGCTCTTCTTGGGCGAGCTCTTCTGCCTTTTTTTGCGTGTAGCGCTCGCCTTGCGGGCAAAGCAAAATAATGCGCGCGCCAGGCGAGCCGGCTGTCACATGTTCCACCGCGTCGAAAATCGGCTGCGGCTTCAGCACCATGCCGGCGCCGCCACCGTACGGGTAATCATCAACCGTCTTATGCTTGTTGTCGGCAAATTCGCGGAAGTCAACAAGCCGGATGTCCACCGCCCCTTTTTCTTGCGCCTTCTTTAAAATCGACTCATTCAATACGCCGGAAAACATGTCGGGAAACAGCGTCAAAATATCGATCCGCATCATTCAAGCAGCCCTTCCATCGGTCGGATGATGATCGTTTTTTGCGCCGGATCGACGCGAAGAACGACTTCATCGATGTACGGAATGAGCGCATCGGTGCCGTCGCCGCGCCGGACGACCCAGACGTCGTTCGCCCCCGGCGTTAAAATTTCCCTGACCGTGCCGATCGTTTCTCCTTCTTCCGTTACGACGGTACAGCCGATGATTTCATGGAAATAATACTCGCCTTCCGCGAGTTCACCGAGCTGGCTTTCCGGCACTTTCAGCATCGCTCCTTTAAACGGTTCGACATCGTTGATGCTGTCATAGCCTTCAAACGACAGCAAGTCGAACGATTTATGGACGCGATGGCTTTTCACCGTCACTTCGATCGGCTCGCTGTCTCGTTCGCGGAAAATGTACAGCTTATTTCCTTTTTTGTATCTCTCTTCCGGAAAATCGGTGCGGGAAATGACGCGCACTTCGCCACGAATGCCGTGCGTATTGACGATTTTGCCGACGTTAAACCATCGTTCCATTCTTTGCTCCCTCCTTAGCGAATCTCTTTCACGACGCCGTCTTCAACGATAATGGCGCGCGTTTTCGTCACCTCTTCCCAGCGGTCGCCGACGTTCACCTCAATGAGCGCCTCGACTTCCCGCTCTTTCAATTCACTTCCTAACGATAGCATATGTAACTGTTCAAGCTGAAACTCAAGCAGCTTGATTTTCTCCATCCGGTCGTCGATTTCTTTGGCAAAATATTGCTTTACAAGACTAGCCGGGTATTTCCCGCTTTTTTCCATCCGCTTTTGCTCGAAGCGAAGCTGGCCGCACTCGCGCTCCAACTGCTGCTTGCGCGCCGCAAATGCCGCCGCAAGCTCTTGTTTGCTCCGCTCGGTGACAACTTGCCGCACTTCGACCGTTTGAATGAGCTTCATCCCCATCCCCCTTTACGAAGATATCAAAAAAGGGAGAGGAACATCCTCACCCTTTTTCTTTCACGTGCACAATCACCCGCTTGGGCGATCCAGCGGCGGCGGCATAAACGACCGTGCGGATCGCATGGATCGTCCGTCCTTGTTTGCCGATCACTTTGCCGATGTCGTCATCGTGCACCGATAGTTCATAGATGACGGCCGTCTCTTCCTCACGGGTTTCGACCGCCACCGCCTCCGGATGATCGACAAGCGCCTTGACGATCGTTTCAATGAGCGGTTTCATGTGCATCCCGCTTATTTGCCGTATTTCAAGTTATGGAACTTCTCTAAAATGCCTTGTTTCGACAGCAAGCTGCGCACCGTGTCGGACGGTTTGGCACCGTTTTGCAGCCATTTGAGCGCCAGCTCTTCATCGATTTTGATTTCGGCTGGCTCCGCAACCGGATTGTATGTGCCGATCGTTTCAATGAAGCGGCCGTCGCGCGGCGAGCGGGAATCCGCCACAACAATGCGGTAAAACGGTTTTTTCTTTGCGCCCATGCGTTTTAAACGAATTTTTACTGCCATAGTTTGTACGCACCTCCGTATAGTGTTCACACAAGATAGTATATTAACAATTCTTTTTCCGTTTGTAAAGGTTTTTCGCTTAACAGAACATCATTTACATAAATGGGAAGCGAAATCCTTTTTTCTTCCCTTTGGGCATATTCGTCATCATTTTCATCATTTTTTTCATGTCATCAAATTGCTTGAGCAGCCGGTTGACGTCTTGCACGGTCGTGCCGCTCCCTTTGGCGATCCGCCTTTTGCGGCTAGCGTTGATGATTTCCGGATGCATTTTCTCCTCTTTCGTCATCGAGCGGATGATCGCTTCGACGCGGGCGATTTGCTTTTCATCGACTTGAATGTTGGAAAGCCCTTTGATTTTATTGGCTCCCGGCAGCATTTTAATCAGTTCGTCAAGCGGTCCGAGCTTGCGCACTTGGCCGAGCTGCTCCAAAAAGTCGTCAAGCGTGAAGGTGGCCGTGCGCATTTTTTGTTCGAGCTCTTTCGCCTTCTCCTCATCAACGGCGGCCTGCGCTTTTTCAATGAGCGTCAAGACATCGCCCATCCCTAAAATGCGGGACGCCATCCGCTCCGGATGAAACGGCTCGAGCGCATCCAGTTTTTCGCCCATCCCGGCGAACTTGATCGGCGCTCCCGTCACGGCGCGAATCGACAGCGCCGCCCCGCCGCGCGTGTCGCCATCGAGCTTCGTCAAAATAACGCCGGTGATGCCGAGCTGTTCATGGAAGCTTTGCGCGACATTGACGGCGTCTTGACCGGTCATGGCGTCGACAACGAGGAAAATTTCGTCCGGCTTGACCGCCTCTTTCATTTGCTTCAGTTCATCCATGAGCGCCTCATCAATGTGAAGGCGGCCGGCCGTGTCGATCAGCACATAGTCGTAATACTCTTCTTTCGCCCGCTCGAGCGCCTGTTTCGCGATCTCGACTGGATTGGCATCCTCGCCGAGCGAAAAGACAGGAACGTTCAGCTGTTTGCCGAGCGTCTCCAGCTGCTTGATCGCCGCTGGGCGGTAGACGTCAGCAGCGACCAGCAGCGGCTTCCGGTTATGGCGCTTGCGCAGCAAGTTGGCGAGCTTCCCGGTCGTTGTCGTCTTCCCAGCCCCTTGCAGGCCAACCATCATGACGACCGTCGGCGGCTTTTTGGCGACCGCGATTTTGCTCTGTTCGCCGCCCATTAACGCCGTCAGCTCCTCTTTGACCACTTTAATCACCTGCTGGCCCGGCGTCAAGCTTTTCATCACTTCCTGCCCGACGGCCCGTTCGCTCACCCGTTTGATGAAATCTTTGACGACTTTAAAGTTGACGTCCGCCTCGAGCAAAGCGAGGCGCACTTCGCGCATCATCTCTTTGACATCCGCTTCGGTGACTTTCCCTTTGCCGCGGATGCGGTTCATCACCTGCTGCAAACGTTCGGACAATCCTTCAAACGCCATGGCGGCCACCCCCTTTTTTTAATCAAGTTCATCCAGCTCGCGGACAAGCGCCGCCAATTCGGCGTCAGCGCCGTAATGCCGGCTGATGTAGTCTTTCAGCCGCTCGATGGCCTGCCGCCGCTGTTCATATTTTTGCAGCAGCCCGAGCTTCTCTTCATACTGCTCAAGCATCGCTTCTGTGCGCCGGATGTTATCGTACACCGCCTGGCGGCTCACCTCATATTGTTCAGCAATTTCCCCGAGGGAGTAGTCGTCCAAGTAGTACAGCGCCATGTAATTGCGCTGTTTCGGCGTCAGCAGCGCGTGATAAAAATCATACAAATAGTTCATGCGCATCGTTTTTTCGAGCACCGAACGCTCCCTCCCCCGTTGTTAAGTAAATTCCCTTTACAAGTGAGTGTACTTTGTTTTCCGGCTCTTGTCAAGATGAGGACGATTTTCCCCCCCATAAAAGCAAGGCTGGGGCGCGGTTGGCCGCCAGCCTGGCGGGAAAACACGAATGCAGGCCGCGCCGATGCCGTACGAGCCGCTAAACGGCATGCAACTGGCCAACTAGCCGTTATTGTTCATCGAACAAACCGGCAAACAGTCCGTATACATATTTTTCTGCATCAAACGGCTGCAAATCGTCCATCTTTTCGCCGAGGCCGACGAATTTCACCGGGATGGCCAGCTCGTTGCGAATGGCGAGCACGATGCCGCCTTTTGCCGTTCCGTCGAGCTTTGTCAACACGATGCCGGTCACATCGGTCGCTTCTTTAAACAGCTTCGCCTGACTCATCGCATTTTGCCCGGTCGTCGCATCAAGCACAAGCAGCACTTCATGCGGAGCGCCCGGGATTTCGCGGCTGATGACGCGCTTCACTTTTTCAAGCTCTTTCATTAAGTTCACTTTGTTTTGCAGCCGCCCGGCTGTGTCGCACAACAACACGTCAACGCTGCGTGCTTTTGCCGCCTGAATGGCGTCGTACATAACGGCCGCCGGGTCGGAGCCGGCCGCCTGCTTAATGACATCGACCCCAACGCGTTCGCCCCATACTTCCAACTGCTCGATCGCTCCGGCGCGGAACGTGTCGCCTGCGGCCAAGAGCACCGATTTCCCTTCCGATTTCAGCTTATGCGCCAGTTTTCCGATCGTCGTCGTCTTGCCAACGCCGTTGACGCCGACGAACAATATGACCGTCAGCCCTCCTTCTTGCATATTCAAGGCGGAAAGCTCGTTGTCATCGGCGCCGGCGCGGTAAATGTCAATCAGTTTTTCCGCGATCACGTCGCGCATTTGCGCCGAATCTTGAATGTTGCGGCGCTTCACTTCCATTTTCAGCTCATCGATCAGTTCCATGACGGTCGCCACGCCGACGTCAGCGGCGATTAAAATTTCCTCCAGCTCTTCGAAAAATTCCTCATCGACTTTCCGGTAGCGGGCGATCAAGTCGTTCACTTTCCCGGCGAGTGAATCGCGCGTTTTCGACAGCCCTTCCTTAAACTTTTCCGTGACGGCATCCGCCTGTTTTGTCCACTTTTCTTTCAACTTTTGAAAAAAGCCCATCGAGGCTCCTCCTTTCTATGACGACACGAGTTGCTTGGAGTCTTCCAAACGGACGGAAACGAGCTTCGAGACGCCCGATTCTTGCATCGTGACGCCATACAGCACGTCCGCCTCTTCCATCGTCCCTTTCCGGTGGGTGATGACGATAAATTGCGTATCGCGGCTGAACCGCTTCAAATATTGGGCGTAGCGCTGCACGTTCGCTTCATCAAGCGCCGCCTCGACTTCATCGAGGACGCAAAACGGCACTGGGCGCACTTTTAAAATCGAGAACAAAAGGGCGATCGCCGTCAACGCCCGCTCACCGCCTGAAAGCAGGCTTAAGTGCTGCAGCTTTTTCCCCGGCGGCTGGGCGACGATCTCCACCCCGGTTTCAAGCAAGTCGTTCGGGTCAGTCAGGCGCAAATCGGCGCGCCCGCCGCCGAACAGCTCGCGGAACACCTCGCCGAAATGAGCGCGGATTTGTTCGAACGTTGAAAAAAACCGTTTTTTCATTTCCTCGTCCATTTCGTCGATCACTTGATGGAGCGTCGCTTTCGCCTCTTCCAAATCGGCTTTTTGCTCGCTCAAAAAACGGTGCCGTTCGGAAACGCGCTCATATTCATCGATCGCTCCTAAATTGACGGTGCCGAGCTCATCGATGGCGCGCTTGATCAGCTTCACTCGCTTGCGCGCCTCTTCGGCCCCGATTTCAAGCGGATAGGCCAAACGGGCCGCCTCAAACGACATTCCATACTCTTCGCCAAGCCGGGTGAGCAAGTTATCAAGCTCAACGTCCAGCCGGTTCAACTTCACTTCTTCGTCTTTGACCACATCGACAAGCTGTTTATGCTGGCGCTTCGCTTCTTTCCATTCCCGCTCCAAATGCTCAAGCCGGCCTTGGCAGTCAAGCCGCTGTTCGCGGCGGCTGGCGATGAGTTCAATCGTTTTTTGCTTGTCTTCTAGCTTTTGCTGCCGCTGTTGCTCCAGTTCGTCCTCGTTCCAGGACGGCGCGTTCATTTCGGCGGCAAGGGCGGCGCGCTCCCGTTCGGCTGCTTCGAGCTCGCGGGCCGTTTCAGCCAATTCCGTTTCAAGCTCCTCCACTGTCCGCCGCGCGTGTTTCACCCGTTCTTTCGTCTCGGCCAAAGCGACTTTTTGTTCTGTGATCGCGGCTTGCAGCGCTTCTTTTGTCGTTTGCTCCGTCTGTTTTTGCGCCTGCAGCCGGCTGATGTCGTCGTCAATCGCTTGCAGCTTTCCGGCAAGCTGCTCAAGCTGTCTGTCAACGGCGACGAGACGGCGGTTGAGTTCCGCCGCTTCACGCTCATCGTTCGCTTTTTCTTCATCGTACAGCGCGAGCCGCTCGTCGATCCGCTTTTTTTGCCAGTCGAGTTCGCGTTGTTCGTCTTTTTGCGCCTGCAACGACTGCTGCAGCGCCGCCATCTTCTCTTGCAGCGCAGCCGCCTCCCGTTCCCGCTCCGCCCGCTCTCGCTCTTTCCCTGCGATATCGCGCTCGAGCCGGGCGATCGTTTCATCCATTTCACGCAATTTGGCAGCCATCGCCTCGAGCTCGCGGGCTCGGCCCAACAGCGAAGCCGTCTTTTTCGCCGCCCCGCCGCCGGTCATCGCGCCGCCCGGACTGACGACATCGCCGTCAAGGGTGACGAGCCGATAGCGGTACTGAAGGAGTTTGGCGAGTTCATTGGCTCCTTTTAAGTCCGCCGTGACGATGACGTGGCCAAGCAAATGGGCGATCGCCGCCTGGTGGGCGCGATCGTACTCGACCAGCTCGCTTGCGATGCCGACAAACGCCGGATGGCCGCTGATCATCGCCCGCTCCCGCTCCGACAGGGCGCGCGCTTGAATGACGTCAAGCGGCAAAAACGTCGCCCGCCCATGGCCGTTCGTTTTCAAATAGTGGATGGCTTGCCGCGCCGCCGCTTCGCTGTCGACGACGATGTGCTGCATCGCGCCGCCGAGCGCCGTTTCGAGCGCCGTTTCGTAGCGGTCCGGCACGCGGATCAGCTCAACGATTGCGCCATGAATACCGGGAAGCCGGTCGCGCGCTTTTAATACTTCCTTCACCCCTTGGAAAAAGCCGGCATAATCGTGTTGCATCTCTTCCAGCCATTGCTTGCGCGCTTTTGTTTGCTGCCGGTATTGACGCGCCTGCTGCAAAAGCGACTCATTCCGTTCGAGCTCCGCCTTTTGTGCCGCAAGTGCGGCCGTCATATGAGCCAGCTTCCCGCTCGTCTCAGCGATGGCTTGTTCAAGGCGGGACTGCTCAGCACGCGAAGCCGCCAGTTTTCGTTCTATCTGCTCGCGTTCAGCAAGATGGTGGCGGTTCGCTTCGTCGAGCGCCGCCCGCTTGGCCTGCAGCTTGCCGATCGCCTGCTCCACATGCGTGCGCTCGTTTTTCAACGCCGCTTGTTCGTGGACAAGGTCGATATAATCGCCCTTTCGCCGCTCGATCTCCTCCTCAAGATCAACCTCATACTCGGAAAGCGACATTTGTTTCTCTTTCAGCTCTTTCTCCAGCGCCGCGGCAGCGCCCTCAAGCCGGGCGAGCTCAGCCCGCTCTGCACGGAGCCGTTCGGCCAGGCGGCGCTGTTTCGCCGTTAAAGCGGCGGCAGTCTCCTCAAGCTGCTCTTTCCGCTTTTCTGCATTTTTTTTCCTCTCTTTTAACACTTCCTTCCGGCCTTCGAGTTTTTCAAGCTCCTCGCTTGCCAACAGCAGCACTTGCTGCAGGCCGTCGATCGACTCGTCAATGGCCGCCATTTGGTCGCGCAGCTGTTCGATATGGGCTTCCATTTTGTGCAGCGCCGCCGCCAGCGCTCCTTCCTCTTGCTGGTGCCGATCAAGCGCTTCCTTCAGTCCGCTCCATTGCCGGTGCAGCTCCTCGATGTCGTGCACCATAAGCGCCACTTCAAACCGCTCGAGCTCCTCGCGTTTTTCCAAATACTCTTTGGCGATTGACGCCTGCATCCGAAGCGGTTCAAGCTGCTGTTCGAGCTCATGCAAAATGTCGTTGACGCGATGCAAGTTGTCTTGTGTTTCCGCAAGTTTTGTTTCCGCCTTTTTTTTGCGCAGCTTGTATTTCAAGACACCGGCCGCTTCTTCAAAAATCGTACGCCGCTCTTCCGGCTTGCTGCTTAAAATTTCTTCGACCCGGCCTTGGCCGATGATCGAAAACGCCTCCTTGCCAAGCCCGGAGTCCAGAAACAAATCGACAATATCTTTTAAGCGGCACGGCTGGCGGTTGATGAAAAACTCGCTTTCCCCGGAGCGGTAAACGCGCCGGGTGATGCTCACCTCTTGATACTCAAGCGGCAAAAAGCCATCTTCGTTGTCGAGCGTGATCGTCACTTCGGCGACATTCAGCGGCTTGCGCGAGTCGCTGCCGGCGAAAATGACGTCTTCCATTTTTGCCCCGCGCAGCGATTTCGCCGACTGCTCGCCGAGCACCCAGCGGATCGCGTCGGTAATGTTGCTTTTGCCGCTTCCGTTCGGGCCGACAACCGCCGTGACACCGGGGACAAAATCAATCGATACGCGGTCGGCGAATGATTTGAAGCCGATCACATCTAACCGTTTCAGGAACATGATACGATGCTTCACCATCTTTCCGCTTTGATCTCGGCCCGCCGGAGCGGACCGGGACAGGCTGCTGTTTTCAATATACCACCACAGTGCGTCGAGAAAAAATGTTCATACAAAAAGACTGACGTAAAAGCGCCAGCCTTCTATGGCCGCTCGGCAGCCCGCAGCGTCTCAAGCGCCATTTGTGCCGCATGCTGCTCGGCTTCCTTTTTGGAGCGGCCGACACCGATGCCGAGCTCTTGGCCGTTTAACGCCACGCGGGCGACGAACTCTTTGTTGTGGGCCGGTCCTTTTTCTTCCAAAATGGTGTATTCAAGCGTCCCGCTGCCGTCGCGCTGCACGAGTTCCTGCAGCTGGCTTTTAAAATCCATCACATGAGAAAAAGCACCTTCATCTATTTTGGGAAAGATCGTTTGCCCTAAAAAATGGAGGACCGCCTCCATTCCTTGATCCAAATAAAGGGCGCCGATAAACGCTTCAAACACGTCAGCCAAAAGCGCCGGGCGCGTCCGTCCGCCGGTCAGCTCCTCGCCTTTGCCAAGCAAAACGAGTTCGCCAAACGACAGGGAGTTGGCAAATTTCACAAGCGACGGCTCGCAGACAATGGCCGCCCGCAGCTTTGTCAACTGCCCTTCGCTCATATGTGGGAATTTTTGAAACAAATATTGGGAAACGGTCAGCTCCAGCACGGCGTCGCCCAAAAACTCGAGCCGTTCATTATCCTCGTGAAGCCGCCGCCGATGCTCATTCACATACGATGAATGGGTGAACGCTTGCATCAACAGCTTTTCATTTTGGAAGGTGATCCCGATTTTCCTTTGCAGTTCTTGAAACTTCGCCCGCCTTTTTTCGTGGATGCGTTCTTTGTCTTTTTGTTTTGACATAAAAATGCCCTCCGACTTCGTTCCAGACAAAACTGGCCGTATACTATCCTTTATTATATCCGTTCACCATCCCGCTACGCGAGTGGCAAAGGCGCCTTTTTTCCGCGGCTAGGTCCCGTGCGCCTCTTAAAAAGCAGAGAAAGCCCCGTTCGGAGCAACGGGACTTTGCAAAAAAGCGGGATTACAGATGGCTTTTTATGTAGTTCACAGCATCTCCGACTGTGACAATTTTTTCCGCTTCTTCGTCGGAAATTTCCATGTTGAATTCGTCTTCGAGCTCCATGACCAATTCGACGATGTCGAGCGAGTCAGCACCCAAATCGTCTTTGAACTTCGCCTCGAGCGTCACTTGCGATTCGTCAACCCCGAGCCGGTCGACGATGATTTTCGTGACACGTTCCAATACGTCTGCCATTCTGTTCACCTCCCTTCATGATTATAGTCGATTCTCAGGGAAAATACTAGCCGCCTTTTGTTACGGCATGACCATGCCGCCATCAACGTGAAGCGTCTGGCCGGTCATGTAGCCGGCGGCGTCGGACGCGAGAAACGCCACAACGCGGGCGACGTCATCCGGCTCGCCGAAACGGGCGAGCGGAATTTGTTTTAACATTTCCCCCTTCAATTCCTCGCTGAGTGCTTCGGTCATATCGGTTGTAATGAATCCCGGTGCGACGGCGTTGACGGTGATGTTCCGGCTGGCGAGTTCGCGCGCGGCCGTCTTCGTCAATCCGATGACGCCGGCTTTGGCCGCCACGTAGTTCGCCTGCCCAGGGTTGCCGATGACCCCGACGACGGAGGCGATGTTGATGATCCGGCCGCCGCGCTGCTTCATCATCGGCCGTGTCACAGCCTTCGTACAAAGAAATACCCCTTTTAAGTTCGTATTAATCACCGCATCCCATTCTTCTTCTTTCATCCGCATGAGCAAATTGTCGCGCGTAATGCCCGCGTTGTTCACCAAAATGTCGAGGCGGCCGAACTGGTCGAGCGCTGTTTTCACCAAGCGCTCCACCTCCTCCGCCCGGGCGACGTCCGCCTGGACGGCGATCGCTTCGCGGCCGAGCGAGCGGATCATCTCAACGACTTCATTCGCTTTTGCCTCGCTGCCGGCATAGTTGACAACGACGTTCGCCCCTTGACGGGCGAGCTCCAAGGCAACCGCCCGGCCGATGCCGCGCGACGCCCCGGTAACGAGGGCGATTTTTCCTTCAAGCATTGTTTTGTTATTCTCCTTTCAGCGCCGCAATGGTCGTTTCCAAGGAAGCGAGATCGTTTACCGCATAAACACGGGCGTTGCGGTCGATTTTTTTCACGAGACCGGACAACACTTTCCCCGGTCCGATTTCGACAAACGTGTCGACCCCAAGCGCCAACAGCGTGCGCACCGACTGTTCCCAGCGCACCGGCGAATAGAGCTGTTCAATAAGAAGACGGGCAATGTCCTCTTTCTTCGTCACCGGCTCAGCCGTTACGTTGGCGATGACGGGAACAGCAGCATCTTCAATGGCCAGGCTGTCAAGAACAGCCTGCAGTTTTTCCGCCGCCGGCTTCATGAGCGACGAATGGAACGGTCCGCTCACTTCCAGCGAAATGACGCGTTTCGCGCCGCGCTCTTTCGCCAACTGCCCCGCCTTTTCCACTCCCGCTTTCGAACCGGAGATGACGATTTGCCCCGGGCAGTTGAAATTGGCCGGCTCAACCGGATGGCCTTGGGCGGCAATTTCGTTCGTCACCGCTTCGAGCGCCTCTGCCTCCATCCCTAATACGGCAGCCATCGTCCCTTCGCCGGCCGGCACCGCTTCATCCATCAGCTCGCCGCGGCGGCGCACCGCATAGACAGCGTCGGCAAACGACATGGCGCCGGCGGCCACGAGCGCCGTGTATTCACCCAAACTATGGCCGGCGACGTAATCGGCCTTCAAGCCTTCTCCGTCTACGAGCTGAAGCAAGGCGATGCTAGCGGTCAAAAGCGCCGGCTGGGCGTTGTACGTCAGCGTCAGCTCAGCTTGCGGCCCGTTGAACATGAGCGAAGAAAGCGGAAATCCGAGCCGCTCGTCAGCCGCCTCAATCACCGCACGGGCGCGGGCGTCGCGGTCGGCGGCGTCCTTGGCCATGCCGACCGTTTGCGACCCTTGTCCCGGAAATAAAAAGGCGATTTTACCCATTTTGCTTCCTCCTTTATCCATTATGCCCGCTCGAGCTCCGCTTTGATCGTGCCAATGACATCATGGGCCACTATCTCGCGCGCTTGGCGGACGGCATGGAAAATAGCGTTCGCATCGGATGAGCCGTGCGCTTTAATGACCGGAGCGTTCAAGCCGAACAACGCCGCCCCGCCGTATTCGGAGTAGTCCATCATCTTTTTCAGTCCGGCGAGCTTCGGCTTGAGGACAGCGGCGGCGAGTTTTGCGACCGCGCCGCTTGTCAGCGTCTGCTTGAGCAACGAAAAAAGCGCCATCGCCGTTCCCTCGATCGTTTTTAAGGCGACATTGCCGGCAAACCCATCAGCGACAACGACATCGGCCACGCCATTGAGCAAATCGCGCGCCTCCACATTGCCAATGAAATGAAGGTTCGTTTCTTTCAGCAAGGAGAACGCCCGCTTCACGGTTTCATTCCCTTTTTGATCTTCGGTGCCGACGTTGAGCAGGCCGATGCGCGGCTTGGCGATGCCCCGCACTTGTTGGGCATACACGTGCCCCATAATCGCATATTGCTGCAAATGCTCCGGGCGGGCGTCGACATTGGCGCCGACATCCAAAAAGACAAACCCCCGCCCGTCTAGCGTAGGCAATGTCGGCGCGAGCGCTGGCCGGTCGATGCCGGCAATCCGCCCAACGACAAACAGCCCAGCCGCCATCAACGCACCAGTATTGCCGGCCGATATGCACGCGTCAGCGCGTCCTTCTTTCACTTCTTCCGCCATGCGCACCAACGACGAGTTTTTTTTGCGCCGCACAGCCCGCACCGGCTCATCGGTCGCTTCAATCACCTCATCGGCATGGAGGATCGACAGGCGCCCTCCGTCCGGCACATGCGGACGGATTTTCGCTTCGTCGCCGATAAGCGTAATATGAATGTCGGGAAAATGCGCGGCGGCTCGAGCCGCCCCAAGGACGATTTCGCGTGGAGCATGGTCGCCTCCCATGGCATCAATCGCGATGTTCATTGCTGTCGCCATCCTTTTTCTCTATGTTTGAACGATACATCTCGAACGTTCCGGAAAACACGAGCTCTTGGCCGACGTAGCTGTTTACGTCGACAATCGTGCGCCCGTTCGCCGTTTTGCCGGTCACCTTCGCCTTCGCCACCACCCGTTCGCCTTCCTTGACTTGACGAACAAAGCGGATCGTCGCTTTCGCCGTCAGCGCCAATTCGTCATGGATTACGGCAACGGCGAGCGAATTCGCCTGGGCGAACAAATGATGGCCGCGGGCGATGCGGGTGCGCCGGAACACATGATCTTCTTTCACATCGAAAATGGAAATGGCGCTCTCATCCGGCTCAATGTCGATAATATCGCCGATCACTTCCTCAAGCGGCAGCGCCCGCACTTTATCCGCGAACGACTGGCGGGCGACATGTTTAATGCGCTCGCGCAGCTCCGGAATCGACAGTTCAAGCCGGTCGAGGCGGATCGTCTGCACGCTGACTGAGAACTTTTCTGCCAGCTCTTCGTCGGTAATAAACGGATTTTCCCGGATCGTCTCCTGCAGCAGCCGTTGCCGTTCGCGTTTGCTTTTTCTCATCGATTCGTTACACCGTCCGGTTTTATGACTAGGTACTAAAAGTAATATATAATATCAAAAAACGGAATGCAAGCAGAAAAAGTGAAAAGCGGTCACATTTTGCCGCCTGCCTATTAATCTAGCTTTTCTCCATCGAGCACGCCGGACGCCTCAAGTTCGGCGCGCAGCCCCGCGTACGCTTCATCACTCCAAAACGCCGTCGTCGACACGAGTTTGGCGGCATCGCGGCGCGCGACTTCCAAGATGCGGTAATCATGCACCGGATCGCCAAATTGAAACTCCGGAAGCCCGCTTTGTTTCGTGCCGAAAAAATCGCCTGGACCACGCAGCTCCAAATCCTTTTCCGCCAGCACAAACCCGTCCGTCGTCTCCGTCATGATGCGCATCCGTTCTTTGCCGACTTCCGATTTCGGGTCGGCAATTAAAATGCAGTATGACTGGGCGTCCCCCCGCCCGACCCGGCCGCGCAGCTGATGAAGCTGGGCAAGTCCAAACCGTTCGGCGTCATAGATGACCATCACGGTGGCGTTCGGCACATTCACCCCGACTTCCACGACCGTTGTCGAAACGAGCACATGAATGCGGTTTTCACTGAACGCTCGCATCACCGCTTCTTTTTCATCGGCCGACAGCCGGCCGTGCATGAGGCCGATCTCATATTTCCCGCGGTAGTAGTGGACGAGCTGACTATGAACATCAATGGCATTTTGCACATCCAATTTTTCCGACTCTTCAATAAGCGGACAAATGACGTACGCCTGATGCCCCCGACGAAGCTCTTTTTCGATAAAATCGAGCACACGCGCGAATTGATGATGCTTGACCCAATACGTTTCCACTTTCTTCCGCCCGGCCGGCATTTCGTCGAGCACTGATACGTCCATATCGCCGAACGCCGTGATCGCCAGCGTGCGCGGAATCGGCGTCGCCGTCATCATCAGCACGTCCGGGGCATGCCCCTTTTCGCGCAAAATGCGACGCTGCTCGACGCCAAACCGGTGCTGCTCATCAGTAATGGCGAGGCCGAGCCGGCGAAACTGTACACCTTCTTGAATCAACGCATGCGTCCCAATGACGATGTCGATCGCCCCTTCCTCCAATTCCGCAAGCAGCTCTTTGCGCCTCTTCCCTTTCACGGAGCTTGTCAACAGCGCCAGCGTGACATCTGTGCCGGCAAACAGGTCGGCGAGCGAGCGGGCATGCTGCTCAGCCAAAATTTCCGTCGGCACCATCAGCGCTCCTTGAAAGCCGGACAATACCGCCGCATACAGCGCCACGGCGGCCACGACCGTCTTGCCGGAGCCGACATCGCCTTGCAAAAGACGGTTCATTTGCCTTGGCGCCCGCATATCGGCCAAAATCTCCTTGATGACGCGCCGCTGGGCGTTCGTTAATGAAAACGGCAAAGCGGAAAGAAACGCCGCCAGCCGCTCTTCGGAAAACGAATGGGCGACGCCGTGCTGCCCGTCGCGCACAATTCGCCGAAACGCCTGCATTTTCAGCTGGTACAGCAAAAACTCTTCATAGACGAGCCGGCGTCGCGCCTGGTGCAACTCTTCACGCGAGCGCGGAAAATGAAGGGCGCGAACCGCCTCCTGCTTGTCGACAAGACGGTAGGCGCGGCGCAAAGCGGGCGGCAGCGGATCGGGAATGTGCGCGCCAAACTGGGCGAACGCCGCCTTCATGAGCCGGCGCATCGTTTTGACCGTCAGCGGGCTGCGCACCGAATAGACCGGTTCAATGCCGGCCGTCTCCGGGGCGGCCCCGAAACGAAGCTCATAGGCGTTGATCGCCTGCCGGTGCCGGTCCCATTTGCCGATTACGGTCACCGTTTCATTGAAGGCGAGTTTTTCTTTCAAATACGGGCGGTTGAAGCAGACAACCGTGATTAAATAGCGGCCGGAAAGCAGGCGAAAGGAAAGGCGCGACTTTTTTTTTCCGTAATACGTTACAAGCGGGGCGCTGTGCACCTTCCCTTCCACTGTCACTTTTTCTTCATGGCGGGCGGCGGCTAGATCTTTTTGTTCGTAATCGTCATACCGGTACGGCGCATACATGAGCAGGTCGCCGACGGTTGTGATGCCGATGTCGGCGAGCGCCGCCGCCGTTTCTTCACCGATGCCTTTGACCGCCGTCACCGGCTGTTGCATCGTTTCGTTCACTTCGATGCCGCAGAAGCGCCGAAAATGCGGGCCGCGATGGCGCGGCCGGTCGGCGTCGCGGCCAACCCCCCTTGCGCAGTTTCTTTCAGCGCCACCGGCATGGCCGCGCCGATGCGGTACATCGCCTCGATCACTTCATCACACGGAATGCGGCTTTTTACACCGGCCAGCGCCATATCAGCAGCGATCATGGCGTTGGCCGCCCCCATCGCATTCCGTTTGACGCACGGCACTTCGACCAAGCCAGCGACAGGATCACATACTAATCCTAGCATATTTTTTAAGGCGATCGCCATCGCTTCGGCTGCTTGAGCAGGCGTTCCGCCGGCCAGCTCAACGAGCGCCGCAGCCGCCATGCCGGCTGCCGAACCGACTTCGGCTTGACAGCCGCCGGCCGCCCCTGAGATGGAAGCATTGTTGGCAACGACATAGCCGAACGCCCCAGCGGTGAACAAAAATTCGACCATTTCTTTTCTCGTCGGATTCAACCGCTCTTTCACGGCAAACAGCGTCCCGGGGACAACGCCGGCTGAGCCCGCTGTCGGCGTCGCACAAATGACGCCCATGGCCGCGTTCACTTCATTTGTCGCCATGGCTTTGCTGACGGCATCCAAAATCGTTTCCCCGGACAAAAAGCGACCCTGCTCGATATAGCGCTGCACCCGCACCGCATCGCCGCCTGTCAGCCCCGAGCGGGAAACGACTCCTTGCAGCCCTCTTTCAACAGCCCGCTCCATCACTTCGAGGTGGCGCTCCATTTGCGCCATAATCTCCTCCCGGCTGCGCCCGCTCACTTCGACTTCTTGGCGGATCATCACCTCAGCGATTTTGATTTGCTCTTTTTCCGCCAATGCAACAAGCTCGGCAACATTGCGAAACATTCTCTTTTCCCCATCCTTCCTGTCCGTCATCATGGCTGTCTTCGCAAAACATGGAACCGTTTTCGATTTAATCAACGAGTTTGGTTACTTGAATAATGTTAGGCAGCTGCTCCAACTCTTGCAAAAGCTCGTCGGTCAACGGTTGATCGACTTCGATCGTCATCAGCGCTTCCTTCCCTTTTTCCTTGCGCGATACTTCCATATGGCCGATATTAATGGCATGCTTCGCCAGCGCGCTGGCCACCGCCCCGATCGTCCCGTAACGGTCGTTATGCATGATTAATAGCGCTGGGTGATGGCCCGACAACTTTAACTCGAACCCGTTTAACTCGATGATTTCAATTTTCCCTCCGCCAATGGACACGCCGACAAGCTCAAGCTCCCCTTTTCCGTCGCCAATGCGCACACGCGCCGTGTTCGGGTGATGCGGAATCGCCTCTTCGGCGGAAAACGAGACGTCCATTCCCGCAGCCTGAGCGATCGCCAGAGCGTCCGGGATGCGCTCATCAAACGTATCAAATCCAAGCAGCCCGGCGACGATGGCCACATCGGTCCCATGCCCCCGGTACGTTTCGGCAAACGAGCCGTAAAACGAGATGTGCGCCCATTCAGGCTGTCTTCCAAACAGCTTGCGCGCGACGAGGCCGATGCGCGCCGCCCCGGCGGTATGCGAGCTTGACGGTCCGACCATCACCGGGCCGATGATGTCAAAGACGCTTTTATATTTCATCGGTGCCTTTCCTCCGTTCGTATAAAAAATAGAAGGGAATGCTCCCTTCTATTATTTTAACATAATATTATTCGACGGAAATGATAAACGGATAGAGCGGCTGCCGGCCGTTGTGCACTTCGACTTCCACTCCATCATATTCCGTTTCCAGATAGGCGACAACAGTTTCCACTTCCACTTCGGTCGCATCCTCGCCGTACAAAATGGTGACAATTTCACTTTCCTCGTCAATGAGCGCATCAAGCAGCCGCTTCGTCACGGCCAACTTGTCCTTATCGGCGACGACGATGCGGTCATCGAACAGCCCCATGTAGTCGCCTTTTTCGATTTCGACGCCATCGATTGTTGTATCGCGCACGGAAAACGTCACTTGCCCCGTTTTCACCCGCGAAAGCGCCGCCGTCATCGCCCGCTCGTTTTGCTCGGCTGACTGCGCTGGATTGAACGCCAAGAGCGCCGCCATGCCTTGCGGAACGGTTTTCGATGGGATGACGATCACCTGCCGCTCGGAAAGCTCGGCCGCTTGTTTGGCCGCCATCACGACATTTTTGTTGTTCGGCAGCACGAACACCGTCTCCGCGTTGACGCGGCGAATGGCCTCCGCGATTTCTTCGGTGCTTGGGTTCATCGTCTGTCCGCCTTCAATGACCGCGTGCGCGCCGATGCTTTGAAACAATTCGGCCACGCCGGCGCCCATCGCGACGGCAACGATGCCGTACGGCTTCGCTTCTTCCGCGCCGGCTTGCAGCGGCCGTTCCGCCTCTTTGCCGACGATGTTGGCATGCTGTTCGCGCATGTTTTCAATTTTAATGTTGATGAGACTTCCGTAGCGCTGGCCGTAGGTCAACACCTCGCCCGGCGTTTCCGAATGGATGTGCACTTTGACAAGCTCGTCGTCGGCGACGACAAGCAAAGAATCGCCAAATCGGCTCAAGTCGCGGCGAAACACTTCTTCGGAAAACGGATGCTGGGCCAGTTTGTCCTTCTCAAACCGAACCATGAATTCCGTACAGTAGCCAAACTCAATTTCGTCGGTATGAATATGGCTTTGCGCGCTTTGATGATGAGCCATCTTTACAAGCTCTTCCATCGGCACTTCGGCGGGAGCGGTGCTGACAGCTTCTCCTTTCAAAGCGGCAAGGAATCCTTCGTACACGTACACAAGCCCTTGGCCGCCGCTGTCGACAACCCCGACTTCCTTTAAGACCGGCAGCAGCTCCGGCGTGCGCTTGAGCGCGGCTTTCGCCTCCGCAAGCGCCGCTTCCATCACCGATACGACATCGCGATCTTTTTTCGCTGTTTCAATTGCCTTTCGCGCCGCCTCTCTCGCTACGGTGAGGATCGTTCCTTCGACCGGCTTCATCACCGCCTTATAGGCCGTATCGACCCCCGCTTGCAGGGCGGCGGCAAATTCGAAGCCGTCCACTTGCGGTTTGCCTTCCACCGCTTTGGCAAACCCGCGGAACAACTGCGACAAAATAACGCCGGAATTGCCGCGCGCCCCCATCAACAATCCTTTCGCCAGCGCCGCGGCGACGTTGCCGATATGGTCGGAGACATGCGCCTTCACCTCTTTCGCTCCGGACGTCATCGACAAGTTCATGTTTGTTCCTGTATCGCCATCTGGAACCGGAAAGACGTTCAGCGCATCGACCGCCTTGGCGTTGTTCGCCAAATGCGCGGCTCCTTGCTGCACCATATCGGCAAACCGTCTTCCGTCAAGCGTCCTCATTGCCACCGGCTGATTCCCCCTTACTACGGATTCACCACCCGAACCCCTTGGACGTAAATGTTGATGGACTGAACCGCCAATCCAAGCGTCTGATCGAGTGTATATTTCACTTTCGACTGCACATTGTGGGCGACTTCGGAAATTTTCGTCCCGTAACTGACGATGATGTACATGTCGATATGTACTTCGCCGTTTTCCTCGCGGACGATAACTCCTTTGGAAAAGTTCTCACGGCGCAAAATTTCCGACAGCCCGTCGCGAATTTGATTTTTCGACGCCATTCCGACAATGCCGTAGCAATCGACGGCCGCTCCCCCGGCAATCATGGCAATGACCTCATTGGCAATTTCAATGCGCCCATATTTTGTTTGCCATTCAATTGACATGTTCGTTCCCCCTTTGCGTATCTCGCACAGCTACCCCCATTGTACTATAACGTTTTCTGTTTTCAAAGCGCTCGGCCGCCCACTAGTATTATTTAGCCGAAAACTGAAATATATGTCAAGGACATTTTCTTGAAAGAGAAAGAGCGCGTCTATTGCAATCCCTTCCGTTGTATGATAAATTATAATAGTGTTTTTAGAGGGATGTAAAAGCAAGGAGGGAAAAACGATGGCGAAATGCTTCATTACCGGCAAGAAAAAATCGTTCGGCAACACACGTTCGCACGCCATGAACGCCAGCCGCCGCACGTGGAAAGCCAACTTGCAAAAAGTGCGCATTTTAGTCGACGGCAAACCGAAACGCGTTTGGGTTTCGGCGCGCGCCCTGAAATCCGGAAAAGTAAAACGCGTCTAACCGTTCAACAAAAAAAGCACCAAAAATGGTGCTTTTTTCTTACCCTTTTTTAAACGCGTTCAACACCGCCCGCACAATTCCGCCTAAAAATTTCGGCAGCTTGATCGTATAAAACTTCATCCCGATTCCCTCCTCACACCCGTCATATCACGCACTTCCCGCCATTTCCTTATCCAGTATATTCCGTTGCTGACCAATCGCAACTACGGGCAGCCGGCAAAATCGCTGCTCCTTATCATCATTAATATGCCTTCCGAAAACGAAAAAGTACCGGAAGATTGGATAAGTTCGTTACTAATACATAGTGTGGAACCGCGGGAAATATGACAGTCGGCCAATGGATATTTAAATCCAATAAGCGTGAGCCCCGCCACCGTTTCAGAAATCGGGATGTAAGACACATAGCGGTATCGATCGTCGCGTGTGATCGTATGCACGCCGGGCAGATGGACGGTCAACACATTTTGCCGGTCGACGATTTCAATCGGCCGGCCGGCGTATTTCAGCAACAGCTCGACATTGCCAAACAGATGGTCAAGCCGTCCGCCGGTGGCGCCAAACAGACGGATGTGGCAGGCGTCCTGTTCCACCGCCCAATCAAGGGCGATCTCCATATCTGTTTTGTCTTTTTCTGCCGGCCATATTTCCAAATCCGGAAGCATTTGCTGAAGCTTGGCCACTTCTTCAGCCGGCACGGAATCGAAATCGCCAAACGCCCGCACCGGCTGGAGGCCGGCTTCAAGCAGCGCCGTTGTGCCGCGGTCGACGCCGACCCAATGCACATCCGCGCCGTCATAGCGGCGCAAGCTAGGGAGAAGCTCACGCGGGCCGCCGCCGACAATATGGATCACCATTCCCCTTCCCCCCTTCGCCTTTTTCAATAAGAAAAAGCCTTGTTTCGCCTTGCCTGGCTTTTCCGGCGCTCACCGCCTACCGTTGCAGCGGCTGCCGGATGCAGGAGCCCGTTCTCTACTTGGCGCACGCTTCTCGCAAAGCGCGAATGGCCGCCGCCCGGTCCGCCTCATTGTAAATGGCCGACCCGGCGACGAGCACATTCGCCCCGGCTTCGGCGCAAAGCGGCGCTGTTTTCGCGTTGACGCCGCCGTCCACTTCGATGTCCAGCGTCTTGTTTTGTTCGCCGGCCAAACGGGCGACTTCGCGAATTTTCGGCACGACGGACGGAATGAACGCCTGCCCGCCAAACCCCGGGTTGACTGTCATCAATAGAACAAGATCGACGTCGGCGATGACATGGCGGATTGTCTCAACCGGCGTATGCGGATTCAACACGACCCCGGCCTTGACACCTTGCTCTTTAATAAAGTGAATCGTCCGGTGCAAATGCACGCACGCCTCGGCGTGGACGGAGATGATGTCCGCCCCGGCTTTGGCGAACGCCGGAATGTATCGGTCAGGGTCGGCGATCATTAAATGAACGTCAAGCGGCAGCTTCGTCACCGGGCGAATGGCGGCAACGACCGGCGGCCCGATCGTGATATTCGGCACGAACCGTCCGTCCATGACATCGACATGAAGCCAATCGGCTCCGCCTTCTTCCACCGAACGGATTTCCTCGGCCAAACGGGAAAAATCAGCTGACAAAATCGATGGCGCAATTCGAATCATCGTTCAATACCTCGGCTTTCGTTCTTTCATTTCCGCAACAAAACTTAAATAATGGTCGTAGCGGTACGGCGGAATGTCCCCAGCCTCAGCCGCCTCGCGGACCGCACATTTCGGTTCGGCCACATGAAGGCAGCCGCGGAACTTGCACCCTTCTCCGTATTCCCGGAATTCCGGAAAATAGCGCGGCAGCTCGTCAAGTTCAATATCGTCGAACTCGAGGGCGCTAAACCCCGGTGTGTCGGCGACGAGCCCGCCGGCCACCTCCAGCAGCTCGACGTGGCGGGTCGTATGTTTGCCGCGCCCTAAATGGGTGGAAATATCGCCGGTTTTCAGCCGCAAATCCGGGCGAAGCGCATTTAACAGCGATGACTTGCCGACGCCGGACTGTCCGGCAACGACCGAGACGCGGCCGCGCAGGTGCGCCGCCAGCTTATCGAGGCCGTCTTTTGTCACGGTCGACGTCTCAATCACCTCATAGCCAATGCGCCGGTAATCACCTGCATAACGGGCGATCGCGTCTTTCGCCTCGCCATCGAGCAAATCCATTTTGCTAATGACGATAATCGGCGCAATTTCCTTCGATTCGATTAAGACGAGAAAGCGGTCCAACAGCTTGGCGCTAAAGTCCGGGCTTACGGCAGAAAAAACTAAAATCGCCTGCTCGACGTTGGCGATCGGCGGCCGCACCAGTTCATTTTGCCGCTCGCGAATGTCCAAAATGTAGCCTTCCGTCTCACTTGTCGCCGTAAAGACGACGCGGTCGCCGACAAGCGGCGTCACTTTTTGCTTGCGAAACACACCGCGCCCGCGGCACTGAAACACATTCCCTTCCGAGAGCACGTAATAAAATCCGCTCAACGCTTTGATGATTTGCCCTTCTGCCATAGCCTCACTCCTTTTTTCCGCCGTGTTCTGGATATGGAATCGATCCTTCGTCTTTGACAACATTGTTGACAATAACGCGATAATACGCCGTCTCCCCGTATGGAATTTCAAACTCTACGATCTCCGTGGCCGGCCCTGTCAGCCGGTACGTTTTATATGGCGTTGTCATGTTATGGTTCGCATCTTGAATGTAAAGCTGGGCTTCCACCACCTGTCCGTTTTCCGCCGGCTCGTATGGGATGACGATTTCTTTGATGACCGTTTTGGATGGCTTCGGCTCCGGGCCGCGGGAAATGACGACCGTAACAGTCTCGCCTTTTTCCACCTGCTCATTGGCTGCCGGAGTTTGCGAGATGACAAGCCCTTTCGGCACTTCATCGGAATACTCGTACTTCACTTCAATGCGCAGCCCTTGGTCTTCGCCGTAGTCGCGCACACTTTTTTCCGTATAGCCGCTCAAGTCTTTGAGCGTTACGGTTTCCGGACCGAGGCTGACCGTGAACATCACTTCCGTTTCGCTCGGCACGACTTCATCGCCGGCGTACGGATATTGATCCAAAATCGTCCCTTCCGGCTTATCGCTATGGCGGCCGTTGCGCGTAATGCGAGTGAACCCTTCCGCGCGCAGCTCCTCCTCGGCGGCCGAAATATCGTCGCCGATAAAGCTTGGAAACTCGATTTTCTTTTTGCCGGCGCTCTTATAGATGACAATGCCGGCCCCTTGCTTCACCGTCATTCCGGCTTCCGGGTCGGTGCGCACGACTTTTCCTTCTTCTATTGCATCATCTTCGACATCGATCGTGTCTTTGATTTCCAAGCCGAGCGCCGACAACTGTTCAACAGCTTCGTCATAGTCTTTATTGACGACATCCGGCACCGTCACTTCCTTTGGAAAGAACACGTCCGGAATCCATGTGAGCGCGCTCACGCCGGCCGCTCCAAGCAATAGGATGACGGCGGCAAGCCAGGCGATCCAGACCCGCTTCCGTTTCGGCTTCGCCTTTGGCTCGTCATCCGCTTTGGCCGGCTCGTTCGCCTTTTCCTCATAGACAAGCGTCTCCGGCTCAAGCGCGGCGCTTTCCGGATGTTTTATGATCGGGATGGCCTTCGTCGCTTCATCGCCGTCATCCGGGATCGTGAATTTGGCCTCGTTGCGCCGCCTCGGGTCCAGCGCCGTCCGGATGTCCTCGTTCATGGCGCGCGCCGATTCATAGCGGTAAAACGGGTCTTTCGCCGTCGCTTTTAAAATAATATTTTCGACGCTTTGCGGAATGTCGGGATTCCACGCCTTGGGCGACGGCGTTTCCGCCTGCAAATGCTTCAGCACGATCGAAACGGCCGATTCGCCGGAAAACGGCAGCCGGCCGGTGACAAGCTCAAACATGACGATGCCAAGCGAATAAATGTCCGACTTTTCAGTGGCAATGCCGCCGCGCGCCTGCTCCGGCGACAAATAATGAACCGAACCGAGCACCGAGTTCGTCTGTGTAATCGTCGTTCCACTCATCGCCACCGCGATGCCGAAGTCGGTCACTTTCACGTTGCCGTGCTCATCAAGCAAAATGTTTTGCGGTTTAATGTCGCGGTGGATAATACCGTTCTCATGGGCATGGGCGATGGCCGACGTCAGTTGGTCCATGATGCAAAGCGCCCGCTCGACCGGAAGCGGGGCATGCTGCTGAATGTACTGTTTCAGCGTCGAACCGCGCACATACTCCATCACGATATAATAAAGGCCTTCTTCCTCGCCGACGTCGTAAATCGGCACAATATGCTCATGATTTAAGCTCGTCGCCGCCTGCGCTTCGCGGCGGAACCGTTTAATAAACCGGTCGTCGTTGGCAAAATCAAGGCGGAGCACTTTCACGGCGACATCGCGCTCCAAAATGATGTCGCGGGCCAAATAGACATTCGCCATGCCGCCGCCGCCGATCAGGCTGATGATTTTGTAGCGGTCGTTCAATCGCTTTCCGATAAGCACGCCGATCACCCACCTTCACGTTCCACTGAAAAATCAACGACTGCAAGCGAAATGTTGTCTTCTCCGCCCCGCCCGTTCGCCAATTCGATGAGCGCCTGCGCTTTTTCTTCAAGCGCGCCGGCACCGGTCAAAATTTGCACGATGTCTGCCTCGGGCACTTTATTTGACAATCCGTCCGAGCATAGCAGGAGCATATCGCCGTCATCGATGGAAACGGTTTTGATATCGACCTTCACGGCCGGTTCGGTGCCAAGCGCCCGCAAAAGCACGTTTTTGCGTGGATGGTGTTCGGCGTCCTCTTTGGAAATTTGCCCGCTTTTGACCAGCTCATTGACAAGAGAATGGTCATCGGTCAACTGTTGAATTCCGTTTTGGTTCAATAAGTAGCAGCGGCTGTCGCCGATATGCGCGATGGTGGCAAACGGCCCAGCGCAAATGGCGCCGACGACCGTCGTTCCCATCCCTTGGCATTCCGGATGGGAGAGGGCGTAGCGAAACAGCCGCTCATTGGCGGCTGCGATCTGCACTTTCAGCCACTGCTCCGCCTCAGCCGGCGAGGAAACGCACGGCGCTTGCTCCCATTGCTCTTGCAAGTGCGCCACCGCCATCGCGCTCGCCACATCGCCGGCGCGGTGACCGCCCATTCCATCGGCGACAACCGCGAAATATTGGCCGCTTTCGTTGACAAATACACCGCCGTTGTCTTCGTTATGCTCGCGAATTTGGCCGATATCAGTTCGGAAAACGGCTCGCATCCGATTCACCTCGTCTCTTCTTTCCGCTCCTTCGCGCGAAGCTGTCCGCAGGCGGCATCGATGTCGTGTCCGTGTTCGCGGCGAATGGTGACGTTGATTCCATGTTTTTTCAGCGCCCGTTCAAAGGCAAAAATTTGGTTGCGCGGCGTGCGCACATAATTTCGCTCCGGCACATAGTTGACCGGAATCAAATTTACATGGCATTTCAGCCCTTTAAGCAGCTCGGCCAGCTGCTCGGCATGCTCAAGTTGGTCATTCACTCCGCCGAACAATCCGTACTCGAACGTCACGCGCCGTCCAGTTTTTTCAATGTAGTATCGGACCGCCTCCATGAGCTTCGGCAGCGGATACGCCTTATTAATCGGCATCAGCTTCGTCCGCAGCTCGTTCGTCGGTGCATGCAGCGAAATGGCGAAATTGATTTGCATGCCTTCGTCAGCAAATTGATAGATTTTCGGAATAATCCCGCTCGTTGACACGGTGATATGGCGGGCGCCGATGTTCAACCCTTTCGGATGGTTGACGATGCGCAAAAATTTGATGAGCGCATCGTAATTGTCAAACGGCTCGCCAATGCCCATCACGACGATGCTGCTGACGCGCTCATTGGTCTCATCGAGCGCCTTTTGCACGTGTACAACTTGAGCGACGATTTCGCCCGCTTCCAAATGACGCTTCAGCCCACCGAGCGTCGAGGCGCAAAACGTGCAACCGATGCGGCAGCCGACTTGGGTCGTCACGCACACCGAATTGCCGTAGTTATGGCGCATGAGCACGGTCTCGATCGAATAGCCGTCATGGAGCTCAAACAAAAACTTGATCGTCCCATCTTTGGACGTTTGCTTGACAATCGTTTTGAGCGTCGTGATCGAAAACGACGCCGCGAGCTGTTCGCGCAGCCGTTTCGGCAAGTTCGTCATCTCGGCAAAATCGGTGACGCGCTTTTCATACAGCCATTCGTAAATTTGTGTGGCGCGAAACGGCTTTTCGCCTTGAGCAGCAAGCCATTCTTTCCACTCGTCAAGCGTGAGCGAATAAACAGACGGCAACGATGGCGGCTGCCCGCCGCTGGAGGCCCGGCGGACAGCGGTCTGGACGATTTCCACTCCATTTACACCTTCTTTCGTAGTAATGCGATAAAAAACCCGTCGGAATCAAAATAATGCGGCAACAGCTGCAGCATTCCGCTTCGCACGCGCGGCCGCACCGGCTCTGGCATCCGCTCGGCGAGACGGTCGTCAAGGGCAAAATCCGGATGGTCGGCCAAAAAACGGGCGATCGCGTCTTCATTCTCTTCGCGCTCGATGGTGCACGTGCTGTAAACAAGCACGCCCCCTTTTTTCAACAGCGGCGCGGCCGCCCGCAAAATGGCTTGCTGCACCGCAACGAGCGAGGCGACGTCGTCTTTCCCTTTCGTGTATTTGATCTCCGGCTTGCGGCGAATGACGCCGAATCCGGTGCACGGCGCATCGACCAAAATGCGGTCAAACGACTCAGGGGCAAACCGCTCGCCGAGCCGGCGGCTGTCAAGGGCGAGGGGGGTGATGCAGCGAAACCCAAGCCTTTGCGCCTGCTGCTCAATGAGCTTCACTTTATGCTCATGAACATCGACGGCGACCACTTCACCGCGGCCGCCCATCCGCTCGGCGATATGGGTCGTCTTCCCCCCGGGCGCCGCGCAGCAGTCAAGCACCCGCTCGCCGGGAGCCGGATCAAGCGCCCGGGCGACAAGCATCGAGCTTTCATCTTGGATCGTCAGCAAACCGGCGCGAAACGCTTGCGTATGCGCCAAATTTCCTTTTTCCGCGCGGACAGCCTCCGGCGCGAGATGGCCGGGAGCAGCTGCCATGCCTTCAGCACGCAGCCGGTCAAGCGCTTCCTCCACCGTCGCCCGCAGCCGGTTGACGCGGGCTGTTGACTGCGGCGGGCGCAAATTCGTCTCGCACATGCGCGCCGTTTCCTCAAAACCGTATTGGCCGATCCAGCGCCGGACAAGCCATTCCGGATGGCTGGTGGCGACGGCGAGCCGTTTTCCGGAGTCGTGAATCGCCTCAAGCGAAGGCAGACCCTCACGGCCGATCGTGCGCAAAACGCCGTTGACAAGCGAGGCGATGCCGCGATGGCCGCGCCGCTTGGCGATCTCGACCGCTTCAAAAATGGCGGCGTGATCCGGGACGCGGTCCAAATACACCATTTGGTACAGCGTCAACCGGAGCAGCATGCGCACCCACGGCTCCAGCCGGCGCGCCTTTCGCAAAAACGGAGCTAAATAGTAGTCAAGCGTATCACGCCGCTGCACCGTGCCGTAGACGATCTCCGTCAGCAACGCCGCATCGCGCCCGTCAAGCCGGCCTTTGCGAATCGCTTCATTGAGCTCCAGATGGCTGTAGGCTCCTTGTTGTTCAATTGCCAACAATGTCTCCAACGCAAGTTCACGTACGTTCATGATCCTCTCCTAGCTTCATGCCGACCGAAAGACGGCTGCCGGCGCCGCGCAAAAACTCGCCGGCGGCCATCCGCTTTTTGCCGGCCGGCTGCAATTCGGTGATGCGAATGGCTGTCTCATTGCCGGTGGCCACTACAATGCCGTTTTCCTCGAGCGCCACAATCGTGCCCGGCGGCGCCGCTTCTGGTGTCGGCACTTTTTCTCCCCACCAAACTTTCCAAACGTTCCCGCTGTGTGTCGTATACGCAACCGGCCACGGATGGAAGGCGCGAATATGGTTGTAAATGGCTTCACCAGGCTGCGTCCAGTCGATCCGCTCCTGCTCGCGGCGAATGTTCGGCGCATACGTCGCTTTCTCCTCATCTTGCGGAACGGGCGCAATGTTTCCTTCCAATAAAAGTGGAAGCGTTTCTGATAATAGTTTAGCCCCGGCGGCGCTCAATTTATCATGGAGCGTGCCGACCGTGTCCGTTTCAGCAATCGGCACCTCGACTTGCGCCAACATATCGCCGGCATCCAGCTTCTCGACCATATACATGATCGTGACGCCCGTTTTCGTTTTTCCTTGCCAGATGGCATAATGGATCGGCGCCCCGCCGCGCAGCTCGGGCAGAAGCGAGGCATGGACATTGATGCAGCCGTATTTCGGCGCTTCCAGCAGCGCTTTCGGCAAAATTTGCCCGAACGCCGCCGTCACAATCAAATCAGGCGCAAACGCCAACACTTGTTCGTATTGCTCCGGCTCACGAATTTTTGTCGGCTGCAGCACCGGGATGCCGTGGCGCTCCGCTTCCACTTTCACCGGGGGTGGCACGAGCTGGCGCTTCCGCCCTTTTGGCTTATCCGGCTGGGTGACAACCGCCGAAACATGATAGCCGTCGTCAAGAAGCTGCCGCAAAATCGGCACGGCAAAATCAGGAGTCCCCATAAACACAATGTTCGTCATCGGCATCTATCCTTCCAATTCCTCAAGATCACAGTAACGGATCACTTTTGATGTAAACAGCACACCGTGCAAATGGTCGATTTCATGCTGCAACGCGCGCGCCAAAAAACCGGCGGCCGAAAGCGTAAACGAACGGCCGCGCCGGTTTTGCGCCCGCACGTTCACAAATTTCGCGCGCGGCACTTCGCCAAACAGGCCGGGAAAGCTCAAACAGCCTTCCACATCGACCTCTTCGCCGCGCGCCTCGAGGATAACTGGGTTGATGAGCTCAATCCGGCCGTGTTCATCGCCGACGTCAATGACGGCGATCTGCTTGGCGATGCCGACTTGCGGGGCGGCCAAGCCGACCCCGTCAGCGGCAAGCATCGTATCGTACATGTCGTCAAGCAGCCGGGCAAGCTCGCGGTCAAACGTTGTCACCGGGGCGCACGGCTGCTCCAAAATCGGGGCGGGATATGTGACAATCGGCAATATTGGCAACGTCATTTCCTCCATTTTCACATCATCATATACGGGTTCGTATCGACGGTGATGGCCGCTCCGCCATGGGCGGCATCGGCTTGGTAGCGGTCGATGACCGCTTTGAGCGCCGCCGTTACATTCGGTTCCCGTTTGTATTTTATCATGCACTGGTAACGATATCTATCGTGAAGGCGGGCGATCGGCGAGGCGACCGGACCGAGAACGACCGCCTCGTTTGACAGCTGTTTGCGCATGTAGGCGGCGATTTTTTCCGCCGTCTTGGCGGCAGCCGGCGCTTCCTGGTGGGCGACCGTGATGAGCGTCAAGTAGTAGTACGGCGGATAACCGTGCGCTTTGCGCAGCATCATCTCCTGCCGATAAAAGGCGCGATAGTCATGGCGGGCGGCAAGCTCGATGCTGTAATGGTCGGGCGTGTACGTCTGAATGACGACTTCACCCGGCAGCTCATGCCGTCCGGCGCGCCCGCTCACTTGTGTCAGCAGCTGAAACGTTTTTTCCGCGGCGCGGAAATCGGGCAAATGCAGCATCGTGTCAGCCGCCAGCACGCCGACGAGCGTGACGTTTGGAAAATCGAGCCCTTTGGCAATCATTTGCGTGCCGAGCAAAATATCGGCTTCCTTGGCGGCAAAACGGGAAAGCAGCTCTTCATGCGCCCCTTTGCGTCCGGTCGTGTCGACATCCATGCGGATGACGCGCGCTTTCGGCAGCAACCTCGTCAGTTCTTCTTCCACTTTTTGCGTGCCAGTGCCAAAAAAGCGGATGTGTTCGCTTCCGCACGACGGACAGCGGGGGGCAAGCGGCTCTTCATGCCCGCAATAATGGCATTTCATCCGCTCGCCGGCGCGATGGTACGTAAGCGAGATGTCGCAATGCGGACAACGGATGACGTAGCCGCAGCCGCGGCACATGACAAACGTTGAATAGCCGCGCCGGTTTAAAAACAGCACCGCCTGCTCGCCGCGTTCGAGCCGCTGTCGCAACCCGTCAAGCAGCCGGCGTGAAAACATGGAGCGGTTGCCGCTGCGCAGTTCCTCGCGCATATCGACGACATGGACCGACGGCAAACCTTGGCGGCTGACGCGCTCCGGCAGCTCAAGCAGCTCGTACACCCCTTTGGCGGCGCGGGCGAACGTCTCAAGCGAGGGGGTGGCGCTGCCAAGCACGACCGGGCAGCTGTGGCGGCGGGCGCGGTAAATGGCGACATCGCGCGCGTGGTAGCGCGGCATTTCTTCTTGCTTATAGCTCGTCTCATGTTCTTCGTCGATGATGATCATCCCTAAGTTTTCAAACGGGGCAAACACGGCTGAGCGCGCACCGACGACAAGCTGCACTTCTTTCCGGTGAATTTTCCGCCATTCGTCGTATTTTTCCCCGATGGACAGCCCGCTGTGGAGCACTGCCACCTTCGGACCGAACCGCCCCTTAAACCGCTCGACCATTTGCGGCGTCAGTGAAATTTCCGGGACAAGGACAATCGCCTCTTTCCCTTGGCGCAGCACTTCGTCGATCGCCTGCATGTACACTTCCGTCTTCCCGCTCCCGGTGACGCCGTAAAGCAAAAACGTGCGGTGCTCTCCGGCGCGCACCGAAGCGGCGATTTTCGCCAACGCCGCTTCTTGTGCCGGAGTGAGCGCCGGCGGCTCACTCGGCTGAAACGTGCGATGTTCGTACGGGTCGCGGTACACCTCGACATCGTTCAGCACCACCAATCCTTTGTCGACGAGCGCTTTCAGCGGCGCTGAGGAAACGCCAAGCGCCGCTTGCAGCTCGGCAACCGGCACCGCTTCCCCTTTTTCAAGCAAAAACGAAAGCACGTCCTTTTGCCTTGAAGGCAGCGCCGCCAGCGCGTCGTTTGCCTGTTTGTCCGGAACGGCCAAACGCGCATGCTTCACCGTTTTCTTGCCTGCTTTTTCTTTCACTTCGTAAACGGCTTCAAGCACACCTTGCTGTACCGCTTTTTGCGCCGCCCGCCATAAGCTGGCGGCTTCAATGTCTTTCCAAGCCACTTCCATTTGATGGACAAACAGCGGCTTTAGGTCGTCCGGCAATGCTTCCCGATTTCGTTCATCCGTCAAGCGGAGCGTTTTTTCATATTTCGCCCGCATCGCCGCCGGCAGCATCGCCTGGTACGCCGAGATGGCGAAACAGAGCGTCGTTTCCGTTAAATAGCGGCCAAGATCCAGCAGCTCTTCGTTTAACACCGGCACGACATCAAGCACATGCTCAATCGGTTTCAGCTGCTTGATGTCGGAATGGTCTTTCACCTCGACGACAAACCCTTGCAAACGCCGCGCCCCAAACGGCACCGTCACCCGCATGCCCGGCTGGATGACGCCTTGCCAGCGCTCCGGGATCGCATAATCGAACGGGCGGTCCGTCTGCCGGGACGGAACATCGACAATCACGGAGGCGACTTTCATCGAATCCCCTCGATATAGGCGTGTATTTCTTTTAAAATTTCCTCGGCCGCCTCGCGTTTTGTCATGAGCGGCAGCGGCCGAACGACGCCGTCGCGGCGGAAGATGGTGACGATGTTCGTATCGCCGGCAAACCCTGCGCCTTCTTCGGTGACATTGTTGGCGACGACCATATCGAGCCGCTTTTCTTCCAGTTTTTTTAACGCATACTGCTCAAGGTTGTCCGTCTCAGCGGCAAATCCAACCAAAATCTGCCCCGTTTTCCGCTCGCCAAGCGCCTTCAAAATATCGACCGTCCGCTCCATCTCGACGACATAACCGCCCGGTTGCTTTTTAATTTTGGAAGCTGCGACATATTTCGGCCGATAATCGGCGACCGCCGCCGCTTTGATCACGATGTCCGTTTCCGCAAAGCGAGACAAAACCGCTTCATACATTTCTTCCGCCGATTCAACCGCCACCGTCTCGACGCCATCGGGCGATGGGAGCGCCGTCGGTCCGGAGACGAGCGTCACCGAAGCGCCGAAGCGGGCCGCCGCTTCGGCGATGGCGTAGCCCATTTTTCCGCTCGAATAGTTAGAGAAATAGCGGACTGGGTCGAGCTTCTCCCGCGTCGGCCCGGCGGTGACAAGAATGCGCTTCCCGCGAAACAGCGGCGGATCGCCGGCAAAAAACCGCTCGATATGGGCAATGATGTTCTCCGGTTCCTCGAGACGCCCTTTGCCGATGTAGCCGCACGCCAAGTAGCCTTCCGACGGTTCGATGAACCGGTAGCCGAACTCACAGAGCCGCTCCATGTTCGCCCGAACGGCCGGATGCTCGTACATATGAACGTTCATCGCCGGAGCGATCCAGACGGGCGCTTTCGTCGCCAAAATCGTCGTCGTCACCATATTATCGGCGATGCCGGCGGCCAGCTTCGCCATCGTATTGGCCGTCGCCGGCGCAACGAGGACGAGATCCGCCCAGTCCGCCAAATCGATATGGGCGATGACGGCCGGGTTGTTTTCGGCAAATGTATCGACATACACTTCCTGGCGCGACAATGCTTGAAACGTGAGCGGTGTAATGAACTGGCACGCCCCTTCTGTCATGATCACTTTTACTTCAGCGCCGCGCTGGACGAGCTGGCTGGTGAGCACCGCCGCCTTGTACGCCGCCACCCCCCCGGTCACACAAAGCAAAATATGTTTTCCCTTGATCATGTTGGCCACCCCCCGACATTGAAAAAAATAACAACCTAAAGCTAGGTTGTTATTTTTCCTCTTCCACTAATTCGACCTTGTCACCGGCAATTTCCTCGAGCGCCTGGCCGACAAATTTTTTCGACACCGGCTTTTTCACCATCAGCTCCGCACCGTCCTGCAACTCGCGTGCCCGTTTGGCCACCACCGTGACAAGCTTATACTTGGAGTCCACTTTTTGCATCAGCAAATCGATGGAAGGATACAGCATCGTCATTCCACCCCCAACATCCGTTTATATCGCTCGGCGACGCGTTCGCGCCGGCAATGCTCAGCCGTGACAATCGCCTTGATCCGCTCGCAGGCGAGCTCGACTTCATCATTTTCCACGACATAGTCGTACGCATCCATCATTTCAAGCTCCTCTTTCGCCGCCCGCAGCCGATTTTCAATCAGCTCTTTCGACTCGGTGCCGCGTCCGATGATCCGCTTTTCAAGCTCCGTGAGACTTGGCGGGGCCAAGAAAATGAAGAGCGCCTCTGGAAACGCCCGCCGCACTTTCATCGCTCCTTGCACTTCGATTTCCAAAAACACGTCTTTCCCTTCGGCGAGCGTTTTTTCCACATAATCAATCGGCGTCCCATAATAGTTGCCGACATACTCGGCCCATTCGAGCAGCTTGTTTTCCCGAATCATTTGTTCAAACTGCTCGCGCGTCCGAAAGAAATAGTCGACGCCTTCCACTTCGCCTTCGCGCGGCTTGCGTGTTGTGACGGACACTGAATAATGAAGCTTGATGTCAGGACGCGAAAACAGCGCTTTGCGCACCGTCCCTTTGCCAACGCCGGACGGCCCTGACATGACGATTAACAATCCACGTTCGCTTTTCAACGTTGAAAACCCTACCCTTCCTCGGAGAAATCATCGCTTCCGTACAAGCGGTTCGCCACCGTTTCCGGCTGTACGGACGATAAAATGACGTGATCGCTGTCGGTGATGATGACCGCGCGCGTTCTTCGGCCGTGCGTCGTGTCAACGAGCTTGCCGCTTTCGCGCGCATCTTGGATGATCCGTTTAATCGGCGCCGAATCAGGGCTGACAATCGTAATGATGCGGGCGGCTGACACCATGTTTCCGTACCCAATGTTAATAAATCTCATCATGACGCGCCCACCTGCCATATGTCATAGTTTTGCCGCCGGCAAGCCGCCTTAAACGGTTTATTCCACGTTTTGCACCTGCTCGCGCATTTTCTCAAGCACGCTTTTCATCTCAACGACTTGCGCGGCGATCAAGCTGTCGTTCGCCTTGGCGCCGATCGTGTTCACTTCGCGGTTCAACTCTTGCACCAAAAAGTCAAGCTTCCTCCCGATCGGTTCGTCCGCCTCAAGGACGTCCGTCATTTGCGCCAAATGGCTGCGGATGCGTTTCAATTCCTCGTGAATGTCCGCCTTTTCCGCAAACACCGCCACTTCTGTGAGCAGCCGCGCTTCATCAACCGGAGAAGGCGCCCATTCGCGCAGGCGGCGCGCAAGCCGCTCGCGGTATTGCTCGACTACAAGCGGCGCCCGCTGCTCAATGACTTCCACCCCAGCTTCGACTTCATGAAGGCGGGCGCGCAAATCCGCGGCCAGCGCCTCCCCTTCGCGCCGGCGCATGGCCACAAGTTCCCTTGCCGCTTCATCGACAGCGGCCAAAAGCAGCGGCTCGACCTGCTCGTTCGCTCCTTCCTCTTCCACCACTTCGACGGCCCCATCAAGCCGAAGCAGCTCGGCCGCCGTCACGCTGCCGTCAATGGCAAATCGCTTTGCGGCTTCCTGCACTCCGGCCCAATACTGGCCAAGCAAATCCCAATCGATATGTACGCTCCGTTTCACAAGCCCTTCTCCGGCGATCGTGACGAACACTTCCACTTTTCCGCGTCGCACGTACGGTGAAATTGCTTTTTTTATTTTATCCTCAAACACGAGCCATTGTCTAGGGAGGCGAATGGAAATTTCACAAAACCGGTGGTTGACCGATTTCATTTCCACCGCCACCGTCAAGCGATCCGTTTTTTTCGTGCTCGCGCCAAAACCAGTCATGCTGTAAACCATGCCATCACATCCGTTGCGTCGTTGATGAAAAAGAAAAGGTCATAGAGCGCTCCTCTATCACCTTTTTTATTATAACATATCCATCCTTTTATTTTCTCGTAAAAAGCGAGCCGGCAAACAAAAAGGTCGGCAAGGCGGACAAACCGATGATGAGCAGCCAATCGACGGCCGCAAGCGGCTTCGTATGGAACACGGCAGCCAGCGGCGGGTAGTAGATCACGACCAGCAGCAACAGCAGCGACACGATCACCGCTGCAACGAGATACATGTTGCCGAACGGACTGCGGTCAAAAACCGAATGGTCGCAACGGCAGTCGAACACATGGATCAATTGGGCCAACACAAGCGTCGCAAACGCCGCTGTCTGGGCGTAAACGAGATCCTCGCCGCTCCGTTCATAGGCGGTCAGAAACGCAGCCAGCGTAACAACGCCGATCAAAAAGCCGCGGCTTACGATTTTCCAGCCGAGCCCGCGGGCGAACACCCCTTCATCGGGACGGCGCGGCGGCCGCTTCATCACGTTTTCTTCTGGTTGGTCGAGCCCGAGCGCCATGGCTGGCAAACCGTCGGTGACAAGATTGACCCATAAAATTTGAATCGGCACGAGCGGCAGCGGCAAGGCAAGCAGCATCGCAAACAACATGACGAGAATTTCCCCAACGTTCGAGGCGAGCAAGTAGCGGATAAACTTGCGAATGTTTTCGTAAATGTTGCGCCCCTCTTCGATCGCGGCCTCAATCGTCGCAAAGTTGTCATCCAACAAAACGAGCGACGCCGCCTCTTTCGCCACTTCCGTCCCCGACCGGCCCATCGCGACGCCAATATCCGCCGCTTTCAATGCCGGCGCGTCGTTCACCCCGTCGCCGGTCATGGCGACAATATGACCGCGGCGCTTAAAGGCGTTGACAATTTTCAGCTTATGCTCCGGGGAGACGCGGGCAAACACATAAATATTATCGACCTCGCGTTCGAGCTCATCGACCGACAGCTTCGACAACGTCGCCCCATCCATCACTTTTCCGCCAGGCGGCAGCACGCCAAGCTGTTGGGCGATGGCGGTGGCTGTCAACACATGGTCGCCGGTGATCATCACCGTTTTCATGCCTGCCTCTTTGCATCGCGCCACCGCCTGCTTCACCTCCGGCCGCGGCGGATCGATCATGCCGGCGACGCCGAGAAACCGAAGCTTCGTCTCCGCCTCCTTCTCCGACTCGATCCGTTCCGTTTCCGCAAGCGGCCGATACGCAATGGCAATCGTGCGCAAGGCGGAAGACGCCATCTGGCGAATCGCCTTCTCAATCGTCTCTTTCCACGCCGGGGTCAGCGCCTGCTCGTGCCCGTTCCATTCCAGACGGTCCGCCCGCTCAAGCAGCACATCGGGCGCCCCTTTCGTCACGACAAACCGACGGCCGTTTCGGTCGCGAATGATGACCGTCATCATTTTCCGCTCGGAATCAAACGGAAACTCCCGCTCGATCGCATACTCACCTAGCAGACTTCGTTTTGTAATCCCCGCCTTCGCTGCCGCGACCAGCAGCGCTCCTTCCGTCGGATCGCCGTCGATGTAGCGCCGGCCGTTTTCCTCTTTCAACTCCGAACTATTGCAAAGCACCCCCATTGTCAATAGGCGAGCGAGCTCGGGAACGCGGTTCGGATCAACCGTCCGGCCGCGTTCAGAAAACTCGCCATCCGTTTCAAGACCAGCGCCGCTTACCGCAAATGTCCGCCCGCCTGCCCATACTTGCGTGACGGTCATCATGTTTTCCGTCATCGTCCCCGTTTTGTCGGAACAAATGACCGAAGCACAGCCGAGCGTTTCCACCGCCGGAAGCTTGCGGACGATGGCGTTCCGTTTGATCATCCGCTGCACGCCAAGCGCCAAGACGACCGTCACAATGGCCGGCAACCCCTCCGGAATGGCGGCGACCGCGAGCGACACACCAGCCAAAAACATTTCATACAGGTCGTGCCCTTGAATGACACCTACGGCCACGACCGCTGCCGTCAGCGCCAATGCGACGAAAAGCAAAATTTTCCCAAGCTGCTCAAGCCGGCGCTGGAGCGGGGTTGCCCCCGCATCCGCCTCTTCGAGCATCGTTGCGATTTGTCCCATCGCTGTTTTCATCCCAGTGGCGATAACAATCCCGACCCCATTCCCCCTTGTCACGAGCGTCCCCATAAACGCCATATTGTGCAAATCGCCGAGCGACGCCTGTTTCGTATGAAGCGGGGCGGCGGATTTGGCCACCGGCACTGATTCGCCCGTCAGCGCCGACTCCTCGATTTCCAGGCCGGCCGCCTCAATCAAGCGGATGTCGGCCCCGACCCGGTCGCCGCTTGCAAGTCTCACCACATCGCCGACAACAAGCTCGCGCGTGGGGACTTTCACCCACTCCCCGCCGCGCAACACAACCGCTTGCGGAGCGGACAACCGTTTTAAGGCGGCAAGCGACTTTTCCGCCCGCCGCTCCTGGATAAACCCGAGAATGGCGTTCATGATCACGATGACGACAATCGCCACCGCATCCACATACTCGCCTAAAAACGCGGAAATCACCGTCGCCAAAAGCAACACAAGCACCATAAAATCTTGAAACTGGCGAAAAAAGACAACGATGGCCGACTCCTTCTTCCCTTCCGCCAGCTCGTTGTACCCGAACTGCCGCAGCCGTTTTTCCGCCTCCGCCGCCGTAAGCCCGGTTTTGATATTCGTCTTCGTCTCGTGCGCGACATCTCTTGCCGCGAGCGTATGCCATTGCATCTGTCTCCCTCCGTCCTTCCATTTTTTCGCACGCCGTTCCCGCTTCTCTATGTTTATTCATACATGTCCCAAAAAATGATAGTCCCCGCCATGATGTTTAGCGACACAAACATAAGGAGTCATGGGGCCCTTTGCCACGCCATCTCCCCCATAAGGGAAAAAATCGTGTCAAAAAAGCGAGCCTCCCCATTTTATGCAACATGTTCGTCGGGCATCTTCGTCCGTCTTCAGGTAATATTCAAAGAAATGTTCAAAACGGCGGGTCGTATGGTAAGATCGAAATAGCAAACAAACGAAATAGAAAGGTGTTTTCTATGTCCTTTGACGGAGTGTTTACGTACGCCATTGTCGGTGAACTCGAAGAGGCGCTTGCGGGCGGGCGGATCACGAAAATCCACCAGCCGTCGGCGTATGAGATCGTGCTGCTTGTGCGCGCCCGGGGCCATAACCATAAAGTGATGCTGTCGGCGCATCCGACGTACGCGCGCGTCCATTTGACAAACGAAACGTACAACAACCCATCCGAGCCGCCGATGTTTTGCATGCGGCTGCGCAAACAGTTGGAAGGAAGCATCATCGAGTCGGTCCGCCAAGCCGATTTCGACCGCATCATCATCATCGATGCAAAAGGCCGCGATGAACTCGGCGATCTGCAGACGAAGCGGCTCATCATCGAAGTGATGGGCCGCCATAGCAACATCATCCTCGTTGATGCATCGACCAACACGATCATCGACAGCTTGAAACATTTGCCGCCGTCGGTCAACCGCTACCGGACGGTGCTTCCCGGGCATCCGTACGTCGCCCCACCGACGCACGGCAAGCTGAACCCGCTTGAGGCGACGGAAGAAATGGTGCTGAAAAAAATCGACTTTCACGCCGGCAAGCTCGCCCATCAGCTTGTTTCCGCCTTCAGCGGCATTTCGCCGCTATTTGCCAATGAGGCGGTGTTCCGCGCTGGACTCGCCAACCGGACGACGCTGCCAAAAAGCTTTCTTTCGCTCATCGATGACGTGCGCGGCCGCCGCTTTGCCCCGATGATGTACACGAACGGGGAAAAAGAATGGTTTTACGTTTTGCCGCTTAAGCACTTAAAAATCGAAGGCCAACCGTTTGCGAGTGCAAGCGAGCTATTGGACCGCTTTTATTTCGGCAAGGCCGAGCGCGACCGCGTCAAGCAGCAAGCCCATGACATCGAGCGGCTCATGGCGAACGAAAAGGCGAAAAACGAGAAAAAGCTCCTAAAGCTCGAACAGACGCTCGAAGAAGCAAAGAAAGCCGACGTTTATCGACTGTACGGCGAACTGCTCACCGCCCATTTGTACGCCGCAAAGCGCGGCATGACGGAAATCGAGGTCGCAAACTACTACGACGAAAACGGAGGCACGGTCACCATTCCGCTCGACCCGCAAAAATCGCCGTCCGAGAACGCGCAACAGTACTTTCAAAAATACCAAAAAGCGAAAAACTCGCTCGCCGTCGTGCAACAACAAATCGAGCGGACGAAAGAAGACATCGCCTATTGCGACACGATTTTAAGCCAGCTCGAAACCGCCTCGCCGAAAGACATCGAGGAAATCCGCGACGAGCTCATCGAACAAGGCTACTTGCGCCCGCGCGCGGCCAAAGGAGCGAAAAAGCGGAAAACCGCCGTCCCTGAGCTCGACCGCTACGTCGCAAGCGACGGCACGGAAATACTCGTCGGCAAAAACAACAAACAAAACGATTATCTCACGACCAGACTCGCCCATAAGGACGATGTTTGGCTGCATGTGAAAAACATCCCTGGCTCGCACGTCGTCATCCGGAGCAAGCAGCCGTCTGACGAGACGCTCCTCGAGGCAGCAAACTTGGCCGCCTACTTCAGCAAAGCCCGCCACTCCGGGTCGGTGCCTGTCGACTACACGCGCATCCGCTATGTAAAAAAACCGAGCGGCGCCAAGCCGGGATTTGTCATTTACGAAAACGAGCAAACGCTCTACGTCACACCGGATGAAGAACTCGTCCGCACCATGAAACAGAGGCAAAAAGAACAAGCGGCGAAACCATCGTAAACGCGCCCCAATGGCCGCCCAACACGGCATCGGGCGATCCGCGCGAACTCCCGCAAACCGAAACGGTCTAGCGCCGCATAAAAGACAGCGGGCTGTCTGTAAGACCAGCTGCATTGGCCTTACGGACAGCCCGCTTTGCAAACTTGTCGAGTCAACCACAAGCCGCCATCGCGAATGCAATTTGTTATCTTCAATCATCGTTGCCGTTTTGGATATGGTATAATAATGAAAAAAGCGAGGGAGATCCGATGAATCCAGAACCATCCAAACTGTATACGTATGCCGATTATATTCAATGGGATGGGCGTTGGGAGCTTATTGATGGAAAAGCTTACAACATGAGCCCTTCACCAACGTGGGAGCATCAGTTTACCGTTATGGAACTATCGTTCGCATTTCGTTCGTACTTTCAAAATAAAGATTGCTACGTTGCCATTGCTCCTTTTGATGTTCGTCTCTCCGAAAACGATGACTACACATATGCAAAACATGTCGTTCAACCCGATATTTCTGTCATTTGCAATCGAAACAACTTAACACCAAACGGCTGTTTAGGCGCACCAACACTCATTGTCGAGGTTCTTTCTCCGTCTACAGCATTAAAAGATCGAAATGAAAAATTTAAACTATACGAACAATTTGGTGTAAAAGAATATTGGATTGTTGACCCTTTGTATAAAACGATTGAAGTATTTGGGTTAGAAGATGGATTTTTTAAAAAAAGAGAAGCGTTTGGGGAAAATGAAACCATCATCTCTTTTCTATTTACCGATTGTTCTCTCGAGGCGAGGCGATTATTTTTTCAATAAAAATATCCGTATAGTCAAAAAATAAATTAAATCTAATATAGAATATTAAAAATTTATAATAAAAAAATATTAAAATATAAATGAAGGAGGCGATAAATATTTTAGTAACAAGAGTTGAACAACATCAAATTAATTCCTATCATTACTTATATCATTATTGTAATGATTTATGTTTCAAATCTAAAAATCTTTACAATTATGCTAATTACATTGTTAGACAAGAGTTTATAAATAACAATGAATGGATTCGTTATAATTCATTAGATAAGATGTTGAAACATAAACAAGTTTATAAAGAATTACCTGCTCAAACATCGCAACAAATATTAAGATTGCTAGATAAGAACTGGAAGTCATTTTTCAAGGCTATAAAGGATTGGAGTAAAAACAAAGAAAAATATTTGGGTAAACCAAAGTTGCCTAAATATAAAAAGAAAAATGGGCGTAATGTGGTGATTTTTACTAATCAACAATGCAAAATTAAAGATGGATATATTAAATTTCCAAAAACTGATTTAAAACTAAAAACAAAGGTTATTGAAGGATTGCAACAAGTGCGAATTGTACCAAAGGGTAGTATTTACGTAATTGAAGTTGTTTATAAAAAAGAAATTCCAAATATGATTCGTGAAAGTAATCGTGTTGTAGGTATTGATTTAGGATTAAACAACTTTGTAACTATGGTAAATAACATCGGTGAAACACCGATTGTTATTAATGGCAAAGGAGTCAAATCCATAAATCAATACTACAACAAACAAAAAGCGTATTTTCAAAGTATTTTAAAGAAACAAAATGGATTGAATTGGAGTAAAAGACTAGAAAAATTAACATTAAAACGAAACAATAAAATTAAAGACTTCATGCATAAAGCAAGTAGATATGTTGTAGATTGGTGTGTTAAGCATAATATTGATACGATTGTTATTGGTAAAAATGATAATTGGAAACAAGAGGTTGATTTAGGGAAACGATTAAATCAAGCGTTCGTTCAAATTCCTTATGATATGTTTATTGAACAATTACAATACAAATGTGAAGAAGTTGGAATTAAGGTTGTGTTAACAGAAGAATCATATACAAGTGGAACATCGTTTTTAGATGGCGAAGCTCCAATCAAAGAAAATTATGATAAGAACAGAAGAATTAAGAGAGGTTTATTTAAATCCAATAAAGGTATTTTAATTAACGCAGATGTCAATGGAGCATACAACATCATGAGAAAAGTATTCCCAAAGGCGTTCGCCAATGGGGTAGAGGGTGTAGGGTTACACCCTGTTAAGCTAAATGTAGCTTAACAAAGAATAATGTTTAATAAAAGATTTTAATATAATTGAACAGGCGTRTTGWTTATSCAWTARWWTCSARWKKRTMTAGMAMMAMGRGCACCTTTCCTGTAGAATGTGAGTARCGACACAAACAAACCCAGGAGGTGCTCTCTATGAACAAGCATACCACACTCCCGAATTTGATGCAAAAACTTGTTTCGGATGAAGAGATTCAACTGATTGCCGAAGCGGTTGGGTATCGTGATTCGTCTCGAACCTTTACGTTGCGCGAGTTGATTCACTTCTTCCTGCTGGCCGCCATGCATCAATGGAAAAGCTTTCGCCACGGAGCCGATGTGGGGCCTCTGTATGGATTGCCGCGATTCCATTATTCCACAGTATCCAAGAAAGCGAAAGAAGTTCCCTATGACATCATGAAACGCTTGTTGGCGTTGATCATTTCCAAGTGCAACCGCCAAACCCGCCGCTCGCTTCGGTTTCCCAAACCGCTTCGGGTGGTGGATTCGACGACCGTCACGGTCGGGAAAAACCGCCTGCCATGGGCGCCATATCACGGCGAACGCGCCGGAGTGAAGCTGCACGTCGCGTATTCGCCGGAATCCTCGCTGCCGGCAGACGTGGTGGAAACCATCGGACTGCGTCATGATGGCCCGGTGGGAGAACAGTTGACGAACGCTCAACAAGTGCTCGTGGAAGACCGGGCGTATTTCAAAATCGAACGCCTCGATCGATTTGTGGAGCAGCATCAGCTCTTTGTCATTCGAATGAAGGACAACATCGAACTTCATCAGAAAAAAAGCTTGAAACGCCTTTCCAGCACATCCTCATCGGTTCAAGCCGACTTCACGTGCCAGTTGGGGACGAAACAATGCCGCTCCACCAAGCGTCACCGGGTAGTGATCTTTCGAGATGCGAATGGCCGCGACATTCGGGTCGTGACGAACCTCTTCCATGCGTCTGCGGAAACCATTGCCGACATGTACCAACAACGTTGGACTGTTGAGGTCTTTTTCCGTTGGGTGAAGCAATATCTGAATGTCCCGACCTTGTTTGGCACGACGGAAAATGCGGTATACAACCAACTGTTTGCGGCGTTCATCGCGTATGTGTTGCTGCGATGGCTGTATGATCAAACCAAAAAACAGACGAACGTCTCTCTTTCCTTCATTTCGTTCGTTCGCCGTTTTTTCTCTGGGCAGCTTCCTCTCGATTGGAAATCCGGGATGGCCGCTGCTTTGTTTGAGTATGCCCAAATTTATGGAAGGCGTATGTATAATTTTGGATAATCAACACTCGTGATGCGAACACTTTCATATAAATATTTTACGCGAAAGGCGCACCGCAATGCATGCGCGATTGTGGCGATTGTTTGACTATTGTTTGTCCATTTCATGACAGACGCCGCGGCAAACAACGGGAGCACTCAGCTCCCCGTCCCGCGGTACCTCCTGACCCCGGCGCTCCAGAGCATCACGGCGATGATGAAAAACAACATGCCGACAACCGGGGTCAAAAACGCATAACCATACCATTCCTGCTTATGGAGAAAATACGAAGCTGGATAAACGCCGACAAAGGCAAACGGCAGCACCCACGTTAATATATAGCGGATGACGCGGTGATAAATATCGACCGGATAGCGGCCGTAGCTGCTGATGTTGTACATCATCGGCATGATGGATGTGCGGGCGTCGGCAAAAAAACTGATCGTCGCCAGTGAAATGAAAATGCCGGCGTAAATCAATGCACCGCCAATCACAAGCAAAATAAACACGAAGACATCATACCAATGAAATGAAAGAGACAAGCGGCTGCCGGCATACAGCATAATGATCAGCCCGGGCACAGCGCCAAGCAACGATTCGAGCTCCATCCGCTCCAAAATGATCTGGAACAGGCTGTGAACCGGGCGCGTCAACACGCGATCCATTTCTCCCTGAACAATGTAGCGCTCGTTGAAATCCCATAGATTAAAAAAGGCGCCAAATACGGCGTACGGCACAAGGAAAAAGCCATAAATAAACAACATCTCATCGCGCGACCAACCGTGAAGCAGCGTCGTATGGCCAAACACGACGAGCAAGAACACCAAGTTGACCGCCTGCGCCATGAAGTCGGACAACCATTCAATCAGCAAATCCGCGCGGTATTGCCATTTTGTCTTCATGTACTGGGCCATATATTGAAAAAAAACCGATACGTAAAACAAAGTCTACCCCCCTTGCACAACGAGCCGTTTTTTCGCCACCCGCCATAACAGCACAATCGGAAACCATAACAGCACGCACCATGCCGCCTGCAGAAGCAGGCCATCACGGACAGCAGCTCCTTGAAAACTTTCTGTGATGATCATGCTTGGAATGTAGCTGATGGCTTGAAACGGCATATACGCCATGAGCTGTTGCGCCCAATCCGGGTAAAACGACAACGGCAAAATCAGACCGGAAAATAGATCAATAATAAACCGTTTCGCCCTCAGCAGCCCTTCATTTCGGAACGTAAAAAATGTCACGACTCCCGCAAGCAAGTTCAGCTCCGAAAAGATGATAAAGCTGAATAGAAGCGACAAGCCGAAAGACAGCCATGTTTTGGCGTGTTCCGGAAACTCGAGCGGCAAAAAGAGCGAGACAACCAGCAACCCCGGCAACGATAGGAAGAACAAGCGGAACAACCCTTCGCCAATCCCTTGCACCGCTTTCATCCCTAAATAGCTGTACGGACGGATGAGTTCCGTCGCTATTTTTCCATCGCGGATTTCCATCGCGATTTCGCGGTCAAGGTTGTTAAAATAAAACGCCCGCGCCAGCCAGGAAATGGCGACATACGTCGTCATTTGCCCAAGCGACATTCCTTGCATCGATGATTTGCCGCCATAAATAGCCGACCAAAGGAAGTAATACGCTGAGATGTTAATGGCGTAAATCAAAATGCCAGTATAATAGTTTGTCCGGTAGGCAAGCATCATTAAAAAGCGGATGCGGATCATCTCGACATACTTACCCATTAGCCGCACCTTCTTGATAAATATTGCGGATGATCTCCTCCGTCGGCACTTCATGAATGTGGATGTCTTGCAGTGGATAGCGGGCGGCGACGCGGCTGACGACTTCCGGCACGCCTCCTGATGGAACGTGCGCCACCCAAACGTTCGGCTGTTCACCTTGTTTCCAATTAACATCCAATCCAGTTGTCAGCTCCTGCAAGGCAACGAGGGGGGCTTCTTCAACAAATGTAAACGAAATCCGTTTTCCTTGGCCCCATTTTTCTTTCAACTGCCCGAGCGAACCGTCATAAATGATTTTCCCTTCATCAAGCATAATCACCCGCTCGCAAAGCGCTTCAATGTCTGACATATCGTGCGTCGTCAGCAGGATCGTCGTGCCATACCGTTCATTCAATTGCTTTAAAAACTGGCGGATGTTCAGTTTCACCAGCACATCCAAACCGATGGTCGGCTCGTCCAAAAACAACAGCGGCGGGTTGTGAATGAGGGCGGCGGCGATCTCGCAGCGCATCCGCTGGCCAAGCGACAGCTTGCGCACCGGCTTGTCAAGGAGCGGACCGATGTCTAGCATCTCGATGACTTCGCCCATATGACGGCGATATTGCTCATCGGGGACGCGGTATACTTTTTTTAACAGACGAAACGATTCTTGCACGGCGATGTCCCACCATAATTGCGAGCGCTGGCCGAAGACGACGCCGATCGTCCGCACAAATTTCTCCCGCTCTTTATGCGGATTCATCCCGTTGACGACAATGCGCCCGGATGTCGGCGTTAAAATGCCGGTCAACATTTTGATCGTCGTTGACTTGCCGGCGCCGTTTTCGCCAATATAGCCGACGATCTCTCCTTGCCTGACCGCAAACGAAATGCCGTCCACCGCCCGGATGGTCGCATAACGGCGCGTCCATAAATCGCGAAACGCTCCGACGAGGCCGGAGCGGCTTTTGTGCACTTTAAATTCTTTGCGCAATTGTTCTACTTCGATGGCGTTCATCGTTCTCCTCCTGCCTCTTCATCACATCAACATCAAAAAGGACGTCATCCGCCCTTCTCCTATGTTGCAATTATACATAAATCGTTGCTATTTTCACCTTTTTTGTTTTTCCAGACAAGTGTGCGCGCTATGGTAAAATAAAGAGGCAGTCATCGGGAACAGGAGGATGAAGCGATGCAATGGACAAAATCGGAGCAATTGTATGAAGAAGCGCTCCAGCACATCGTTGGCGGGGTGAACAGCCCGTCCCGCTCATACAAAGCGGTCGGCGGCGGTGCCCCAGTCGTGATGGAGCGGGCGCAAGGGGCGTATTTTTGGGATGTGGATGGAAACAAGTACATCGACTACTTGGCCGCCTACGGACCGATCATCGCCGGGCACGCCCATCCGCACATCGCGGAAGCCATCCGCCGCGCCGCCGAGACCGGTGTGTTGTACGGCACGCCGACGCCGCATGAGATTACATTTGCGAAGATGTTGAAAGAGGCGATTCCGTCGCTTGAGAAAGTCCGCTTTGTCAACTCGGGGACGGAAGCGGTGATGACGACAATCCGCGTCGCCCGCGCCTACACCGGACGAAGCAAAATCGTCAAATTCGAAGGCTGCTACCACGGCCATTCGGACCTTGTACTTGTCGCCGCCGGCTCGGGGCCATCGACGTTGGGGACGCCGGATTCAGCCGGCGTGCCGCAAAGCATCGCCCAAGAAGTCATTACCGTGCCATACAACGATGTCGACTCATTCCGTGAAGCGATGAATGTTTGGGGCGAACAAGTCGCCGCCGTATTGGTTGAGCCGATCGTCGGCAACTTCGGCATCGTCCTACCAAAACCGGGCTTTTTAGAAGCGATCAATGAGATTGCTCACAAGGAAGGGGCGCTCGTCATTTACGACGAAGTGATCACCGCCTTCCGCTTTATGTACGGCGGAGCGCAAAACTTGCTTGGTGTGGAGCCCGACTTGACGGCGATGGGGAAAATTATTGGCGGCGGTCTGCCGATTGGGGCGTACGGCGGACGCCAGAACATTATGGAACAAGTCGCTCCGCTCGGACCGGCGTACCAGGCCGGGACGATGGCCGGCAACCCGGCATCGATGCTTGCGGGCATCGCCTGCCTTGAGGTGTTGAAACAAGAGGGCGTCTATGAGCATCTCGACCGATTGGGAGCCATGCTGGAAGAGGGCATCCTTGCCCATGCTCGCCAATGCGGCCTTCCGGTGACCGTCAACCGCTTAAAAGGCGCGCTCACCGTCTTCTTCACGGACGAAAAGGTGGAAAACTACAAGCAAGCCCAGCGCAGCGACGGCGAGTTGTTTGCGAAATTTTTCAAGCTCATGCTCAAACAAGGGATCAATCTCGCGCCATCGAAATATGAAGCATGGTTTATCACCCTCGCCCATACAGAAGACGACATCGCCTATACGATCGAGGCGGTCGGCAAGGCGTTTCGGCAGCTATAAGCGCTTGCGCCTCCGTCACCCTCGTCAAACAGCGCCCGCGTCAGGCAGGCGCTGTTTTGTTTTCACTGCATTTGTTGACAATTTTGTGAACAAAGCAGGAGAACAGGAAAGGGTCATTGATTTCCACCTGCCTGCATGATATGATAAACATCAAATTCTGAAAATTAAGACTCGTATTTTTCATCCAGCAAGCAGTGGAGGAGGTGACCGGCGCCGAGGGGAGAGCGCCCTCCCGACCGCGCCTAAGTATACATGGAGCAACGTACATATCGTTCGGCAAACGAAGCGAACCAACGCGGCGCCATACTGTTGGCGGCAATGGAAAAGCGGAACATCCCGACCAACGAACATGTCCAAACTGTCCTTCAGGCGCTTGCCCAATGGGGCGCAAAAGGAAACGCTGCGATTCAGCTGGACATCCCGCGCAAACTATGGATGGAAAAACTCGCGAATGCTGGACAAAATCCGGAAATTGCAACAAACAGCTATTTCACCGTCGGCCATATACACGTTGCGCCTTCCGCTGATGCTGAGCGGGTTCGGGCGCACCTTCGCCAATTGTGCAAACAGTTCGGCTTCATTCTTCTGTTCGAAACCATCCGGCCATCCGCAGATGAAAGCGCCTTGTTTTGGCAAATCGCCATGCTGCCAGGCGATGTATTTTCGTTATCAGACCGCTTGTTTCGACTGACGGCCGCTATGGAACGCGAGCCGCACGTCCGCGTTGCTTCGCTCGGCCACACTCATGTGATCTATCAAGCATATACACTGGCTGATTTGTTGCGCGAACCGGATGTATCCCATCCGTTTTTCGCCTCAGCCGCTTCGTTCGCCTATGCCAATGGGGCGGAGTCTTTCTTTTGCCATCAGCGGCTCGGTTCAGCCGGCATGCTTGTCCATTGCGGGGAAATGTCTGTTGGCGCTGTGGAAACGCTTATTTACGACCACGGTTACAGCCTGCTCGAGGCAGCCAGAGCTGCCTTTTGGCCCGACGCGGCCAAACGACACAGCTTGCCGTCTATCGGACAGCTGCCGGCATGTTTGGCCGCCAGCTTCGAACAAGAAGCCGTATGGGTCGCCGGAACAGCCGGAGCGCTTTGGAAAACGGATGATTCCTCCCGTGTATTCATCGCCTCTCGTCCGCAGGGCGGCCATGCTGAACCGCTCGCTCCCGGCCAGCCGCTGGCGCTCATCCGTTCCACAACGGGGCGAACCCAATGGCTGAATGGCGACCATTTCCTCCAATAGATGGCAATCCGCCTCTCCAATCGGCGCGATGCACATGCTCCGATCGCCTTTTGATCCTTCACGCCCTGCTGATTTCGGCAGGGCGTTATATTTTTTTTCTTGCACTCATATCTAAAAGTGTGTATAGTACTGAATGGTCTACGAAAATGGAAAAGGAGAGGTTTCCATAGATGAAGCTCGGTGCCCGCATTTTCAAAACGGGGATCGCGGTGGCGCTCGCCTTGTTTTTGGCGGCGCTCTTTCACTTTCCGTCACCGGTGTTCGCCGGCATTTCCGCTGTATTTGCCATGCAGCCAACCATTTATCGCTCATATTTGTCACTCATCGAACAAATGCAGGCGAACGTGATCGGCGCCTTGTTCGCGATTGCGGCGGTTCTTATCCTCGGCCGCGACCCGCTGGTCGTCGGCTTGACGCTCATGGTTGTGATCGCTCTTTGCCTAAAAATGCGCCTTGAATCGTCGACAATTTCCGTGGCGCTTGTCACCGTCATTGCCATTATGGAATACACGGATCGCCAATTTATCGAATTTGCGGCCATCCGCTTTTTAACGATTATGTTCGGCATTTTCGCCGCCTTTCTTGTCAACTTGATTTTCTTGCCGCCAAAGTATGAAAAGAAATTGTACGAAAAAATTCGCGATGAGACGGAAGCGATTTTGAAATGGATTCGCCTTTGTCAACAGCAGGCGACCGATCATCATCACTTAAAGGACGAGATCGAAACGTTGCACGAGGAAATGACGAAACTGGAGCACTTGTATTTAATGTATAAAGAAGAACGCACCTATTTTCGACGCCAACGCTTCCAAAAGTCGCGCAAGCTTGTGCTGTATCGGCAAATGATTGCCTCAGCCGACCGGGCGCTGTCCGTATTAAAATGGCTCCACCGCCTTGAGAATGAGTTGGGCCGCCTGTCCGACCCGTTTCGCCATGCCATCTTCCTGCACCTTGGCAGCCTGGTTGGGTATCACGAGCAAATGTTGCTGAAGTTTGTTCATCAAGCAAAGCCGCTTCCCCATCACATGTGGGCAGAAGGCATCGATCGCGAACGGGGGCAGCTCGCTTCCATGATTTACGCCGACGGGCAGCCACCTTCCGATTACCGCTTATTTTCGTTACTCGGCGCCATTATTGATTATGGAGACCGGCTTGAGCATTTAGACAAGTTAATTGATAGTTTTCACCATTACCATTACGATGACGAATTGGCCAAACAGCTCGAAAAGTCGGCAGGCGGCCGCTCCTAGCAGGCCGCCTCTCTCAATTTTTCATCCGCGGGTCAAGCGCGTCGCGCAGCCCGTCGCCCATTAAGTTAAAGCCAAGCACCGTCAGCATGATCGCCAATCCAGGGAAAATCATCGTCCACGGTGCTTGGGTCAAGAAGTCTTTGGCATCAGACAACATTTTCTTAATATTTTTGCTTACTACTGCAACTGCTGGATCGTCAACAAATGATAATAGCTTCCTCCCTTTTCCATCAGTTCCTCATGCGCGCCTCTTTCGACAAAAAAGCAGAAAAAACCTGCCAGCGGTGCCGAACAGGCTTTTTTCACGCCGCTATTTATTTTTGGTAAGCTTGAAACATCGCGTACCATTTGTCGATAAACTCGGGCGCAAACGGCCCTTTTCGCTCTTGAATCCAGCCGACAAGCTTATGGACGTTGTCTTTTAAAATGCGGTCAATCACATTCGGATAGTGCATCTCGCGGCGGTGCCGTTCGTACTCATCCTCATCGAGCAGCATATACGTCATGTCCGGAAACACTTTAATGTCTAAATCGTAATCGATGTATTTGAGCGCTTCCTCATCCCAAACAAACGGTGAACTTAAATTGCAGTAATAATACACCCCGTCCTCACGGATCATGGCGATAATGTTAAACCAGTGCTTAGCATGAAAAAAACAAATCGCCGGCTCGCGCGTCACCCACGTCCGGCCGTCTGCTTCCATGACGAGCGTCTTGTCGTTGCCGCCGATCACATAGGATGGCGTTCCTTTTAACACGATCGTTTCGTTCCAAATGCGGTGAATCATCCCATTATGTTTGTAGCTATGGATTTGAATGATTTTCCCTTCCCGAGGATATGCCGGCATCATTCTTCCCCACTTTCCGACGGGAGCTTTTCTTCTGTATTATACCGTGTTCTTTTGGCAATGAAAAGAAAAGCAGGCCGATTTGCCCAGGCCGGAACGGCCAAGCGGCCGCTCCGTCTAGGCTCTGGACGCCATCTGTCCGAAAAATGCGCGGCGGATGTCTTCGACTTGCTGCTTCATTCGCCGCACTTCCTCGCGAAGCGCGGAGGTCGGCGCTTCGCGTTCGAGCTCGTCCAACTCGCGAGCAAGCTGGTCGCAACGCTCCATCTCATGCCGCAAAAACAGCGCTTCGTCCCCGGCATTCATCCACCCATGCCCCATCATTCTTCCTCCATTCTCCCTTCCCCTTTTGCCTCCTGGCTTTAACAAAACAGTTCGCTCCTTAAGCCGTTAATCCCTTTCGCTAATCTTGCAAAAGAGTGGCGGTTTTTGTCGCAAAAAAAGCAGGGGCGCGCTGCCCCTGCTTTTTCCTTCCATCTTCGGCCTATCGCCTGCGCTCTTGTAGCAACATACGCCGTCGTCACAACCGCCAGGCGTCAGCCATGGATGATCGTTGGTTATTGATTGACATTTTGCGCTTTGCGAGCTTCCGCTTGCGCATTTTGTTGTTTTACTTGTTGCACATTCGTCTCAGCCGCAAATTCCGTTGCGAATTGGCCTGCTTGAGCAGCTTGAGCCGATTGGGCATTTTGTTGTCTTACTTCTTGAATGTTCGTGCCAGCTACTGTTTTGTTCGGTTGTTTGGCCATTGTTCTCACCTCCACATGCCTTACTATGCCCCGAAGGTGACGGACTTATCCGTGGACACTACAAAAGCAAAGATCTTCCACCATCAACAATAATCGTCTGCCCACGAATCATCTCGGCGGCATCGGATAATAAAAACAAAACGGCGTTGACGAGATCGTCCGGTTTGACTGGGCGCCCAGCTGGCGTGTTGGCCGCCGCATCGGCGAGCAGCTCGTCGCGGTTCGGAAAATGCTTCAACGCCTCCGTATCAACTGCTCCGCCGGAAACGGCGTTGACGGCGATGTTTTTCGGCGCCAGCTCGACAGCTAAGTAGCGGGTCAACGCTTCCAGAGCGGCTTTCGAGACGCCGACCGCCGTATAGTTTTCCAAATAGCGGATCGACCCAAGCGAGCTAATGCTCACAATTTTCCCGCCGCCAACCCGCTCCATCCGTTTCGCCGCTTCTTGGGCGCAAAAGAGAAGCGCTTTGCTGTTGATGTTCATCGTCCAGTTCCAATGCGTTTCCTCAAGTTCCAGCGCCGGGCGCAGCACGCCGGAGGCAGCGTTGTTCACGAGCACGTCGACCCGTCCGAACGTTTCATCAATTTTGGCAAACATCGCCCGGATTTTCTCGACATCGCCAACGTTCGCTTTGACGACGAGCGCTTTTCTCCCGAGCGCTTCAATTTCACGAGCCGTTTCTTCAGCAGCGGTTTTGCTGCGGGCATAATTGACCACGATATCATATCCTTCTTGCGCCAGCCGCATCGCAATGGCTTTGCCGATGCCGCGGCTGCTTCCTGTCACGACCGCTACTTTTCCACTCATGTTTTTCCGCCCCTTTACGTATAATATAGCCGAATTCCACCGCGAAGGAGGCGCAGCCTATGTACGTTGGCCGCGATATGACAGAATTGTCCATGATCCCGAAAACGGAATGGACAGACGACGAACTCGCTCATTTTCACCATTCATTCCAGCAAATCGCTCCGTATTTAAACGCCGAAGGGCAAACGATCTACCGCGAAATTCTCGAAGAAATCGAAGCGCGCGGCGGCCTTGGGCGCCGTGAAGCGACGTATACAAACGGCACGATGACAGTGCCTGACTAATGCAGGCGGTGCGCTTCGCCTGCCTGTTCTTTGTACTTACGCCAAATACGCTGGTGTGACACCGGAAACACATAAGACTCAAGCTCGTCGCCTGGCACGAGCCGGAGCGGCTCTTCCACCGGTCCGCCGTCAACTAGACGCCCGCGATACACCGTCAGCCGCCAAACTAGATGGGAAAACGCGTGATCAAACGAGGCAAACGGCTCGGCCAGCTCGATTTGCAAACCGTACCGCTCATGCAACATTTGTCCGAGCTTCTCTTTCCCTTCTTCCCCGCCTGTTTCACAGCCCGGGAATTCCCATAAATTCGCCAACAAGCCGGTGTTGCTGCGCTTGCGGATGAGAATGCGTCCTTCATCATCGGCCAGCACCGCTACTGCGAGCGCCACTTGTTTGACCGCTGTTTTTTTCGTTTTCACCGGCAGCTCTTCCGGCACCCCTTCGGCGAACGCTTGACAGTAGGCTTGCACGGGACAAAGAAGGCATGATGGGCGGCGTGGCGTGCAAACAAGAGCGCCAAGCTCAATCAGCGCCTCGTTAAACGCTCCCGGGTTTTCGTACGCCATAATCTCGCGGACGATTTGTTCAAACCGTTTTCGCGTCGATGGTTTCGCAATATCATCCGTCACGAAAAACAAGCGCGATAACACGCGCATGACATTGCCGTCCACCGCCGGTTCCGGCACGCCGTAGGCAAGGCTCAACACCGCCCCGACTGTGTACGGACCGACTCCTTTTAGCTTCGAAAACTGCTCCGGATCGTCCGGCACCTGCCCGCCGTACCGTTCCTTTACTTCCTTGACCGCCGCGTGCAAATGGCGGACGCGCGAGTAGTAGCCAAGCCCTTCCCACGCCTTCAGCACCTCGTCTTCTTCAGCCTCGGCGAGCGCCTCCAGCGTCGGAAACTGTTCCATAAACTTTTCAAAATACGGGATCACCGTCTCGACGCGCGTCTGCTGCAGCATCACTTCCGACACCCATACTTTGTATGGGTCTCGGTCTTTTCGCCACGGCAAGTCGCGGCGCTCCCGGGCGAACCAGTCAAGCAAATCGCGCTGAAACTCGCGCGCCGGAAACCGCTTAGTCCACGTTGTGATTTTCACTATTCTTCCCCCATGATGCCTATTGTCCATCCCATTATATCAAAAAGCCCTCGGCGTGGCTTGCCGCACGCCGAGGGGAAACGGAAGGAAATCGTTCTCAACTTTCCTTAGCCGCCGAAACATAGGCGATTTGTTCATGCTGGGCGCGCAATCGCCGCAGCAAACCCGAACCCCATAATCGCCAGCCCTGTAGCCAACCCGCGCCGATCCGGAAACCATTTGACAAGCGTTGACACTGGCGCAATGTATCCGACGCCAAGCCCAATTCCTCCCAACACCCCGTAAAACAAATACAGCAAGTATTTCGAACCAAGCGCCACGGCCAAACCAGCCCCCGTCACCCCGAGGCCAAAGAAGACGGCCGCCAATAGCCCGGATTTCCGCGGCCCGTGCTTTTCCACAAAATGGCCAAGGAACGCAGCCGACAAACCTAAAAAGCTGACAACTGAAACCTCTTCTTCCAAAACCAACAGCGTCCTGTGCAAAAGCAGGGCGCTGTTTTGTTTGCCAAAACACCATCCGCTGCCGGCTTGCGTCGGCAATGAATTTTAGTGATTCCGCCCCTCCTCAGCTGTCGGTGTCGTATGATACAATAGCCATACCGTTGTTTGCCCCAACTGGACAAGAGAACGGTTATTGGCCCGACCCCGGGCGGGATATACTAACAAGCGACGCTGACAAAGGAGGCGCCTTCACGTTGGATACAGGCACACATGTTTTGATGGGAGTGGCGCTCGGCAGCTTAGCATCGCTCGACCCCACCATTGCCCATGACCCGTTTTTATCCCATGCCGTATTGATTGGCACGCTCGCCGGATCACAGGCACCCGATATCGATACAATTTTAAAGTTGCGCAATAACGCCAAATATATTCGCAATCATCGCGGCATCACCCATTCGATTCCCGCCGTTGTCATTTGGCCGCTGTTGATCGTCGGCATCATGGCCGCCGTCTATCCGGAAACGGACTGGCTCCGCGTTTGGCTTTGGACGTTTTTGGCTGTTGCCTTTCACGTGTTTGTCGATATTTTTAACGCTTACGGGACGCAAGCGCTGCGCCCGTTCACAAAAAAATGGATCGCCCTTGGCGTCGTTCATACGTTTGACCCAGTTATTTTTGCGCTTCATTTGCTCGGCGTCGGCGCCCTGTTTCTCAACGTCCACCCCGGTTATGCGTTTCTCGTCGTTTATGCGCTCGTGGCCGCGTATTATGTGTTCCGCTTCCGCGAGCAAGCCAACATTAAACAGCTCGTGCACGCCTCTATACAAGGAGTGACGGACATCATTACTGTGCCGACGTGGCGGCCGCGCGAATGGCATTTAGCCATTTCAACCTGCGACGAATTTTACGTTGCCCGCGTCAAACACGGCGAACTCATCATCCTCGACCGCTTCCAAAAACGGCCGCTTCCCGACCACCCGGTGATCAACGCCGCCAAGCGCGATGAAAACGTCGCCGCCTTTTTGTCGTTTTCCCCGGTGTACCGTTGGGAAATGAACGAATACGACGACTATTATGAAGTGCGCTTTACTGATTTGCGCTACCGGAGCAAAGGATACTATCCATTCGTGGCCGTCGTTCAGCTAGACCGCAACCTCAACATTGTCAGCTCATACACGGGCTGGATTTTCAGCGAAGGAAGGCTGCGGAAAAAGCTCGAGGTGACGCCAAACTGACAGAGCGGCTTGTTTTGATCCCAACAATTTGCACACATAAGCGCCCCCCTTCGTTTCATAATAAGAATACGTGTTGGCCATCCAACACGAGCTCGCCTCAAAAGGGGGAATGGGCCGTGCGAAATAAGGAACGCAACTTCCCGAACCAAAACAACAACAAGCTCGAAGGCGAGCCGCGCGCCAAAGCGGAATACGCGTCCAAGCGGGCTGACGGGACGACCAACACTCACCCACAAGAGCGGATGCGCGCTTCAGGCAAGCGCAGCGACTTCTTCTAAAGAGAGAAAAACCGGGGAGCATGGACACATTCGCCTGCTCCCCGGCACATTCAGCAGCGAGGTGAACGGTCATGAGTCACCATCAGCGCAAAAAATTTTATGACAACTTTTACTCGAATCCGTTCCAGCAGCCGTGGGCCAATCCGAAACACGCTCATTCGCAGGTGAACGGTGAAACGCAGCAAACGCTCGACCTCATCATTTTAGAGCGGGAGACGCGCAAGCAGTCGTAGCGAAAAAACTTAGGGGTTGTTCCCCCTAAGTTTTTTCTTTCGACTCGCTTTCCGTCTGGCTGCAAATTGATCCCGCCTGTCATGAGGAGGGCAAATTCGGCTTGCGGAGCAGCGAAATCGGCAACGCTTCTTCCTCCCCGTTTCCTTTCAGCCGCCAGCCCCAGGCAAACACTCCTTTTAAATAGCGAACTTTGAAATATTCCCCAGGTGCTCCTTCAATTTCATAAATCTCTCCCGGAGGAAAATCAGCAGGGTTAAGCATATACGCTTTCGCCATGGCCATTTTTCGCTCATAGACAGCATATTCATTCACCATGCCCATCTGCTCCGCCTTGCGCGCTTTCTCAGCCAACACGGCGATTTCCCGCTGCAACTCCTCTTTCGTCATCTCGCTATACCGTTTTTGGTCCTCTCTCATGGTCACGATCCCCCTTTTTGGTTTTCACCGCTGCCTTGCCCGCGCAGCCATTCATCGATCAAGTCGAGTGAAAACCCTTTCCGATAAAGGGCTTGGCGCATCTTTTGCTCATAAAGCGGCCGCGGGTGGTGCGCATAACGGCGGTGCGCTTTCTCCGCCTGAACACTGAGCGCCTCCCGTTCTTCTTGTTCAGTATGAGCGCCGCCATCCGCCAAAACGGCGGCAATCACCTCATGCGGAAACCCTTTGCGCATCAGCTGCTGCCGCACCCGTTCCAAAAACGCGCGAGCCGATTCAGCCCGGCGCTGTTTTTTCGCCTTTTCGTAAAGCGAGCGGGCGATGGCCATCTGTTCATCCAACGTATACTCCGCCAAACTCTGCTCGATCAAGCAGCCCAAAACACCGAGCCGTTCCAGTTCAGCGCGGATGAGAAGCGGCCCTTTCGCCGCCGTCTTTTTTTGCGTGCGCACGTAGGCGGCCGCAAACGCCCCGTCATCAACATACCGCTCAGCGCGAAGTTTTTTGAGCACTTCATCAATCACCGAATCCGGAGCGCCTTTTTTTCGCAAATGTGCAGCGACCTCATGCTCCGAACGCATCCGGTGCGCCAAAAAGTAAAGCGCCTGTTGATACGCCTTTTTCACCTCATCGGCATACACAATATGTTGAAGCAGGTCGTCGCTGATCTCCAACCCTTTTTTCAAGCGGAATTGAAGCAATACATCTTGATCAACTGTCAATCTCAACGACGGTGCGCCGTCACGGTGCACGACAATCCAAAATCGTTCAGCATTTTGTTCGGTTGCGACAATGTCGGCAATCGTTCCCATTGTTTGTCCCCCTTATCTTTTATGGTATCATAAGCAGGAACTTCTGACACCAAAAGCGAAGTCATAAAATAAACCAGTCGTACGGTCTCCCGCCTGCTTCGCCGCCCGCACTGGCTTCCGGTTCCCGCCTGGGCACTTCGCCTTCTCCTCGGCGAAATGAGCATGCTTGTTGCCGAAGGGCAACGCGTCATTCCGGAAAAGCTGCTGCAAGCTGGGTTCCGCTTTTCGTTTCCAACGTTAGAAGATTGTCTCACGGATTTGTTTTTGCCGCAAGGCTGACAAAAAATATCCAAAAAAATTAACAAAAAAGCAATTCCCTTTTTTCATCTAATCGTGTATGATAAAGAAGACTTCAGGGCAGTTGTGGTTCATAACCGCATACGGACAGGAATAAGGGGGAGGCAAATGGTGCGCCACCAGCGCTCGCGCTGGTTCTAGTGGGTTCGATTCCCACCCCGAAATTTTTTTAACGATGTTTTTATAAAAAAATTTCGAGGGTGGGTTCCCGCTGGGAGGCTGCCCTCGGCATCCAAAGGAGGGATGGGCCATGTTGAAAAAACGCGAGCTGCAAGACTGCCATGCGCTGTACGAGCTGATGGTGCATCCGGACGTCTTCCCTTTCGTGCGCCAAAAAGCCAGCTCGTACGAAGAGTTTTTATTCATGACAAAACAGCTCATGGAGGCGGAAGAACGCGGCGAATTGATTTCGCGCACGATTTTAGACGAATGGGGAAACCCAATCGGCACGATCAGCCTCTTTGACATTCAAGACGGCGCCGGCTTTTTAGGAACGTGGCTTGGCAAACCGTACCACGGGCGCGGCTACAATCAGCGCGCCAAGGAAGCGTTTTTCCATGAACTGTTTTATGAGCTTTCCATCGAAACGGTGTTTTTGCGCATCCGCAAAGTCAATGTGCGCTCGATCAAAGCGGCGGAAAAACTGCCGTACGTCACGCCGGCCAATGAAACGCGGCGGGCGCTGCTCGAGCAAATCGGCGCGGATGTATACAATTTGTACGAAATTACAAAAGACAACTACACGCTTTATACGATGCGCCATCCCTCCTTTACGCTGGAAAAGGAACAACGAAAAGAAGCGTAAGCGCGGAAGGACGCATGACGATCGAAAAAGAGGCTGTCCGTTCGGACATCCTCTTTTATTTATGTATGCATAAAAACGGCTGGCCTCGTCCAAAATGGAACTAAAGGCATATCATGCAAAGCGAGGGAACGAGCGATGGAGGAAAAACGAAAACGCGAAAAAGTGAAGCATACGTTGACAAGCGCCCAAGAAGTAAGCTATGCCCGCGATTTTAAAATGGCGGACCAAGCGGGCGGTTACACTGCCAAAAAAGCGCGCCATTAGAAATGATTGCTATTTATATGGCGGCGCCGTCCATGCCATGCTAATGAATGAATCGTACGATTCACACTTCTTTATAGGGGGCATGGACGATGGGCCGATCTCGCGGACAACGGACGCGCGACAAAAACAAAGCAACTTTGCCGCAGGTTCCCAAACAATTGAAATCTGACGGCATTGACGTCGAATATTCGGCGGAATTTGCCGACCATGAAGACCTCGAGGCGCAGGCGCGCGCGGCCGCTGCTGGCATCCGCCGGCAAGAGCGCAAACGGTAACGGAAAGAGGTGTCCTTTCAATGGGACACCTCTTTCCTGTGCAGACCGCACCGTTATGTCGCCGCCTCCCCCGCCGGTTCGAGCACTTGGCTGTATCGCCTGTAAAAGAGGCCGAGCTCCCCTTTGTAATTGTCTTTCCACGGTTTTTCTTTGCCGCAATAATGAATAAAGACGGTGTTTTCCTCGATCCACGCCAAATTATGTTTTGGGTTGGGCAACAGCTGCAAAAAATCGTAATAACGGGCATCATAGTTGTAACGGTAGCCATCGACCGGTTTGATTTTGTCCCAATACAGCCCATTGAGCACATCTTGGTCAGGAAGGACAAGCTTAAACCGGTTGTCGCGGATAAACTGGTAAATGTCCGCGAGCCGGACGTGTTCGCGCATCGCCGCGATGTTCATCATCATGACGCCCGTGTTGAAATAACCTTTCGCATTCGGCGTTTTCAAGCGAAGTTTGTTGAACAAATTAGCCACTTTGGTCGAATGCGTATGCTCGGCGGCGATAAACCAGTTCCCCTCAAAGTCCATCTCATACAGCTCATCGATCGGATTGATGGCGACAATGTCCGGATCCAAGTACAGCACCCGGTCGACATCGGGCGGAAGAAACAAATGCGCCGCCAGTCGGTAGTACATCTCAGCCGTATAGTGGCGAAACACCGGAGCATCATGAAACAGCTGCGGGTCGACATAAATTGGCACCAGTTCATGCCCTTGCTTGCGAACGAAATCACTAAGCGCCCGGATCTCCTCCTCCGCAATGCGCGAATAAAGCAAATAAAATGTAAACGGGCGCCGGTTATTGCAAAATAACGAATACATAAGCACTTTCAGCGGTGGAAGATAATTGGCGTCTGCCGTCACTAAAATGCGGAACATGCATCATCACTTCCTTTGCGTCATCGTTTCCCCTTTCTCTACATTATATCTGAACGCAGGCAAATGTTGCCCCTTTTGGCCTTGGACAGCAATGTTTTCCTATCATCCTTTTCGTTGGATCATATTTCCTGTCCATGATATAGTGGAAAGAGAACAGAAAAAGGGGGATTGGAAACATATGGGGAATGTTCGTTGGGTGTTGGCTCTCATTTCGTTTTTAGCAATCACACTTTTCTCCTGCAGCAAACCGCCATCGCCGCACGATGCATTAAAAACGTACACCTCCTACTGGACGAAACAGCAATTTGCGAAAATGTACGACATGCTCTCAGAAGAAACGAAAAAACAGTCGGCAAAGAGCAATTTGTTGACCGCTATAAAAAAATTTACGGCGACATCCAGGTGTCTCACTTATCCGTTGCCCCAGTCCCTGTTCATTCAGTAGCCAGTGTGCATGATGCCTCCACGATCCCCCCGTACTTTTTATCAATTTCCGCCGTAATCGTCAGCGTATCGTAAAGGCTTTTGGCCGCCATTCCGGCCGGCAGCCGCGCATGGCCGGCGATAAACTGCGTTTTCATCCGCTTTCCCTCTTTCCTCGTCTTTCTTGTTGCTGTTATACCAACTATTATCTTGTTTCGCGGCGTACATCTATTTTCCCTGCCTCGTTTGGCAGGCAGCAAAAAAAGCCGCCCGCCAAGCAAACTCGGCAAGCGGCAAATCGTTGCTTTTTAGCGCTTCTGCCTTGATGCAAGACGGCCTGCCTCCCAGTTCACCCACGCCCCGCTGTCTGGGTCAATCGAGGCGAGACGGAGCCAACCGTTTTGCACTTTGCGACGAAACTCTTCATTTCTGTCGAGCAGCTGCTCGATATAATAGGACGGCGCTTCGATGATGACAAGCAACCGAAGCGGGGCATGAAACAGTTCGCGATCGGACGCGGCGACCGACTGCCATGGAAAGCCGGCTAACAAGTCGCTCCCGTTCCCTTGCATGACGCCGATGCCGCCGGTCACCGTCTGGGTCGTTTTATCGCCGCTCCCGTAGTAGTGCGGTGCGACTGTTGAAGCGTAATATTGCAAGTTAATCCATTGTCCGACGGTCGCCGGCCCGGCGATAATGCCGGCGAGCGCCTCACCGGTCGGATCTTCGCGCCAATCGTAGCTATGCAAAAACACCCGGCCGTCTAAGTCCTTTCCTTTTGTCAACTTGCGGCGGCCGATCAAGAACGCAGCGTTCCGGGCCAATCCCCATTCTGGACGGATCTCGCTCCAATCAATGGCGCGCCGTTGCGCTTCCGCCACCGGATCGCGCGGCGTCTGTCCGACATGGGGGAGCTTTGCCATCCGCTCAGCGTTCGCACGGCGGCTCGCTTCGCCAAGCGCCTGCTTCAGCTGTCGAAACGCCGCCTCAGCCGCTGCGGACAACGGCGGCATATCAAGCCAGCGGACTTCATCGACGGTCGTAATATGTTCCGCAGCGACAAACACCGTTTCATCCGGAATGTTGATCCCTTCAGCCGCCAGTCCAGCGCGCACTTCCGGCAAGTTGGCCAACGCGGCGAATACGCGGGCGTTGAACGCTCCGGCCGCACCACCGCACGCCCCGCAATCGAGCGCCGAAGCGTACGGGTTGTTGGCCGTCTCGCTTTCATGGCCGCAAACAACCACAAGCGGAGCGAACGAAGACGTCAAGCCAATGTTGACGAGCAGCTGCTTCACGTATTGCACTTGTTCCTCGGTTGTAAAGCCGATCGGCAGTCCAGACGATTCATCCTTTCCATGGCGGTGGAGCGACAAGTCCGTCTTCGGCTTATGTTCGGCTGCCGCTTCCGCCTGGCGGACGACCCGGCCAGCCCAAGCCGGCGCGGCGCTGCGGGCGAAGGTATGAAGGCCGAGCCATGGTCCGCTCATTTCCGGAAGCAATAAGCCGGCCAACATATGCTGTTTGATCTTTTTAAACGTCTGGCCGACAAAGCGGAATGCATCGCGCCGGCGACGGTACGGACGCGCCGCTTCCAAAGCGGCGGTTTCGTTGATTTCATGCTGCGGCGCGACGATCGCCGGGCATGACGGGTGAGCGTCATCGCTGTCAAGTGCGCGCGTTTGAATCGGCAAGCCGAAAAAGCCGGCGCAGCCATACGTTTCAAACGGTCCGGCCGCTTCCAAATGGCGGCGGAACGGCTCGGAACGGACGTCGATGCAAAACAATAGCTGCGCTACCGCCTTCTTCGTCTCATCCATCGGCTGATGCGCCAATACCGCTTCTTTCAATTTCGCTTCATACGTATCTTCCCACGCTTCAAGCCAAAGATGACACCGGTCAATTCGCCAAAACCGATCGATAAACGCCAACCGGGCGCGCTGCTCTTTGCCGGACAGGTTCCGCCAGTCTTCCAGCGTCATCCCTCCCCAATGCAGCCAAGCGGCCAACAGTGAAAGAGCAGCGCCGATGTCCGCATGATCCTCCCGTTCAAGCGGCAAATATGGCGCCACAAGCGTCCATTCAAGCGACAGACGGACCGCCAAATAGTCAATCAATCCCCGCAATTCGTCGCCCGTCCGGCGCGACTGCCATACAACCATGCCAGCCCAGCCGGGCAACGCCAACAAATGCGCCTCCAAGTAAGCGGCGGTCTCTTCCTCCTGTACGCCAAGCTTCATCAACGCTTGACGCAGCGCCTCTTCCCCGTCGTGCGGCCAATCGGCAAGCCGCTTCCGTTCCTCTTTCGAGAGCGCCGGGTCGGCGGCGATGAGCCGGCGCCATGCTCCGTAAAACCCCAGCTCACGATGTGGAAGCGCCCATGGCGCCGTGTTCGAACCATAAAACAGTTTGCACCATTTGACGGTTTGTTGGTCAAGGCGTTGGCTTACGCCGTGCAACGCGGCGCCCGCCGTCCGAACAGCCGCCGGACGCCATGCCGCCGCATGCGCCAGCTCCGCCAGTTCCGGCAGACGAAGCGCCTCCTTGGGCACCGTCTCATTCCAAAGGAGGGCGCGGCACATTCGCTCTGCTTCTTGGCGCCGCACCGGGAGCGGCTTGTTGTCAAGCCAACGCTGCAGCCGCCGCTCGACGAATACAAGGTCAATCTCCCCTTTTGCCATCGCCGCATGGAAAACCGCCATCGGCGGATACAAATCAATTCCATGCGCCTGCTGCAGGCGGTCGGCTGCGTCGGCAAACGTCTGCTCTTCAAGCCCCATCCACGGATGGCGGGCGATAAAGGCGGAAATCGGCCAAAGCGGCGCAACCGCCTTTGCCGCTTCGCTGACAAGCATAGCAAGCGGGAGGGCTTCTGCGCCGGTGGGCTTCGATTCCCCCGTTAGCCGTTCAAGCGGCATTGCACTTTTACTCATGAGCCATTCCCTCCTTCAGATAGGATGCCAAATAACGGGGATGCGCCTCCATAGCCGCTGGGCGCGGCTCCCCGAGATGAACGAGATGCATATACACCCGAACGGCAAGCGCCGATGTGCACCGGTTTGCCAGCCAGGCGGCGGTCAATGCCGCCATCGCAAACAAGACGACTACTGTCCATTCAAACGCGGCAGGCGGCACAAAAACCGTCGCTTCCCCCTGGCCGAGCAGCGTCAAAAACTGATGGCGCACCGTTTCCGAACCAAACGCCAACACAGCCACCGCCGCCAGGCCCATCCAGCGGCCTTCGCGGAAATCGGCTAGCCGTCCCCAAGCGACCGCCGCCGAGGCCCCAAGCAAAAGCGCGCTCAGCAGGCGGGCCTGTTCATTCGGGGAAGCGAACCAAAAAGACACCCCAAGCAGCACGCCAAGGAGAAGACCTCCCTGCCATGACCCGCTTCCTCGTTGGAATCCCGGCCGGCCGATCCTCGGAACAACCGAACCGGACTGCAGAAAAAGCGTCGCTTTAAACAGCCCGTGCAGCACCAAATGCACAACCGCCGCCCCGTAGGCGCCGAGGGCGCATTGCACAAGCATAACTCCCATTTGCGCCATCGTGGACGCGACCAGCTGGCGTTTATAGTCCGCCTGCACCAAACTAATGCCCATACCAATCAAAATCGAGCAAAAGGAGATCACAAACAATGCGATATGCGCCCCCGTCCCGCTAAAGAGCGGGGAAAAGCGCCAAAGCAGCAGCCCGCCGGCATTGACGAGCCCCGCATGCATCACCGCCGACACCGGCGTCGGCGTCACCGCCGATTCCATCAGCCAACGATGGAACGGCCATTGTCCAGCCGGGATAATGGCGGCCAAAATAAGCAGTCCGTTCATCACCGCCTTCTCCCAGGCGTCTAGGCGGGCAAGGCGCTCCGCCGACAGCGCAGAAGCAAGCTGCCATTCGCCGGCCGCCGTTCCGAGCCAGACGGCAGCGATGACGACGGCCAGCCAACTCAGGCTGAACACGACCGCCATTTGCCGGGCGACAAACTGCGCCGGCCTCCATTCTTTTTTCAATGCCGTTAACGCCACAAGGCCCATCAATGGAAGCCCCCAGCAGACGGCAACGAGGCGCATGTCGCCGCTTGCCCATGTCAGAGAAGCGGCCGACACCGTCCACGTCAACAAGGAAAAATAGCGCCGGTAAGCGCGGTCGCCATGCAAATAGCGAACGGCAAACCGTTGAATCGCCCAACTGAGAAGTGAAATATAGACGGCCACCAACCAACTGACCGCATCAAACCGCCACGGCCCGGCCTCTGCGTTGCCGGCGCCGATCCATCCGGCGGCAGCCGCCGCTCCCGGAAGAAGCAACAGCCAGACGTGCACATGCACATACCGCTCCGGCATGCGCGGATGCAGCCATGCGGCTGCGCTGATGAAAACGATGGCCACTGCGGCGAGCCATCCCCATATGAACCATTGTGCTGCCATCACATTCTCCTCCCCTCGTCCTTTGTCTTCGTTCGGGAGAAAAAAGAAAAAACCGGCTATGTCAATCAGGCAACGCGACCAAAAAGGCCGCACCATTGCCTATAGATTGCCCATAGCCGGTTTACCTTCAACCAATCGTGAGGCGATTGTTTGAAGATCTCCCGCTGTGCAACAGACACCGGTCGGTTTCCCTTCAACGAACTTACACTGGCGTAAGTTTTTTGAAGGGCTCCCGACATGCTGTCCTTTATGTTTATCCTATACTTACTATACAAAAGTTGTTTCAATTATACAATAACTTTATAAAAAAATGCCTTCTTCAACTTTATAAAAAAATGCCTTCTTCGTCCGGAGCGCCGTTTTATGGCGATGCGGGCGAACATTTAGCCCGTCAGCTGTTTTTCTAAATCGTTGAACAGCTTAAAGACGATCACCCGCTCGCCCGTTCGGGTGCTTAAATCCGTATGGAAGCTCTTCACCTTCTCGCCGGTGATTTCAAAAATCATTTCTTTCAAGTCATCGACTCCAGACTCCACTAAACTCGTCCGCGACCGCTTCACCGATAACATTCCTTCTTTTGATTCGCAAAGCGCGTACTCGGCGGGCGTCAGGATGCCGTGCAACGAAACGATGATCATATCGCGCAAAATATCGGTTTTCACCGATACCGAACCGCGGCCAAGAAAATCTTTTTCCCATTTTGTCAATGCTTTGCTGATTTCCGATTCAATCGAACCTTTTGATTTGCCCATGCCTCGATCCCCCTTCAGCCAAACCGCGGCCTCCCCGCCGCCATCCGTTTCATTGAACTGATAAACATAATTATAACGATAATCGAAAGGGGACGCTAGACAAAATCAACGGAAACGAAAAGCGAAAGCAGGTTCAATCCGCTTCCGCCCGCAATGGTTCAGCGTTGGCGGCAACGGAGCGTCCGCAGCCGATTGAGCGCCGCCGCCAGCTCGAATCGGCGTGGTCGGGCAAGTTCACCCGGATGCCCTTTTCGGAACGAAACGGAGCCCAAGCCTTGGCGATCCCATTGTTCTTCGATCGCATCGAGCAGTTGGCGGACGGTTTTCTTTCCGTCGAACCATCCTTTTCGTTCCATATACAGCAGCGCCGCGACAATCGCCCGCGTTTGGCTGTCATCGACCAGCTGCTCAAGCGCATAAAGCAATAGATCGGTTTGCCCGTACTGAATGACGTGCCGTCCGCGCGCGACCGCTTTTTCTTTTTTTCCTTTTTGGCTGTTTAAACTCCCAGGCAGCGGAATGCGCTCATGAATGCAGCCGAACGACTCGCCGCCTTCCGCTTTCCGTCCCGACGGCATCTGCAAGGCGATTTGTTTTGCCTCTGCCGTCACATCAAACGGGACGTACTGCTCCATTTTGATCACGCAATCCGCGATATCCAAGTAATCCCCCAATCCGCCGACGACAAGAACGGTCGAAATGCCGTAATCGCGAAATAGTTGACGCGCCTTGTCGATATACGGCGTGATAGGTTCGGCATCTTTCGCCACGAGCGCCTGCATGCGTCCATCTCGGATGAGCAAATTCGTCGCGCTCGTATCTTCATCAATCAAAAACGCCGATGCCCCCGCTTCAATCATTTCGATCATGCTCGCGGCCTGTGAGGTGCTGCCGCTCGCGTTTTCCGTCGAAAACTGTTTCGTCTCTTTTCCATACGGCAGCGTGCCAATGAGCGGGGAAATGTCAACACTGGCGACGCTCCGGCCGTCTTCGGCGCGAATTTTCACCGCCCCGCTGTCCGTGATGACAAACTCCCGCCCGTCGCCGGCGACATGATCATACACGCCGTGCTCCAGCGCCTGCAGCAGCGTCGATTTGCCGTGATAGCCGCCGCCGACAATCAGCGTAATCCCTTTGCGGATGCCCATGCCTTTGATCGGTTCAGCGCGATGCGGAACGGGGATCGCAATCTCCAGCTCTGGCGGACTTTGAAACGGCACCGCTCCACGTCGAAGCGGCTTGTCGCTCACTCCGCTCTCCCGCGGCAAAACCGCACCGTTCGCGACAAACGCCACCAATCCGTGTTCACGCAAATAGCGGCGAATGGCGTGCTGCTGATCGGCAAGCTCGACTGCCGCACGAATATCCTCCTCCCGAAGGCCGTACACCGCCCGCTCGATGACAGATGGAATTTGCTCGAAAAAGATGGCCTCAGCTTCTTTCGCCAAAATGCGACGCCCGTTCGCCGGCAACCCGACCGACAAACAGACAGTGACCGTCTCGTCTGTCACTTGCACTGCTGTCCGCTCGAGCACCTTCTGCTCCGGGGCATCGATCAAGACGAGCCCGCTTTTTCCCGATCCACGCGCCCGCAGCGGCCATTGCCGCAATTCATGATAGACGCGGCGCGCCAGCACATCTTCACAGCGGATGCGGCGCGGTTTCGTATTCATCCACTCCGCTGCCAACGCCGTTTTCGCCCGCGGTATGATCACGCGGACCTTGGACGGCTCAGCAAACGGATCGCCCTGCACGTGGTCAATCGCGAGCGTAAACAATAGAAACGAATACGTCCCTTCGATCGTTTTATACGCTTTATATCCCTTTTGATCAATGGATCGCAGCCGTTGTCTGAGCGTTTCCATGAAACCAGCTCCTTTTCCTCTTCATTCGTTGCCTCAACATACCCGAGTATGGCAAGACGACCTATATTGCCATTTTGAACTGTTCACTCATTGCATTGCAACAACGATCCAATCTCCGTTTCCGACACAGGTTGCCTCCAAAAATACCCTTGCCCTCCGTTGCACCCCATTTCCTTTAATATTTGATTTCGATAGCACGATGCAAATGGCTTTCTAATATCGTTTCCCTAATTAAGCGCTGATTGATCGTTCGATGATAAAATTGATAAAATTTTCCTTCCTCTTTCGCATGATACAAGGCCATGTCCGCATGGCCGAGCAACGTGTTTAAATCTTCTCCATCAAAAGGAAAAACGCTGATTCCGATATTGGCGGAGAGAATAAGCTCTCTTCCTTCAATCTCCAATGGTCGGGCCAACACTTGTTGGATTGTCCGCACATACGCAAGGATAAACTGATAATTCACCCGCGGCGCCACAGCGACAAACTCATCACCGCCCGCGCGAGTCAAAAACAGCTTTTGATCTAATACTGTTCGAAAACGATCAGCCATTTGTTTCAACACTTCGTCTCCCACCGAATGCCCCAATGAATCATTAATGTTTTTAAACCGCGCTAAATCAATAAAATAAACGGCCAGCAGTCGTTCCTCCTCTTTCGTCTCTTTCAGCAATTTATATAGATGCAACAAAGAAGTTTAACATATCCTTGACAGAAAAGTGGTTTGCCCATTTTCGACTGTCGAAGGCAAGCGTGTGGCTTGCCTCCGTCACGCCTTAGCGTGACGGAAGACCGAACAACGACTCGCTTCACAAGACCCATTCATGGGTCTTTAAGCGGCGTTGTTCGGTCACTCGACAGTCGAATGCAATGACCGGCAAAGACGAAAAATGTTAAAAAACGGCGATTGGGAAGGCCCGTCAAATCATCATGGTTGGCCATATATTTGATTTGCTCTTCATACTGTTTCAAACGGGTAATATCCGTTCGAATCGACACGTATTGATACGGCTTTCCTCGTTCATCCAAAAAGGGGACAATGGTAGACTGAACCCAGTAGTAACTCCCGTCTTTCGCTTTATTTTTGATCTCTCTCCTCCATATCTTCCCTGTCCCGATGGTTTTCCACATATGTTTAAAAAATTCTCGGCTATGACAAACATCTTCCAATACTCAACTTTCTTTCTCGTGATGAACGGTTATGTTTTCAGTGGAACGAGTTTATTTTGTGTTTACAACTTTAATACTAATCGAGCTACACTTTCTACATGCGCCGTATGCGGAAACATGTCGACCGGCTGGATGTAGTCGACGCGGTATTGGGCCGCCAAGGCGTCGAGGTCGCGGGCGAGGCTCGATGGGTTGCACGAGACGTAGACGACCGTTTTCGGACAGACGCCAAGGATCGTGTCAAGCAGTGCCCGGTCGCAGCCGACGCGGGGTGGGTCGACGATGATGACGTCCGGCTTCCAGCCTTCATTCACCCATTTGGGCAGCCAATATTCCGCTTTGCCGACGACATAGTGCGTGTTCGTAAAGCCATGTTTGTCTGCGTTTTTCTTGGCGTCTTCAATCGCTTCGGGGATCGTATCCATGCCGCGCACTTCTTTCGCATCGCGGGCGAGCCACAGCCCGATCGTGCCGACGCCGCAGTAGGCGTCAACGATCCGCTCCGTTCCGGTGAGGGCGGCCGCTTTTTTCACTTCTTCGTACAGCTTGACCGTTTGGATCGGGTTAAGCTGGAAAAAGGCGCGCGCCGACAGTTCAAATGACAAGTCGCCGAGCGTTTCTTGAATGTACTCGTCGCCGGCGAGCACTTCGGTTTCGTTGCCAAAAATGAGCGACGTTTTTTCGCCGTTGATGTTTTGCACGATTGATTTCACTTCCGGAAGGCGGCGGCGAATTTCGTCAATGAGCAGCTGTTTGCGCGGAATGTCTTTTGTCGCTGTCACCAGCACAAGCTGGATGTCGCCCGTATGGAAGCCGACACGGACGACGATCGTCCGCACGACGCCCGTTCTCGTCCGCTCGTTGTAAATCGGGATGCGCAAGTCTTGCAAAATCGTTTTCACGATGTTCGTCACGCGCGTCGTTTGCGGATGCTGGATGCGGCATTCCGATAGGTCGACGAGTCGGTGGGAGTTGAGGCCGTACAGCCCGGCGAGCACCTTCCCTCTTTTCATCCCGACTTGAAATTGGCTTTTGTTTCGGTATTGCCACGGGTCGGCCATGCCGATCGTCGGGCGGATGTCAAGTTTGTCGACATCGAGGCGGCGGGCGTGGCGGCGCAATGCTTGGATGACGATGTCGCGTTTGGCTTCAAGCTGCGCTTCGTACGATAAGTGCTGGAGCTGGCAGCCGCCGCACTGGTCATAGAGCGGGCATGGCGGCTTGATACGGTTTGGCGAGCGCTTGCGGATGCGCTTGATTTTCGCCTCAGCGTAGGTTGGATGGATGTCCGTCGCTTCGACGACGACTTCTTCCCCCGGCAACGCGCCGGGGACGAAGACGACTTGTTTTTGGAAATAGCCGACCCCTTCGCCGTTAATGCCGATCCGTTGAATGGTCACAGGAAATTGGTCGCCTTTTTTGATTTTGATGTTCGTTTGTTGCTTTTCCATATCGGTCCCTCTCATTCAATGCTTCGCCACAAATAAAGCGCCGCATAGCTGGCGTACGGTTTCCACCGCTCGCCGAGCGCCGCCATCTCTTTTGCGGTCGGCCGCTTCGGAAGCCCGAATTGTTTTTCAACCGCCCGCTGCAAGCCGATATCCGCCGGCGGGAAGACGTTTGGACGACCAAGGCCGAAGAGGAGGAAGTTTTGCACCGTCCACGGGCCGATGCCGCGCACGGCCGTCAGCCGCTCCATCACCTCGCCGTCTTCCATCTGCTTAAGTTCATCAAGCCGCAGCTTTCCGTCAGCGATGAGGCGCGACACATCGACGATATATTCCGCTTTCCGCCCGCTCAGCTGCAAGGCGCGCACATCCTCGTACGAACGGGCGGCCACTTCTTCCGGGCGCGGGTAAAACCAAACGCCATCCACTTCTGTTCCGAACGTTTTCACAAACCGCTCCGTCAGCCGATAGCCGACTTTGAGATGAAGTTGCTGATGGATCAAACATTTGATGAGGCAAAAATATAGATCAAAATCGAGCACAAGCGGCATTCCTTCATACTCGGCAAACAGCGGCGCCAGGTCAGTGCGGCGGAAATGCTCGTGAATGGGCCCGAGCGGCGTCCGCCATTGAAACAGATGCGAAATCCGCTCCATCACCTCGTCTTGCCGCTCGGGAAAAGGAGCTGAAACGACAAATCTCGGGTCATCTTTTGTGCCGACGCCTTCCACCGTTACGGGCACGAAACAGCCGTCGAGGGCGAGCGGCACGGTGATGCGCTGCCGTTCCCGATCCACGGCCAACAGCGGGTCGAGCGAAAGCCGCTCAAGGGCGTGGGCGAAATCGTACGGCGCCGTCACCGTCACTGTTTTTGTCCACATCGCATTCACCTGTTTCTTTCGTCCGTATCCTCATTATAACGAAAAACACCCGCTGAACCAAACGGCTCACGGGTGGGGCCATTTTTCAAACGAAACCGCTTATGGGCGAAACAGCCACGGATGGAGTCCCATCTTTTTCGCCATCAATTCATCTAAGCTGGCAAACGTATACCCTTGTTTTCGCAAGTCGTCGATCACCTTCGGCAGCGCGTCGGCGTTGTCTTTCGATACGGAGTGCAGCAACAAAATCGCGCCTGGGTGAATTTGTTTCATGATTTGGTCATAGGCATATTGCCAGCCGCGCTGACGGTCGGTTTGCCAGTCGACGAACGCCAGCGACCAAAAGACGTGGTAATAGCCGAGCTCGCGGGCGAGAGATAACGTCCGTTCGCTGAAAATGCCGCGCGGCGGGCGAAGGTACATCATCCCTTTTTGCCCGGTCAGCTCTTCTGTCTTTTCCTTGACTTTTTCGAACTCTTCGCGCACCCGCTCATCGCTGGCGGTCGTTAAATCGGGATGGTGCCACGAATGGTTGCCGATGATATGTCCTTCGGCAGCCATTCGTTTCACTAAATCAGGCGCGGTTTGCAAATAATGGCCGGTGACAAAAAAGGCGGCCGGCACATGTTTTTCTTTCAAGATGTCCAAAATTTGCACCGTATAGCCGTTTTCATAGCCGTTGTCAAACGTCAAGTAAATCGTTTTTTCACTCGTATCGCCTAAATAAAACGCGTCATATTTGGCAAGCAGCTCATCGAGCTCTTTTCCCGCCGACGGGGGCTCGTGGTTTTCGCTCCGCTTGAATCCCCAATGGATCGCTTGATTGCTTGCGGCAAACGCAGAAGCGGGAAAAAGCGCAATCGCTAAAACGAGAGAAATAAGCCATCTCATGCCTGGTTCCTCCTTGGCCGCCGTCTTTTCCTCTTTTTTATTGTTTTCGCCCTCAGCTGCTTTACGCACGCCATTTTTTGCAAAAAAAGACCCCAAAAGCGGATGCTTTTGGGGAGTCACGCTGCCAATCGTTTTTTCACGTTTATTTGAACACCGGTTCTTTGAATTGGGCCAGTTTTTCCAACGATGATTTTTCTACATCTTCATGCAAGCTGTTGCCGTGCGAGTCCATCGTAACGACGGCGGTGAAGTTTTCAACACGCAAATGCCACATGGCTTCTGGAATGCCAAATTCCATGAGATCCACGCCTTCGACTGATTTGATACAGTCCGCATAATATTGGGCCGCGCCGCCGATGGCGTTTAAGTACACGCCGCCGTGTTCTTTTAACGCTTGCAGCGTCTTTGCGCCCATGCCGCCTTTGCCGATGACAGCGCGGACGCCGAATTTTTTCATAATGTCGCCTTGATACGGCTCTTCGCGGATGCTGGTCGTCGGGCCGGCGGCTTTGGCGTGCCAGCGGCCGTCTTCATCTTTTAGCATGACCGGGCCGCAATGGTAAATGATTTGCCCGTTCAAATCGACGGGGGCATCGTGATCCATCAAATATTTATGAATGGCGTCGCGGCCGGTGTAAATGACGCCGCTGATGCGGACGACGTCGCCGACGCGGAGCTTCCGCACTTGTTCTTCCGACAGCGGCGGAACGAGATCGATGACGCGCGTCTCTCCTTGTTCAAGCGCCGCGGCCGCTTCCGCTTTTTCCAACTCTTTTGCAAAATCGACGTCTTCGCCGTCTTGGTACAGCCATTCGATGATCTCACCGGTGGCCGGATCGATTTTCACGCCCATGCGCCGGAACGCCCAGCAGTTGTAGGCGACGGAGACGAAGAAGCTCGCCGGGATGCGATGCATGACGCCGATTTTACAGCCAAGCAGCGTCGATTCGCCGCCAAAGCCCATCGTGCCGATGCCGAGCTTGTTGGCGTTTTCCATAATGTATTCTTCCAGTTGGCGCAATTCTTCAATCGGGTTGACGTCATCAACCGGACGGAACAGCTGTTCTTTGGCGAGCTCATAGCCGGATGAGCGGTCGCCGCCGATGCCGACGCCGATGAAGCCGGCGCTGCACCCTTGCCCTTGCGCCTGATACACCGCATGCAAAATGCATTTGCGGATGCCGTCCAAATCGCGGCCGGCGCGGCCGAGCCCTTCGAGTTCACACGGCAGGCTGTATTGGATGTTTTTGTTTTCACAGCCGCCGCCTTTTAAAATAAGGCGAACGTCAATGTAATCGCTTTCCCACTGTTCAAATTTAATGACCGGCACGCCTTCCCCTAAGTTATCGCCGCTGTTTTTGCCGGTGAGCGAATCGACCGAGTTCGGGCGCAGTTTGCCATTTTTCGTCGCTTCGACAATGGCAGCCCGGATCGCTTTTTTCATTTCGATTTGGTTGACGCCGACCGGCACTTTGATTTTAAACGTCGGCAAGCCCGTATCTTGGCAAATCGGCGATACGTTTTCGTCCGCCATTTGAATGTTGCCAACGATTGTATCCAATGCCATCGCCGCCCGCGTGCCGGCGTTTTCGCGCGCTTTCGCCCGAGCGATCGCTCGACGGACGTCCTTCGGCAGCTTCGTCGACGTCTCGACGATCAAGTCGTACATGCTTTGCTGGAACTTTTCCATTTGTCTAAACGCCCCTTCCCATGCTCATCGTGCATAGGCAGTTGTCCTTATCTTTTTTTATTATACTCCGTTTCTCGCTGTTGTGTAAAAAATCTTTCTTTCCCATCTCATGATGGTTCCTTTCTCATCATACGAATGGGGTAGAGGCAAAACAGCTAAAACGATTGACAAGGGCTTATAAGGCGGCTAATAATGAAGGATGGAACTTTTTTATATAGAGAGAGGAGAAAGCGATGCGTTCATTCGCCATGCCGGCCATTACGCCAGCGTACGATCCGTGGGAGGCGTACGTTGATCTAGAAGAGTATGGAAAGTTGGAACTGACGAACGTCGAGTTTACGACAACGACGCTTTGCAATATGCGCTGTGAACATTGCGCCGTCGGCTATACGTTGACAGCGAAGGATCCCGAGGCGCTGCCGCTTGAGTTGTTGCTCCGCCGGCTTGAAGAAATTCCGCATTTACGCTCATTAAGCATCACCGGCGGCGAGCCGATGCTGTCATTAAAATCGGTTGAACAATACGTCGTTCCGCTTCTCCGCTATGCACATGAGCGCGGGGTGCGAACGCAGCTGAATTCGAATTTGACGCTTGACTTGTCCCGCTACGAAAAAGTGATTCCGTATTTGGATGTGCTCCATATCTCCCACAACTGGGGGACAATCGACGATTTCATCGACGGTGGATTCGCTATGATGGAGCGGAAACCGACGCGCGCCCAACGTGAGAAATACTTCCAGCGCATGCTTGACAATGCAAAAGCGCTGGCCAATGCCGGCGTGATGGTATCGGCGGAAACGATGTTAAACAAACGGACCGTCCGCCATTTGGAAACGATCCATCGCCAAGTCGTTGAGGAAATGGGCTGCCGGCGCCATGAAATTCACCCGATGTACCCAAGCGATTTTGCCAGCGCCTTAGAGACGCTAAGTCTCGATGAGCTGCGCGCGGCGATCCACCATTTGCTTGACATTCGCGATGAAAACGTCTGGATGTTGTTTGGCACGCTGCCATTTTACCCGTGCAGCGACAATGAAGACGATCTTCGCCTATTAAAGCGGCTGTATGAAAGCAAAAACGTCACCGTCCGCAACGACCCTGACGGCCGTTCGCGGCTTAATGTCAACATTTTCACCGGCGATGTCATCGTCACCGATTTCGGCGATGAACCGCCGCTTGGCAACATCGTCCGCGATTCATTGCCGGATGTGTATAACCGATGGCGGCGCTCGAAACTCGCCAATGAACTTCTTTGCCGCTGCCCGGCCGCTCGCTGCTTAGGGCCCAATGTGCTCGTCAAGCAGACGTATTACCGCGGCGTCGATTTTACAAAACGGGCGGCGCGCATCGCCCGATAAACAGCAACGCCGCAGAGGCAAGCGCATCATCGGCCATGCGCATAAAAAAGAGTCGGGCCCAAAACGCGCCTGCTTTTTGGGCCCGACTCTTTTATCTCGGCTGCTCGCTGACGACATAGGACATATACAGCCGGTCTTGCACCGGAATCCATGCCCCGACCCCTCTTGTCGTCACGTTTTTGACGACGATTTTCTTTTTGTTTCCTTTCAAGACGATATACACTTCCCCGTACGTCACTTTCCCTTTTTCATTCACAGCCGGAGCATACGCATACAAATAGCCCATTTTTTTCGCCGGCACGTTGTACGGCTGATCCTTTTTCGTGCCAAGACCGACAACGGTGCTGAAAGCGAGCGGTAAATTTGTTTTTTCCATGGCCTTGTTCAACATCATCCGTTTGACGGCGTCTTCATTCGGCACTTTCACCGTCAAGCCGCCACGGACGTATTTTTGCATTTCCTGTTTGTAATACAGTTTTTGTGCTGTGTCGCCGCCGCGGTTGTCGAGAAAATTCGTATTGACCTTTTGATACTCCCAATTTGTTGATGTTTCGAGCGATTGGTAGTTGAGTGGCCATTGGCCTAAATAAATCGTCGCCCGGTAGCCGATGGCCCACGGCGCGTTCGTTGCCGAAGATTCATTAAAGAGATGAACCAATTCAGGATTCTCAATGTTCACATTGGCTGATTTCAGCAGCTGTTTCGTAAACGAGCTTGGCTCTAGATGCGGCAAGTCTTGCGTTGGATTCGGGTATGTGTTCTCTTTCGAGATATCGATCACCGCACCGGGCGCCGGCTTTCCGGAAGCCGCCAATGCCGGGAACGCTGCCGCATACAGAAGCAGTGCGCTCGCAAACAGCGAAACCGCCCATTTTTTCATCGCATTCGCTCCTTTCTATCTCATATTCACTGTTATTTTCCGTCAAAACGCACCGTTTATCCGTGACAGTGAAAATTTCTTCCGTCCCGGCGCCGTGCCTCTGTCCAAAAAACCCGAGCGCCAACCGCCCGGGTGAATCCGTCAAAGCAAATAAAAACCAATGCCCATAATGATATAGGCCGCCAGCAGCGTCGCCCCTTCAAACCAGTTCGTATCGCCGTCGTTGGACAATACGATCATCAAGAGCACCGAAGCGGCCATCGCGACGAGTTCGGGAAGTGAAAAGACAAGCGGCATTTTTTCCGGAAACAAAAGCGAAACGAGCACAAGCACCGGCGCGACGAACATGGCGATTTGCAAGGTCGAGCCGACGGCGATCTCGACGGCGACGTTCATTTTATTTTTGTATGCCATCATAACAGCCGAAGCATGCTCCGCCGCATTGCCGACGATGGCGACGATGATGATCCCGATAAACAGCTCGCTCCAGCCAAACGACTCCGCCACGGTTTCGAACGTATGGACGAGCCGCTCTGACAAGTAGGCAACCGCGAGCGTAGCCAGTGCCAAAATGGCGGTCGCTTTTCCTTTTCCCCATTCCGGCTCCTCATGTTCTTCCGCTTCGTCCGATTTATGCTGGTATACGCCGCGGTGGGTGACAAGCCGGAAGTAAAGGGCAGCGATGTAAAGCAAAATCATAATAATCGAAATGCCGACGCTCAACGCAAGCCGTTCGCCGCCGTCCATTTGCATTGTAAACACTTCCGGAATGACAAACGCGACGAAAATGGCAAACGTCAGCAGCCCGGCGTTATGGCGGGCGTCATAAATATTGAATTCTTGCCGTTTATATTTCAAACCGCCGACAAAAAACGATAACCCGGCAACCAACAGCAAATTTCCCAGCACCGAGCCGGTCAAGGAGGCGAGCACGACATCCACGAGTCCGGCTTGCAAGGCAAAAATCGAGATGATCAACTCGACCGCATTGCCAAAAGTGGCGTTTAACAGCCCGCCGATGCGCGGTCCGGCGACGATGGCCAAACTCTCTGTCGCCCGCCCCATATAGCTGGCGAGCGCAATGATCGTCAAACAATACAGCCCAAACATCAAGACGGTCGGCCAGTGAAGAAAGCCGCCGATTACTGACACCGGCACGCCGATCCATGCCATCCAGGCAAACAACCTGTTCATTTGTGTTTCTTCCACCTTTCCCATCAACATTTTTTCGTTGCATTGATCGTTGCTTGTATGTACGATGGAATACGGGCCAGCCGTTCCGCCGTGAAAAGACGGATTCTGTTTGTTCGCGGGCTGGCCAATTTAAAGAAGTGAGGATATGACGATGCGTTTTGCCATTTTAACTGCGGTCGTGGCCATCTCTGGCTTGTCCCAAGGAATGTTGCTTCCGCTGTTAGCCATGTTGCTTGATGAACAAGGCGTCCCTTCGTCCGTCAACGGGGTGCATGCTGCTGCTCTATATATCGGCGTGCTGGCCATTTCACCGTTTCTGGAGCGTCCGTTGGTGAAGTATGGGTATCGACCCATCATTCTCCTTGGTGGTTCTATTGTAATATGTTCGCTCACTCTTTTTCCACTTTTTTCTTCATTTTTTATTTGGCTGGCTCTCCGTTTTTTGATCGGCGTCGGCGACCATATGCTTCATTTCGCGACGCAGACATGGATCACCGACTTTTCGCTGCCGGCTAAGCGCGGGCGGCGTCTGTCACTGTATGGTTTGGCATTCGGCCTTGGTTTTACAGCCGGCCCGCTTCTCGCTTCGCTCGCCTCGATCAATGAGGCGTGGCCGTTTTATTTGGCCGCTCTCCTCAGTTTCAGCGGATGGGTGGCCGTCTTTTGGCTGCCAAAAGAAAAACCGAAGCCGTTTGAACGCTCTTCCTCAGCCGCCGGCCGGTGGGTCGGTGCATGGAAACATGCATGGCCAGCGCTCTTGCTGCCGCTTGCCTACGGCTTTTTGGAAGCGTCCCTTCATTCCGTGTTCCCGCTGTATGCCTTGCGCAAGCAGATGAGCGCTGAACAGATCGCCTTCATTTTGCCGTTTTTCTCGTTAGGCGGCATCGTCTTTCAGCTCCCGCTCGGGGCGCTCAGCGACCGGTTCGGGCGGCGGGCGGTAATTCGTTTTGCCTTGCTGGCCGGCGCCAGCTGTTTTTTGGCCGTGCTCACGGTCGGTGCGTCCACTGTCGGGCTTGCTGCCTGTCTGTTTGCCGCCGGCATGTTTACTGGCTCCCTTTTTTCCCTTGGCATTGCCTATATGACCGACTTGTTGCCGAAAGCGCTCCTCCCGACCGGCAACTTGTTGTGCGGAATGCTGTACAGCCTCGGCAGCATGGTGGGCCCGCCCCTTGCCGGAAGCGCCGTCGATGCGGCAACGAACGCCTTTTTTCTAACGGTCACCGCTGTTCTTCTCATCCCCGCCGTCTGCCTTTCCGGACGGAAGGAACAGGAAAAAGCGGCTTGACCGCTTTTTTATTTTTTGTTTTTTTAAAAAAATCATTGACCATTTTATTTTCAGTGTTATATAATAAAACAAGATAACAAGTTACTGTTTTAAAACAGAAAAAAGGAGTGGCGATGATGAGCAGAGCAGAACGGAAAAACATGATCGAGTTTATCGAAAAAGTGCGGGGTTGTCGCGGGAAGAGCTCGCCTGCATAACTGACGCCGAGATCGAGTACATTTACGAGTGGTATTACCACCATCATGAAGAAATTGTGGAGTAAAGCGCCGTTCGCTGACCGCCCCAGCGAAAAAGGTGTCCCGCATTGGGACACCTTTTCTAATGATAGCCGTTTTGGCCGTTGGCGCTGCCGCTCGTTTTATGTTTCGGCCTGTTTTTCCCTTTTTGCTTCGTACCCCCGTCTTTTTTCGTGTGCTTCGTCATCGCAATCCCCCCTGTATCAAAATCCCCCGCATCGTTACGTTATCCGGTTTGCGGAGCATTTATGCACATCAACGGAGCCGCTTTCTTCCTTCACGTTCACAATCGAAAATGGCGTTCATTTCCCCTCCTAACACGAGAATCATGCCCGATAAATAAAACCAAATCATCAGCACAATCATCCCGCCGAGACTTCCGTACATGGCTGTATAGTCAGCAAAATGGTTGACATAATAGGCAAACGCCCATGATATCGCAATCCAGCCGGCGGTGGCGAACAAAGCGCCGCGCACGACATTGACGCAACGCAGCTGTTTGTTCGGGGCAAAATAATAAAGGGCGGTAAAAACAACAAACAAGATGATCACACTCGTCACCCAGCGAAATGTGTTCCATATCGTCAAAAACGGCTGCGACAACCCGAGGGTGGAAAACAAAAACAACCCGATCATCCGCCCGAATACCGGCAATACAAGCATAACGATAATGACCGCGATCATCCCGAGCGTCAGCACAATCGACAGGCCCCGCACAACCCAAAACGGACGGTCCTCTTGTACGTCATATGCGCGGTTTAACGCCCGCATAATGGCGCTCATGCCGTTCGATGCCGACCAAATGGCGCCGATAATGCTTAACGACAGCAGCTTTCCGTTTTGCTCATCCATCAGACGGTGGACATTCGTCTCGATCAGATGAAGCGCTTCTTTCGGCGCATACTGCCGCACAAGCATAAGCACATCTTCGTGCGGGATCGGCAAGTAAGCCAGCAGCGTCATTAAAAACAATAAAAACGGGAACAACGACAACAGAAAGTAATACGCCAATTCCGCCGACAGCCGCGGAACTTCATCCTCCGTAAAGCGCCGGGCCAACTCGCGGATGAACGTCATATCCACCAACACGGGTCGCCCTCCTTTTCCGTTTTTTCATCATTTTCTTTCCCTAGGGGCCAGCCGATGATCGCGGACGATCGCGTCAAGCAAATGCTCGCAGCCGGAGCGAATCAAGCGGTACACTTCGGCAAAATTCCCGGTATAATACGGATCCGGCACATCGTCTTTTTCCCGATCCGGGACAAAATCAAGCAGCCGGGCGATCACCGCCGGCGAATTCGGCCCGGCGAGCCGGCGCAAATCGCTCAAATTGGCGGCGTCCATGGCGATGATGTAATCAAATTCCTCCAAGTCGCGGCGCCCGACTTGCCGGGCGCGGATGCCGGAATAATCAATGTCGTTTTCACTCAAAATCCGTCTTGTCCCCTCATGCGGCGGCTCCCCGACATGCCAGCTGCCCGTTCCCGCTGAATCAACGACAATCTGTCCGTCAAGCCCCCGTTCGTTCACCAAATGACGGAATACCGCTTCCGCCATCGGCGAACGGCAAATGTTGCCGAGGCAAACAAACAACACTTTGACCATCGAAGCAGCCACTCCTTTCCATCCCGTTTTCTTGGCATTAGTTTTCCCTTTTCATCCAAGCGCTTGATAGCCGCTTTCTAGCAGCTCGTGCACATGCACCTATATTTTACCACCTAACGCTGGCGTGGACTATATTGCCTCTCCCCTTTTTCACCGCCGGTGTGGTACAATACATGATAACCTGCCACGAAAGGAGCGAAACCATGGATTTATCGAAACCGTCCGCAGAAAACGTCGAATATATCGTTGAACAGCTGAAGAAAAAATTAAAAGTGCTCAATTTTGATGCGATTAAGCCGGCCCATTTTTCCGAGGCATGGTATGACGAACTGAAAGACATTTACGACATGGTCATGAAGCGTGAAACGTTCAGTCCAAGCGAAATACAGGCCATTGTTGAGGAGCTCGGAAGCCTGCGCAAGCGGTAATCCTCTCCTTCCGTCACCGGATGGAAGCATCGCGAAGCTGCCTATGTATATAAAAAATTCCTATCGAAAAACTAGGATTGACATTAGCGCCAATTGTGTTAAAATTTTAATCAATATAAATTACATACGCTTATCAAGAGCGGGGGAGGGACTGGCCCGATGAACTCCGGCAACCTGCCGCGTTTGGCAAGGTGCTAATTCCAGCAAAATGGGATCCATTTTGGAAGATAAGGCGTCCCTCGTTCTTCCGCTCTTTCCGAAATGGAAGGGGCGTTTTTATCGCCAGGCTGCCCGTTGCCGGATGAATATCCGACTAATTATGTTGATTTTCTTTGTTTTTAAGGAGGGGGAAACGATGCTCACGTATGACCAATGGGAAACGGCCGAAAAACCGTCTTTTCCGTCCGATGATGAAACGAAAGGGGCGTTGGCTGTCCTTGCTTGGGCGTACCGCGAATACGGCGATGACATTGTCTATGCGTGCAGTTTCGGCATTGAAGGGATTGTGCTCATTGATTTGATTTCCCAAGTCAAGCCGGATGCGGAAATCGTCTTTTTGGATACAGGGCTGCATTTCCAAGAGACGTACGACACGATCGCGAACGTACAGGAAAAATACCCGTCGCTCCGCATCGTGATGAAACAGCCGCACTTGACGCTGGAGGAGCAGGCTGCACAGTTCGGCGATGAACTATGGAAACGCGATCCGAACAAATGCTGTGAGTTGCGCAAAGTCATTCCGCTGCGGGAAGTCTTGACCGGCGTCACCGCCTGGATTTCCGGCTTGCGCCGCGAACAGTCGCCGACGCGGCGCCATGTCGAGTACATCAATAAAGACGACAAATTCCGCTCCATTAAAGTGTGCCCGCTCATTCATTGGACGTGGAAAGACGTTTGGAATTACGTATATAAACACGGTCTTCCGTACAACGTGCTCCATGACCGGGGCTACCCGAGCATCGGCTGCGCCCCTTGCACAGCGCCGGCATCGGATCCGAACGATTTGCGCTCCGGGCGCTGGGCCGGCCAGGGGAAAACGGAGTGCGGGCTCCATCTCACATAAGGGGAGAACAACGATATGCTCCTTGCCATTGCCTTTATTGTGTCCTTTTTCTTCGCCATGAACATCGGGGCGAGCGGCGCGGCCGCCTCGATGGGCGTCGCGTACGGGTCGGGCGCCATTCCGAAAAAGTCGATGGCCCTCCTTCTTTGCGGCATCGGCGTGTTTCTCGGCAGCCTCGGCGGCGGAGAAGTAGTGAAAACGATCGGGTCGGGCATTATTCCGTCTTCGATCCTCACCGTCAAAATCGTCGTCATCATTTTAACGGCGGCGGCCATTTCACTTTTTGCGGCGAACATCATGGGCATTCCGCTCTCGACGAGCGAGATCACCGTCGGATCAGTCGTCGGCGTTGGCATCGCCTATCAGGCGTTGTACTTTCATAAGCTGCTGTTTATCGTGTCGGTATGGATCGTGATCCCGATCGTCGCCTTTTCGTTTACGCTGGCTGTCGGCAAATGGTTTTTGGCGCTCAAGCGAAAATATCCGCAGCTTGAACAAGGGCGCTGGCAAAAAACATTCATGGCCTTGCTCGTTGTCACCGGCTTTCTCGAGGCGTTTTCCGCCGGCATGAACAATGTGGCCAATGCCGTCGGGCCGCTCGTCGGCGCCGGGCTGATGGCGGTCGGGCCGGCAACTATCTTCGGCGGCTTGTTTGTCGCTGCCGGCGCCCTGTTGCTTGGGCATCGCGTGTTAGAAACAAACGGAAAGAAAATTACAAACTTCTCCCCGTTTGAAGGAAGCGCCATTTCCGGCACGGGAGCCGTGCTCGTCATCATTTCGTCGCTGTTTGGTTTGCCTGTTCCGCTTACGCAGATTACGACATCGGCGATCATCGGCATCGGCACGGCGAAAAGCGGGATGTCGATTTGGCAAAAGCGGATTGTCGTGCAACTGTTGAAAGTGTGGTTTGTTTCGCCAATATTTTCCCTTGTCATTTCGTACAGCCTTGTGAAACTGTTGCTTGACAGCGATGTTTACACGGTGATTGCCATCTTCAGCGTCTGCCTGGCGACGCTTGGCGTCATCAGCTTAAAAAAAACAGTCGCCGAAGAAGAGCGTTCGCTTCATGAACATGGCGGCGGCATTTAATGAACATCTATCAATCTAGGAGGTTATGAACATGAGTTTGAGCATTCCGCATGGCGGCACATTGATCAACCGTTGGAATCCGGATTACCCAATCGATGAAGCAACGAAAACGATCGAGCTGTCCAAAGCCGAACTAAGCGACCTTGAGCTGATCGGCACAGGCGCCTACAGCCCGCTCACCGGGTTTTTAACGAAAGCCGATTACGATGCGGTCGTAGAAACGATGCGCCTCGCTGATGGCACTGTCTGGAGCATTCCGATCACGCTGGCGGTGACGGAAGAAAAAGCGAGTGAACTCGCTGTCGGCGACAAAGCGAAACTCGTTTATGGCGGCGACGTCTACGGCGTCATTGAAATCGCCGATATTTACCGCCCGGATAAAACGAAAGAAGCCAAGCTCGTCTATAAAACCGATGAACTCGCTCACCCGGGCGTGCGCAAGCTGTTTGAAAAACCAGATGTGTACGTCGGCGGAGCGGTTACGCTCGTCAAACGGACCGACAAAGGCCAGTTTGCTCCGTTTTATTTCGATCCGGCCGAAACGCGGAAACGATTTGCCGAACTCGGCTGGAATACCGTCGTCGGCTTCCAAACACGCAACCCGGTTCACCGCGCCCATGAATACATTCAAAAATGCGCGCTTGAAATCGTGGACGGCTTGTTTTTAAACCCGCTCGTCGGCGAAACGAAAGCGGACGATATTCCGGCCGACATCCGGATGGAAAGCTATCAAGTGCTGCTGGAAAACTATTATCCGAAAGACCGCGTTTTCTTGGGCGTCTTCCAAGCTGCGATGCGCTATGCCGGTCCGCGCGAAGCGATTTTCCATGCCATGGTGCGGAAAAACTTCGGCTGCACGCACTTCATCGTCGGCCGCGACCATGCGGGCGTCGGCAACTATTACGGCACGTATGATGCGCAAAAAATCTTCTCGAACTTTACAGCCGAAGAGCTTGGCATTACACCGCTCTTTTTCGAACACAGCTTTTATTGCACGAAATGCGAAGGCATGGCATCGACGAAAACATGCCCGCACGACGCGCAATATCACGTTGTCCTTTCTGGCACGAAAGTCCGTGAAATGTTGCGCAACGGCCAAGTGCCGCCGAGCACATTCAGCCGTCCGGAAGTGGCCGCCGTTTTGATCAAAGGGCTGCAAGAACGCGAAACGGTCACCCCGTCGACACGCTAAAGGAGGAGCGAGATGAGCACGAATATCGTTTGGCATCATACATCGGTGACAAAAGAAGATCGCCGCCAACGCAACGGCCATCATAGCGCCGTCCTTTGGTTCACCGGCCTGTCCGGATCCGGCAAATCGACGGTGGCGAACGCCGTCTCCAGACGGCTGTTTGAGCTTGGCATTCAAAATTACGTTCTCGATGGCGACAATATCCGCCACGGGCTCAATAAAGACCTCGGCTTTTCCGCCGCCGATCGGACAGAAAACATCCGCCGCATCGGCGAAGTCGCCAAACTGTTTGTCGACAGCGGCCAGTTCGTGTTAACGGCATTCATTTCGCCGTTTGCCGAAGACCGGGCGCTCGTTCGCCGCTTAGTCGAGGAAGACGAATTCATTGAGATATATGTCAACTGCCCGATTGAGGAATGCGAGAAGCGCGATCCAAAGGGGCTGTATCAAAAAGCGCGCCGCGGGGAAATCCGCGAATTCACCGGCATCGATTCGCCGTATGAAGCGCCGGAAGCGCCGGAGCTGACCATCGAAACGCATCGTTATTCGGTGGACGAATGTGTCGAGCAAGTGCTCGCGTATTTGCGGGAGCGCGGATTCATCCCCGCATCGGAAACCCATTAACGATACCGTGTCTCCCACTCGAAAAAAGAGTGGGAGACGATTTTACAAAGTCGTTTTCATGCCACGGCCAGGCCGTTTACAATGAAATTCAACGGAACACGAGTGTTGATTATCCATTACTAAAACACAGAATCATATGGCTGAACACAAGCTTTTCTGCCTCTTCCCACGAACAAGAACGCCGGCGGGCAAATGTCATTTGCCTGCAAAGCGTTCATTGTTCGAGGAGGGCATGCTATACGCATGCCCAGTCGGCATGGCAAGCGAACTGCTTGCCGACTACGGCAGAAAAGCTAGGAATAGAGCGATATCAACTGGTTTTTAATGGTTAATCAACACGCCCGTCAACGGAACGTTTGCACTGCTGCCGGCAGCTGACGGGATCACGACAGAAAGGGCTGAAACAACGATGGGGAAAGTATATTTGGTCGGGGCCGGCCCCGGCGATCCGGAACTCATTACCGTCAAAGGGTTGAAATGCATTCAACAAGCCGACGTCATTTTGTACGACCGCCTCATTAATGAAGACTTGCTGGCATATGCCAAGCCAGACGCTGAACTCATTTTTTGCGGCAAGCTGCCCGGCTACCATGCTATGCAGCAGGAAACGATCAACCGTTCACTCGTTCTGCATGCAAAAAAAGGAAAAACAGTTGTCCGTTTAAAAGGCGGCGATCCGTTTGTGTTCGGGCGCGGCGGTGAAGAGGCGGAAGCGCTCGTTCAGCACGGGATCGAGTTTGAGATCGTCCCTGGCGTCACATCGGCCATCGCGGCGGCCGCTTACGCCGGTATTCCTGTCACCCATCGCGAGTTCAGCTCCAGCGTCGCCTTTGTCACGGGGCATCGCCGCGACGGAACCCGCGAAGACATTAAGTGGGAAAGCCTCGCCAAAGGCATTGATACGATCGCCATTTACATGGGCGTCCACAATTTGCCATACATTTGCGGCCAGCTGATGAAATACGGCAAGGCGCCGGATACGCCGACGGCGATCATTCAGTGGGGAACGACCCCCATCCAGCGCACGGTCACCGGCACGCTGGCGACAATCACCGCTATTGCCGCCAAAGAACGCATCGAAAATCCAAGCATGGTCATCATCGGGGATGTCGTCCGGCTGCGCGCCAACATTCAATGGTTTGAGCGGTTGCTGTCATCATCGGCAGCTGCCGGCGCCACCTCGTGAGGCAATGGCGATGGAAGCCATTTTGTACGTCAGCCACGGCAGCCGGGTTCCGGCTGCGCGCCGAGAAGCAGCCCGCTTCGTTGAACAATGCAAGGCGGCCATCGACATCCCGATTCAAGAACTGTGCTTCGTTGAGCTGGCTGAGCCGGATATTGCGACCGGCGTTGACCGTTGCGCCGCCCAAGGGGCAACCCGTGTGATCGTCATCCCGTTGCTGCTTCTATCCGCCGGACATGCCAAACAGGACATTCCGGCTGCGCTTAAAGCAGCGAAACAGCGCCATCCGTCTTTGGAGATCGTCTGCGGAGCACCGTTTGGCGTCCACGATGCAATGATTGACATCATCATCGACCGCATCGGCGAGCAGCCGGCGCCGCTTGATCATGAATCAATGGTTCTGCTGATTGGCCGCGGCAGCAGCGACCCGGATACGAAGCGCGACATCGCCGCCATCGCCCGGCGCTTGCAAGAAAAAACGAGCGTGCCGCACGTTGACGTTTGTTTTCTCGCCGCCATCCGCCCGACGCTTGACGAAGGGTTCAAGCGGGCGCAGGCATCCATATACCGGCGCGTCTTTATCGTGCCGTATTTGCTGTTTACCGGCGTTTTAATGAAAACAGTCGAACGGAAGCTGCAAGCGATGCCTGTTTCCGATCAACAGTGGCATTTATGCTCATACTTAGGGGATCATCCGCGGCTTGTAACGCTCATTCAACAACAGGTGCAGGCGCTGTCGGCAGCGAAAAAAGGAGCTTGAGCAGACAAGCTCCTTTTTTCATGGTATGATGGAAGCGAAGCGACCGCAGCGAAGGAGGTCTTCAATCATGATGAAACGGGTTCATGTCATGGTCGAAGGGCGCGTGCAAGGCGTCGGGTTTCGCTATTTCGTCCAACACGAAGCGCTCAAACGCCAGCTGACCGGCTGGGTGAAAAACAACGATGACGGGACGGTGGAGATGGAAGCCCAAGGGCATGAAAGCGAGCTCCAACTGTTTTTGGATACGATTGAAGCCGGCACGATGTTTGCCAAAGTTTCCCGCATGCACGTTGAGCCGCGCCCCGTCCGCCCTGACGAAACTAAGTTCCGCATTGTGTACGGAAGCGGCATTTGACTGTTGCACCGCTTTGGATCTATTCCCAGCGCAGACGTTGTCCGTCTGCCGCCAAGCGCTCTTTCCACCAATGAAAAAGCGCGATCACCATCCGTCCTGCTTAAGCCGGCCGCAAATGCGGCGCCGCATATTGAAAACACGTCTCCAAAATGGCCGTATTCGCACGCTCATTTTTTTGCTGCGCTTCACGGCAAAACGGATGGAATACATCGACAGCCGCTTGCGGGTACTCCCCGCATATGTCCACGCCGAGCACTTTTTTATAGAATAGCAGAAGGCGCAAACAAGCGAGCAGCCGGGAAAGCGGCATCATCCCCTGATCCCAGTTCGTCACGGCGTCTTCGCGGCGCAGCGCATCTTTATCAATGCTGATATAGACGCTCCCGGTCGGAATAGCGTCCAAAAGCGCCGTCGGCCATTCATCGTGATCATCGAAAGGAAGAACTGTAATCTTTGGAGATAAACGAAGATGGCTTGGAGAACATGACGGACCAACAATGATGACTTTTTGCAGCTGCGGATGTCCGAGTGCGTAAGCGACCCACGAGCCGCATGAAATGAGGCGGTCGCTCCCCCCTTCGGCATCGGTATGATGGTCAAACAAGACGAGCGTAAACGGCTCTTTCATCTCCTTTATGAGCAAATAGCTTACATAATGGAAGTTGCCGTTCCCGATTAAAACCGCTCCGCGCATCCGCCGACGGCGCAGCCGCCGTTCGATTTCGGCGAGAGCCTCCCCGCTGCAATACAAATTCGTCTCCGGCACATCCGACAGATCGATCCATTCGTGCGGAAAGCGGAACAATCGCTTTTGCGGCCGGTAAGTGCCGTCAAAATTGAGCATCGTGACACCATTGCCTTGAAACCCCATCGATCATCACCCTTCTTTCGTTGAATCATCATTCAACGCTTTGTAGGTGCGGATGAGTCCAAGATGTGTCTCTTTTTTTATTATACAATAGAAGTCGAAATAGTTCCGCTCACACGCCTCGGTCATGTACAATAATAGAAAAACAAACAGCAAGGAGGGAGCCGCTTGCAACCGATCGACACGGCCGCCGTACAAGAGGCGCTGAATCGTTTTGCCAATCGCGACGTATATATTCATTTGGAAACGACGAACGGAGCATACGCCTCCCATCATAACGATGGCTTTTATTCCGTCGGCGCCTACATCCGCAACGCCCGCATCCGCTTCACCCGCGGCAAAATCACCGGCCCGGGGCCGTACCGCGTCGGGCTGAAGCTTCAAATCGGCTGGGTGTACGCCGAAGGGCTGACCCATTGGGAATGGACGAACGAAGGACAATTGTTGTTGGCCGGACACGATTACGAAGGGAAACTGGCTGTCGCTCTTGAGCTGAGCGACACGCCGTTCGCATAAGGAGGGGCTTGCGATGAAGGAACGACACGTACTTGTTGTGTTTCCCCACCCGGATGATGAGGCGTTTGGCGTTTCGGGCACCATCGCCCAGCATGTGCAAAGCGGCACACCGGTGACGTACGCCTGCCTGACCCTTGGGGAAATGGGGCGAAACATGGGCGTGCCCCCGTTTGCCAACCGCGAAACGCTTCCGCTCATCCGCAAGCAGGAGCTGGAAGAAGCGTGTCGCGTTCTCGGCATTCGCGATTTGCGCCTGCTCGGGTATCGCGACAAAACGGTCGAATTTGAGGATGAAAACGAACTCGCTGACCGGATTGCCGCCATCGTGGCAGAAACAAACCCGTCGCTCGTCATCACGTTTTACCCCGGCTACAGCGTTCACCCTGACCACGATGCATGCGGCGCTGCAGTCATCAGCGCCTTGACGCGCTGGCCGAAAGAAGAACGGCCGACCGTCCATTGTGTGGCGTTTGCGAAAAACTGTGAACAAGATCTTGGCCAGCCAGACGTCATCCGCGATGTCAGCCCGGTGATCGAGACGAAGCTGGCCGCCATCCGCGCCCACCGTTCGCAAACCGAAGGGCTGATGCAAGCGGCATCCAAACGCGGCGATGCACTTGCTTGGCTCAAAACAGAACGGTTTTGGACGTATCGGTGGGATGACTAAACGTATACAGGCGCCGGCCGCACCTCCAAGCTGGCTGAACCGGCACGGCCGGCCCGCCGCCGAAAAAAGGAAGCCCGCCTTTCACGTGAGGCTTGGGCGCCTTTTTCGTTGGCATAGGCAGTGAAGAAAACACCAGCCCGCCCAACCGGATCCGGAACAGGCATTGTTTCCGCTGGAATGTTTCAGATGGGTTGCAATCCGAAAGCGGCCTCGGCGGCCAGATCCCCTTTCAGCACGGTGACGGCTTTTCCTTCGAGCTGAACCCTCTCGCCTGCCACCATCACCCGCACAATGCCGCCGCGGGCTGAAGCTTGGTAGCCGACTAACGTCGTTTTCCCAAGCTTGTCCGCCCAATACGGCCCGAGGCAACAGTGGGCGGAGCCGGTAACCGGGTCTTCCGGCACACCGAGAGCTGGAAAAAAGGACCGCGATACAAAATCCACTTCTTCTGCCGCTGAACGGCTTGTCACAATGATGCCGCGCGCATCTACTTCTTGAAGCAGGCGGAAATCCGGGGTCAGTCTGCGCACCTCCTGTTCTGAGCCGATTTCCACCAAATAATCGAACCGGTTGCGCCCGATAAACAGCGGTTCAGCTGGCAAGGCACCAACAAGCGCAGCAGGAGGCGACTCAACCCGCACTGGCGTTTCGTTCGGAAAATCGAGCCGAATCCAACCATCGTTGTTTATAGCCGTCAATACTCCGCTGTTCGTGAAAAAGGCAATCGCTTCATCTCGGCGGTGTTCCCCGCGCTCCCACAGCACATGGGCACTCGCCAACGTTGCATGGCCGCACAAATCAACCTCTGCTTTAGGGGTAAACCAGCGCAGACGATAGCCGCCCTCATGTGGAACTAAAAAGGCCGTCTCAGACAAATTCATTTCTGCGGCAACACGCTGCATCCACTCATCACGGGCCGGCTGCGGCAACAAGCAGACGGCCGCCGGGTTGCCGGCAAACGGCCGGTCAGTGAACGCATCGACAATATACATCGGAATGTTTATGGCTCTTTCCCTCTTTCCCCGTTTCGTTCTTTTTCGTTCACCAATAGCTGGGCCAACTCTTCATCCCATCGGCCGCGCTGCCGGAAAGACTCAGCAGCGAGCGCCCGAAACAGCCGCTTTCGTGCGGCATCGTCCGCCACCTCACGCAAAATGATATCGCGGGCCTTCTGCAAAAACTGAAGATACGGCTCATACTCTTCACCATACTTCTCCTCAAGCTCGCGGCGGATGCGACGGGCAAGCGCCGGACTTGCTCCCCCGGTCGACACGGCAATGGTGAGCGGACCGCGGCGGATGACAGCGGGAACGTGAAAATCACACCGTTTCGGGTCATCCACGACATTTACGAGTTGGCCGGGCGCTGCTGCTTGCGCCACCGCTTCGTTCACATTCCGGTCGTTTGTCGCCGCAATGACAAGAAACGCTCCTGCCAAGTCGTCTTCAGCGAACGTTTTCTTACGCCAAACGATCTCTCCTTTGGCCGCGAGCGCTTCAATGTCCGGCACCGCCTCCGGGGCGATTACCACAACGTCCGCTTCTGCTTCAAGCAAACCGTAAACTTTCCGCGCCGCCACCTTCCCGCCGCCAACGACGACCGCGCGGCGGCCGCGCACATGAAGAACAATCGGATACCCCACGGCGCAACCCCCCATTCCGGCATCCATCAGGCAGACTGAGTCGGTTTCTGCGCACAAACAGGCGCAATCTTCCCCGACCGCCTGCCTTGGCTGACAACAAAAAGTAAAAAAAGAAGCCGTGCATCGAACACGGCCTTTTTCTTCATTATATCATCCTTGTTTCACTTCTTGAAGCCATTTCGCCAACCGTTCATTTTTCTTTTTCATATGCTCAAGCCATTGCGGGAGCAGTTTTTTCATGGCCTCCTGATCATTGTTCTCCATCGCTTGCCTCGTTTGTTCATGAAGCTGATGAAGCTGTTGTTTTTCTTCTTTCGTCATCCACCGTTTCATTTTATGCAACTGTTTCAGCTCTTGTTTAAAAAAAACGTTTAGCGAAATTTCTCTTCAATACGCCGCCCATAGTCGCGCAACGCCTTCGAGTTTGCCCGTTGCCGTTTTTTCATCAGTTCGGAAAAACGAAGCTGTTTTTCCGTCCATTTTTTCGTAAGTTCCTGCTTTTTCTCGTCATCCTCGCAGCAACGAAGCAAGTCCTCGAGCGTCAAAAGCTCTTTGCGCAACTCCGCTTCTTCCCTCACATAGCCGGCGTTTTTCAGCAACAAATACCCGAGCCGCAGCTCCTCTGGAATGCGGGAAAGGTCTTCAATCTCAAGCGGTTTGCCGAAGCCGGGCAAGTTGTCAAACTCGCCGTTTTTCATCGCCTCGCGAATTTTCTCCTCGGCGATGCGCCAAAATCCGTCCATTTCACGTCAACTCCTGCGCCCGCCGCCTCACATGCTGCTCTTTCAAAAAGCGAACAAACTCATCATACGGAAGCGGTGGGGAAAAGTAGTAGCCTTGCGCCTCATCGCACCGTTTTCCTTGCAAATAGGCCGCTTCGGTCTCCGTTTCGACCCCTTCGGTCAACACTTTGACACCTATATTATGCCCGAGGCGGATGATCGCCGGCAAGATGACATCTTTTTTTCCTTGAATGCTCCTTCCCCATTCATCCGTTGTCGGATGCTGTTCCAACGCAAACCGGCCGTGGAACGCCTCTTCGATCTCTGGAAAATGGCGGCGGTAAACTGTCCCAGGTGGAACCGCTTGTTCCTTTTCGCCGTCGATGCGGCCGTTCCGATTGTAGTCAGTCGCTGGCACTGCCACGAAATATATATAAGTTGGAACTTTGTTTTACATCCAGTAGAGCACCCGCTGCATTCTATCAAAATGACTTGTTATGAAGGAAAACAGAATCGAACAATCGGAAAATCTTTATTGCAACTTAATATATATTTGTAATCACACTGTAACATTATTTAATTCAACTGTAAAAAACAAGACTGTTTTCCTCTGTTATACTGTAATCAAACAACGTCGAATGGAAAATGATTTTGTCGGGGGTTCGGGAAAATGAAAAAATGGCTCACTCTTGTTTCTGTAGCATTCATCGTTCTTTTTTCCTGCTTCTTTGTAAGCACTCCCAGTTCTGACGCAGCCGCCAACAAGACGAGGCTGATCGCCGAGGCCAAAAAACTGGTCGGCACTCCGTATCGGTATGGCGGCACAACGCCAAAAGGATTTGACTGCTCCGGATTTGTTTACTATACCCATAAAAAAGTCGGCGTCACGTTGCCGCGCGCGTCCAAAGAAATGTATAAAAAAGGAAAATACGTACATAAATCGAAATTGCAGCCAGGGGATTTGGTGTTTTTTGACACTTCGAAACAGACAAAAGGCGTCTCCCACGTTGCCATCTATATTGGGAACAATCAAGTTATTCATGCCGTTTCCCGCGGTGTCAAAATCGACAGCTTAAACAGCAGCTATTGGAAAACAAGATATGTCGGAGCCAAGCGTCTGTAGCGGTTCATTGCAAAAGCTCTCTGTCATATTAAGCGCGCTTAATAGGCAGGGGGTTTTTATTATGCCAAAAAAGCGGCCCTCCGAAACCGGAGGGCCTAATATATATTCATAGGGGATCGGGGGAATACCTGGAAACGTTACGCTATTATTCATTTCCTCCCTTTTCGTCTTTTATACATGAAAACAAAAAAATTTTTTATGATCCCCAGCCGCAACGGCTGCCCCCTCCCGTTTCGACAATATGGACATAAAGCCGCGGCTCTTGTCGAATGGTATAGATGATGACTAGTTGTCCGTTCATCGATTTTTGACAAAGGCAGGTGTTTCCGTTGTTCGCTTCCTCACAGCTGGGCGTTGATTTAGGGACGATGAATGTCAGGCTGTTCAGCCAGACGAAAGGGCTTCTGTTTGACGAACCAGCAACGGTCGCCTATAACCGCCAGGCGGACAAGCTCATGGCAATCGGCCAAAAGGCAAAACAAATGATCGGCAAGACTCCGCCCCATGTTGGGAGGCGCCTTGCTGCATGGCATCGAGCAATGGCTGAGCACGGAACTGCACGTGCCGGTGCATGTCGCGCCCAATCCGGCTGAAGCGGTCGCCATCGGCACGGGGAAGGCGCTCCAGGCGATGCCAAAGCGCCTCGATGCAGCGCTGTAGCTCATTTCCAACTCCCGATCATTGAATCAACTCAAAACCCCCGCGCCATCGCGGGGGTTCTTGTTAGACCAGCTATGGGCATTCCTGGCACGGAGAGGCCGCCCACTGTGGTGTTAGGACGTCTGCCGAATGCGCTCCTCCCCTTGCGTTGCTTGTGCTCCCTCGGCGGCCTCAAGCAGCAAATCCACAATATGGACGGCGCGGACGCTTCCTGACAGCCCGGCCCGTTCAATGCCAAGCTTCATTTGTAGCAAACACCCCGGGTTGGCGGTGACGATCGTCGTCGCTTTCGTTTGTTTCGCCATTTCCATTTTGTGGTCTAAAATTTGCATTGACATCTCCGGTTCCACAAGGTTGTAAATGCCGGCCGATCCGCAGCAGCGGTCAGCATCGTTCATCTCGCGGAACTCGACGCCGTCAATCGCCCGCAACAAACGGCGCGGGGCGGCCGCCGTTTTCATGACGTTGCGCAAATGGCACGAATCTTGGTAGGTGATCGTTTGCGGCGCCACGCGAAGCGGTAGTTGGTGAAACCCGAGTTCAACCAACACTTCAGAAATGTCTTTGATTTTCGCCGCAAACGCCTCCGCCCGGTCGCGCCATTCGGAATCATCCTTTAACAGGTGGTCATATTCAAGCAAAAACGCACCGCAGCCGCCGGCGTTCGTCACAATGCAGTCGACATCAAGCTGCTCAAAAGCGGAAATGTTTCGCTTGGCCAACTCTTTCGCCATCTCTTTTTCCCCGCCATGGCCGTGCAGCGCCCCGCAGCACCCTTGGGACGGCGGGATGATGACTTCGCAGCCGGCGAGCTGCAATAGACGCAGCGTCGCATCGTTTGTTTCCATAAACATCGTATCCATCAAACAGCCAGCGAAAAAGGCGACCCGTTTTTTCACCGTACCGTCCGGATTCAAACGATGCGGCCGGTTTTTCATCTCTTTTGCCGTCGGCACGTCCGGCAGCACGCGCTCCATTTGCCGGAACGAGGCCGGAAGCAGGCGAAGCAGCCCCATTTTGCGGGCAAGCGTCCGCAAGCCGGAGCGCTGATACCAACCGAGAAACGCCGTCGCCTTCCGCATCCGTTCTTGATGCGGAAACAGTCCGGCAAACACAAGCTTACGGATGAGGCGAACCGGAAGCGGCATTTTTTTATGCTGGGCGATAATGTCGCGCGCCTCTTCCAGCAGATGGCCGTAGCGGACCCCGGACGGACAGACCGACTCGCATGCCCGGCAGCCTAAACATAAGTTGAGCGCCCGCTCCACCTCTTCGTCCGGCTCAATCAGTCCATCGACGACCGCCTTCATTAAGGCAATCCGTCCGCGCGGCGACTGGGCTTCTTGCTGCCCCGATTCGATGTACGTCGGACATGATGGCAGGCAAAAGCCACAGCGCATACAGTTCATCAGTTCATCCTCATCCATCCGTTCTTGAAACGCTTTCTGAATGAGCGCTCGTTCTATCTTCGTTGTCATCGTGTCACCACCACCCGTTTTCTCGTGCTTTTGGCGAACACTTTGCCCGGATTCATAATATTGTTCGGGTCGAGCGCCTGCTTGACCGCTTTCATGGCAGCGATGCCGGCCGGACCGAGCTTCCATTCCAAATACGGCGCTTTCATTACCCCGACGCCGTGTTCGCCGGTAATCGTGCCACCCAATTCAATCGCTTTGGCGAAAATTTCTTCAAACGCTCGTTCCACCCGCTCCATTTCTTCACGATTGCGGGCGTCGGTCGGACAGGTCGGGTGCAAGTTGCCATCGCCGGCATGGCCGAACGTACAGATCTTCAACTGGTACTTCTCGGCAATTTCATTGATTGCTTTGACCATTTTGGCGATTTCCGAACGCGGCACGGTTGCGTCCTCTAAAATCGTCGTTGGCTTTAAGCGCGCCAACGCCGACAGCGCCGTCCTCCGCGCCGTCCGCAGCGCCTCTGCTTCTTCCTCCGAACGGGCGAGTTGAACGGACACCGCCTGCTCGGCCCGGCAAATATCGGCCATCTTTTTCATATCGCGCTCTACCACTTCCTTCGGCCCATCCTGCTCAATGAGTAAAACGGCTTTCACATCGGTCGGCAAGCCGATGCGGGCGAAATCTTCGACCACTTCCAATGTCGGCTGGTCCAAAAACTCGAGCGTCACTGGAATGATCTTGTTGGCGATGATTTTCGACACCGAACGGGCGGCCGCCTCCAAATCTTGATAAAGAGCGAGCATCGTCTGCTTCGTCTCTGGCATCGGAATAAGTTTTAACGTCGCTTCGGTGACAATGCCAAGCGTTCCTTCCGATCCGACAAACAGACGGGTTAAGTCATAGCCAGCTACATCTTTTGCCAGCTTGCCACCGGTGCGGATGACATCGCCGTTCGCCAAGACGACTTCCAACCCGAGCACATAGTCGCGCGTCACCCCGTATTTCAGACCGCGCAAGCCGCCTGAGTTTTCGCTGATGTTGCCGCCAATCGTTGAAATTTTCATCGACCCCGGGTCCGGCGGATAAAACAATCCTTTTTCTTCAACGGCTTTCGTCAAATCAAGCGTCACCACTCCCGGCTGAACGGTCGCGGTTAAGTTTTCCTCATCAATTTCCAAAATGCGGTTCATATGGTTAAACAGAAGAACGATCCCGCCTTCGACCGGACACGTGCCGGCGCAAAGGTTCGTTCCTGACCCGCGCGGCACGATCGGGATGCGATACTCGTTGCAAATTTTCGCAATTTCCGCGACCTCTTTCGTATTTCGCGGCGCAATGACTGCATCGGGGAGCGACTGAAACTGCGGAGTCGCATCATACGAATAGACGAGCCGCCCCGTTTTCGTGTCATCGTAGTTTTCAGCTCCCACGACTTGAATCAACCGTTTTTTCGCTTCATTTGAAATCAATGGTCTCACCCTTTCCACATCCATTTGCATTCGCCGACAGCGGAAAAGGGGCTGGGCTTGGCGTCTGTTTCCATCCAGGCCAAGCCTCGTCCCCCTTCGCTGCCGTTACGGAATCATCCACGATAATACCGTCGATTGCAGGTACACGAGAATACCAACCAAGATAATTAAGAATATGCTATGTTTGACCGTAAAGCGGAACAAGTCGGACTCTTTGCCGGTCAAGCCGACGGCCGCGCAGGCGACCGCGATCGACTGCGGCGACATCATTTTCCCGACGACGCCGCCCGATGAGTTGGCCGCCAACGCCAGCACCGGATCCATGCCGATCGATGTTGCCGTCACTTTTTGCAAATTGCCAAACAATAAGTTCGACGACGTATCCGAACCGGTGATAAACACGCCGAGCCAGCCTAAAATCGGCGAGAAGAACGGGAACAACGGGCCTGTTTTGGCCAACGCCATCCCAAGCGTCGTGCTCATGCCTGACGAGTTGGCGATGTAGGCAAAGCCGACGACCGAAGCGATCGTCACAATCGGATATTTCAGCTCGTTAAGCGTTTCCACAAACGTGCGTCCCCAATCTTTCCACGAGATGCCGATGATGAACTTGGTGACGACCGCCGCCAACAAAATCGCCGTCCCAGCCGCGCCGAGCAGCTCAAGCTTATACACCGCCGCAATCGGCTGACCGCTTGGGTTCAAAATTTGGTTATTGAGCCCCGGCACAGGCGGCATAAACGTCAAATGGGCTCCGATGGCATTGACAAGCTTGAGCAAACCGTTTGTTCCTTCATAATGGCCGGTGAGCGCCGCTTTCACCTGCGGGATGCCCCAAAGCGAGATCAACGCCGTCAGCACGAGAAACGGCGACCAAGCGCGGAACACTTCCCCGCCGCGTTGCGTCGCGCGAGCAACTTGCCCAGCAGCCGCCACTTCCGACTCCGTTGAAAAGCGGAATGTGCTTTTCGGCTTCCAATATTTCAAAAAGACAGCCAATGCGACGATCGAAACGAGCGAGGACAAAATGTCCGGCAGCTCCGGTCCTAAAAAGTTCGATGTCAAATATTGCGTGAGCGCGAACGAAACGCCGGAGACGATAATGGCCGGCAACACTTCGACTGTCTTTTTCCATCCTGCCATAATCAAAACGAGATAGAACGGAATGAACACCGATAAAAACGGCAGCAGCCGCCCGACCATTTTCGAAATTTCCATCGCCGGCACACCGGTCGGCCCTTCCATCGAGATGATCGGAATCCCGACCGCCCCGAACGCCACCGGCGCTGTGTTGGCGATCAAACAGATGCCTGCGGCGTACAGTGGGTTAAACCCCAATCCGGCCAGAAGCGCTGCTGAAATCGCCACCGGCGCGCCAAACCCGGCCGCCCCTTCCAAAAACGCCCCGAACGAAAAGGCAATGAGCAGCGCCTGCAGCCGCCGGTCTTCGGTGAGGGAAACGACGGAGTTGCGAATGATGTCAAAATGGCCGGTCTTCACCGTCAGCTTATATAAAAAGACGGACGTAATGATGATCCAGCCGATCGGGAGCAGCCCGTACACCGCCCCTTGCGTCACCGACATGACCGCTTTGCCGGCCGGCATCCTGTAAGCGATTACAGACAACACCAAAGCAAGCAGCAACGTCGTCAGCCCGGTGACATGCCCTTTCATCCGCTTGACGGCCAAAGCCCAAAAGAAATACAAAATCGGAATGAGTGCGACAATGGCCGATAACCAAAGCTGGTCGGCGATTGGCGTAAAATCTTGCTTCCACTGCATGCGGTTTTCTCCTCCCCTTTATGTCCGACTTATCGGCGTTTGCAAATGATCGCCCACTGATCTTTCTGTTTCACTCTTCCAGTCATCAGATGACCGGATAAGAAACGCCGTCTGTCTCAAATTATAAAAGCGTTTTCTCCAAAAGACAATAGGTATTTTTTCATTTTTTTGAACTTTCCACTCACTGCTTCCTCTCCCCAGCTGCAAAAAGCGCTTGTCTCTTCCCATGATGCTGTATCATAATAGACATTGCAGGAGATTTCCCCTACAATCGGAAATCTATTTATCGTATTGAGGTGGATCCATTGGCATTTAAACGGATCAAAACGAAAAAAATTTACGAAGAAGTGGCCGAAGCGATTTTTGATATGATCAAAAACGGCGAGTTGAAGCCCGGTGATAAGCTCGATTCCGTCCAGCAGCTCGCCGAGCAGTTCCAAGTCGGACGGGCCGCCATCCGCGAAGCGCTCACCGCGTTAAAAGCGATGGGGCTGATTGAATTGAAGCAAGGCGAAGGGACGTACGTGCGTGAGTTCGATCCAACGATGATGACATTTCCGCTTTCGATCGCCGTCTTAATGAACAAAGAAGATATTTGGCACTTGCTTGAGGTGCGCAAACTGCTCGAAGCAGGCGCCGCCTCGCTCGCTGCTGCCAAACGGACAGAGCGCGATCTTGAAGCCATGGCGGAAGCGCTCCGACAAATGAAAGAAGGCATCGGCAACGATGAGCTTGGCGAAAAAGCCGACTTGGCGTTTCATATGGCCATCGCCGAAGCATCGCAAAATCCGATGCTCACAAGCATCATGAACAGCGTTTCCGGGATGATCGTTGAAACGATGCGGGAAACGCGCCGCATTTGGCTGTTTTCGAAACAAACGACGACCGAAAAACTGCTTGCGGAACACCAGGCCATTTTTGAAGCCATTCGCAAACAAAATCCAGACGCCGCCCGGGCGCGCATGCTCGACCATTTGACAAACGTCGAAAACGTGTTGCGCCGCTACGTTCGCACTCAGCAGCCAAACTGAGTGCGTTTTTTGCAAAAAAGAGCTACGAATCTGAAAAAATGGTTTATAATAGACATATAGTCATCAGATGACCAGTTCACTGAATCTTCAAAAAACAGGAGGGAAACGAATGAAAGTGTCCTTGTTCGTCACTTGCCTCATCGATCTTTTTTATACGAACGCCGGCAAGGCGACCGTCGAACTGCTCGAGCGGCTCGGCTGCGAAGTAGATTTTCCAGAAGCGCAAACATGCTGCGGCCAGCCGGCGTATAACAGCGGTTACGTCAAAGAGGCGAAAGAAGCCATGAAACAGATGATGCGCGCGTTCGCCCACGCTGATTACGTCGTCACCCCATCCGGCTCGTGCGCGGCGATGGTAAAAGAATATCCACACCTTTTCCACGGCGACCCGGAATGGGAAGAGGAAGCGAAACAGCTTGCGGCGAAAACGTACGAATTGACGCAATTTCTCGTTGATGTCCTAAAAGTCGAAGATGTCGGCGCCTCGCTCCACGGACGGGCGACGTACCATACGTCTTGCCATATGACCCGCCTTCTTGGCGTCAAAGAAGCGCCGCTTTGCCTATTGAAAAACGTCAAAGGGCTTGAGCTCGTTCCGCTGCCGAACGCCCACCAGTGTTGCGGGTTTGGCGGCACATTTTCCGTCAAAATGGGGCCGATTTCCGAACAAATGGTCGATGAAAAAATCGCACATATCGAAGAAGTGGACGCCGACTATTTAATCGGCGCCGACTGCGGCTGTTTAATGAACATCGGCGGGCGCATCGAGCGGCTCGGTAAGCCGATTCGCGTCATGCATATCGCCGAAGTGCTCAATCAACGAAAGTAAGAGAGGAGGATCCCGGACATGCCGATGAAAATTGAAAACGGTCCGTTTTGGAAGCGGGTCGAAGAAAACTTGCACAACGATTTTATGCGCGGGGCGGTCGCCGGCATGCAAGACCGCGGCTATGTGCGGCGGCTTGGCGTCATCGAAGAGCTCGGCCATTGGGAAGAGTGGCGGTCGCTTGCTGAACAAATCCGCAAGCATACGCTCGAAAACTTGGACTTTTATTTAATGCAACTCAGTGAAAACGTTGCCAAACGGGGCGGCCACGTCTTTTTCGCCCAAACAGCCGAAGAGGCGAACGACTACATCCGCCGCGTCGCTTTGGAAAAGCAAGCGAAAAAAATCGTCAAATCGAAATCAATGGTGACAGAAGAAATCAACTTAAATCCGGTGCTTGAGGCCATCGGCTGTCAAGTGGTCGAAACCGACCTCGGTGAGTACATTTTGCAGATTGACGACCATGACCCGCCGTCGCATATCGTCGGTCCGGCGCTCCATAAAAACAAAGAGCAAATCCGCGATGTCTTTCAACGGAAGCTGGGCTATACGAAATCGTCCGACCCCGTTGAGCTTGCGCGCCACGCCCGTGAAATGCTGCGGCGCGACTATTTGACGGCTGACATCGGCATCACCGGCTGCAATTTCGCCATCGCTGAATCGGGATCGATCACGCTTGTGACGAACGAAGGCAACGCCGATTTGGTGACCGCATTGCCGAAAACGCAAATTACCGTCATGGGGATGGAGCGGATCGTGCCGACGTTTGAGGAGATGGAAGTGCTGGTGAGCATGCTCACACGAAGCTCTGTCGGGCAAAAACTGACGAGCTACATCACCGTTCTCACCGGTCCGCGCGATGAAGGCGACGTCGATGGTCCGGAAGAATTCCATCTCGTCATCGTCGACAACGGGCGTTCATCAATTTTAGGCACGGAGTTTCAACCGGTGCTGCAGTGCATCCGCTGCGCGGCTTGCGTCAATGTCTGCCCGGTCTACCGCCATATCGGCGGCCATTCGTACGGTTCCATTTACTCCGGCCCGATCGGTGCGGTATTGTCGCCGCTGTTGGGCGGCTACGACGACTACAAGGAGCTTCCGTACGCCTCCTCGCTGTGCGCCGCCTGTACCGAGGCGTGCCCGGTGAAAATCCCGCTTCACGAGCTGCTCATCAAACATCGCCAAATCATCGTCGAGCGGGAAGGAAAAGCGCCGGTCGCAGAAAAACTGGCGATGAAAGCGTTCCGCCTCGGGACAGCCTCATCGTCGCTCTACCGCTTCGGCACAAAATTCGCACCGAGCGCCTTCGCTCCGTTTGTAGAGGACGGGCGCGTCACAAAAGGACCTGGGCCGCTGAAAGCATGGACGGAAAGCCGCGAATTTCCGGCGCCGAGCAAAGAACGGTTCCGTGACTGGTTCCAAACACGCCAAAAAGGAGGGAATCCATCATGACGCGTGGCACCATTCAAAACCGCGATGCGTTTTTGCAAACCATCGCCGAGCGCCTTGGGAGAAGCCCGCGCCTGTCCGGCGTCTCCCGGCCGCAATGGGATTATGCGCCGCAATGGACGGTGTTTGCCGGCTATAGCCAAGACGACTTGCTGAACGTGCTGCAAAAACAATGCGGATTGATCCATACCGATTACATCGAGACGACAAGCGCCGAACTTGCCGGCGCGCTGAGGCGGCAAGTGGCCGCCTATGGCGGCGGTCCGGTCATCGTGCCGGATGACCCGCGCTTTGCCGAGTACGGGCTGTCCGCCTTGCTTCGCGACGAATGGCCTGCGGAACAAACGACCGTCCATATTTGGAATCCGGCGCTTGGACGCCAAAACATTGACGCCGCCGAGCAGGCGAACGTCGGCATCGTCTTCAGCGACATCACGCTCGCGGAATCAGGGACAGTCGTGTTGTTTTCGCGCAATGAACAAGGGCGGGCCATTCACTTTTTGCCGAAAACATATATCGCCATCGTCCCGAAAAGCACGGTCGTGCCGCGCATGACGCAAGCGGCGGCGGTCATTCACGAGCAAATCGAAAAAGGCGGGCTCGTCCCGTCGTGCATCAACTTCATCACCGGCCCAAGCAACTCGGCCGACATTGAAATGAACTTGGTCGTCGGCGTCCACGGGCCGATGAAAGCGGCGTATATCGTCGTCACCGACCGTTGACCAAAACGAAACGGTGCCCCTTCTTGATATCATGGGGCACCTTTTTTCCTTCAATATTGCCGGCTGACATCGACCGCATTGGCAAGCGGTTCGCCGGTTTCGATGCAACGGAGCGTGTCTAAAATGCTTTGGGCGGCGTCTTCGGCTGACGTGAGCGCCGCGATATGCGGGGTGATGATGACATTCGGATGAACCCAAAGCGGCGAGTGCGGCGGCAGCGGCTCTTCTTCGAACACATCGAGCACCGCCAGGCGGACATTTCGGTTTTCCAAGGCGCCGATAAGCGCCGTCTCATCAACCGTCGCCCCACGCCCAACATTGATAAAGCCCGCGTTGTGCAAACAGGCAAAAAACGTCTCGTCAAAGAGATGATGCGTTTCCTCGGTGAGCGGAAGGGCCGCGATCACCCAATCAGCGCAGGCAAGCGCTTCCCCCGCCTCTTCATGGCGGTAAACAGCCGAAAACGGCGGCGTGTCTCGGCCGCTTCGCGAGACGCCGATCGGGGAAACCCCAAATAAACGAAGCGTTTCCGCGATGCGCCGGCCGATCTCACCCGTCCCATAAATGACAATCCGCTGTTCACCAAGCCGTTTCGGAGCGAGCGGCTTCCACTGCCGCTGTTCTTGATACCATGCATACACGTCATGACATTGGGCGTCGCGCAGCAAGTAGCTGAGACAATATTCGGCGATCTGCTCGCCGAACGAGCCGACCGTCCGCGTCAGCAGCACGTCCTTCTTCCATTCCCGCTTCCATAAAAACGCGTCAACGCCCGCGCCAAGCGAATGAACCCAGCGCAAGTTGGCAAGCGAAAACGGCCCGGCCGGCCGAAAGCCGACGTACGCATCCGCCCAGACGAAATCATCGTCCGTCAGTTCTTCCTCCGCCACAAAGCGAAACGCTTTATCGGGCCGCTTGTCCGGAAGAAGGGCGGCAAGCTCGGCATAAAGCCTTCCCGTCACGAGAATGCGTCGGATGTTCATGGCATCACACCACCCCCAACCGCTCAAATCAACGTCCCTTCTTCACGCTCGGCTCTTTTATTCGTGATGTAGCCGGCAGACACGACCAAAATCGTCACGCCAGCGGCAACCGCGTAGACGAACGGTCCGTAAGAAAGGTGAAACCAATGCAATACCCCTTCATCCCCTGCCATCATCTTTCCGGCCGTCCACGCCAAAATGCCCGAGCCGACGTATGCGATCCAACGATGTTTTTCCATCACATGGACGATCGCTTTGGAGCCGAAAATCATGATCGGGATGCTGATGGCGACCCCAAGCGCTAGCATGCCTAGATGCCCTTCCGCCGCCCCGGCGACGGCGACGACATTGTCCAAGCTCATGACCGCATCGGCGATGATGATCGTCATGATGGCTTTCAGCAACCGGTCTGCCGCTTGCACTTTGACCTCCTCCTCCCGCTCAACAAGCACTTTATAGGCGATCCAGACAAGCAGCAAACCGCCCACAAAGTGAACGAACGGGATGTTGAGCAAAAAGACGATGACCGCCGCAAACAAAATGCGGAGCAGCACCGCCCCCGCCGTTCCCCATACGATCGCTTTGTTCCGCTGGTCGTTCGGCAGCCGCCGCGTCGCCATCGCAATGACGACCGCATTATCCCCAGACAAAATGATATCAATCGCAATAATCTTCCATAACGCCAACAGCGCCGCGGCAGAAATAGTCAACAAAAGCCCCCCTCTCCCCTTTGCTTTTCTTCTTCATCATACTGCAAATTTCAGTGGGGGACAACTATCAACCCATCCACTGCCTCACTGGAAATCAACCGAAAATCTCGGATGAGATGATACACAATGGGCGATGATCCCGCTGCCTACACTGACACTGAAAGCAGAAGCTTCACGAGTCCATCTCGTGAAAAGTCGCAGAAAACGGACTCTCTTCTCAAACGGACTTCTCTTTCAGCCGAAAGCAGTGGGTTTGGCGAAATCGGTCATCTTTCACCAACCTTTTTGGCTGCGCTTAGCCAACATTCGTCTCCCGTTTTCTAAAGAGACGTGAATGGACGGTCCAAGGCCCATGAAGTCGTCTCTAAAAAAGGATGAAGTCCGTTTGCACTTCTGGGGAGTTGCAAGCCTCCACTTCAAGCGTGAGCGAAGTGGGGGTAGTTGACTGGTTTTCCCAATCAAGCTCCTTTCCCAATTAAAAAGGAGGCGGCCTGCCATATGGCAGTGTTCGCCTCCTCATGACTCATCGCTCTAGGCATGGAGCGTGCTTATATATGATTGATTCCAAGCCCCGCCGCCTCGTGCTCGAGCCCGCGCACCGGGGCGCCGATCGTCCCGTACAACGCAACGGCGATCCATTCCCCTTCGTTCGGCTGTTTATACGGCATGCCGCGCACGACGGCGAAACGAAGGCCAGCGGTTCTCAACAAATCTCCCAGCTCTACCTGCCCCCCTCGTCACGCCATGCACCGCCTCTAAAATCGCATGGTATAAGGCGTGCATCTCGCGGTACAAGCCGCCGTCCACCACTCCATGCCGCTTTGCCGCCGTCTCAATCGCCGCGACGATTTTGTGCGGCTCCATCGCCCCGACCCGCCCTTGGCAATAGCGCCACGAAAGCGCCTCAAGCTGGCTCAAGACCGGGCCTTCCTCCCCCTCATCCAGCATCGCCAGCAGCAACGCCTGCCGGCCGATGCGCGCTTGTCTTGGTTCCATGGCTTCTACACACCTATCGGTCTTTTTTTCTATTGTATGATGACAATGAAAGCGATGTCAATGATGGATTTCCATTTTTTAGTTCATTAAAACAGTAACAGGATGAATGATCGCCGTTGATGCCTCTGGATGAAAAATTAGGGGAAACATGTGCTTCGCGGCGAGCCATCAACCACTCCACCTTCTCATCTTCAGCTTTCCATTTTTTTGATTATATGATATCATATAAATATCAAATCGACATTATAAGGGGGATAGGGATGAGAGAACAAGAAGCATGGCGCATAGATGGATTTATCGGCATCGGATGCGTCGCCCTTTTCGTTCTGGCTGGTTTTGTCAGCCTCATTCAAGCGCAGCTCTTATTGGCCGTTTTCTGCTTCGCCCTTGCCGCCTTCTTGGCGACTGGCATCACGATCGTTCAGCCGAATCAAGCAAAAGTGATCATTTTTTTCGGCCGCTACTTTGGCACGATTCGCGACAGCGGGCTGTTTTTCACCGTGCCGCTCACCGTTCGAAAGAAAGTATCGCTGCGCGTGCGCAACTTCACGAGCAAGAAGCTGAAAGTGAACGATGTTCAAGGCAATCCAATTGAAATCGCCGCCGTCGTCGTCTTTCGCGTCATCGATTCAGCCAAGGCAGTGTTTGACGTTGATGATTATGAACAATTTGTTGAGATTCAAAGCGAAGCGGCCATCCGCCATGTCGCAACGAAATATCCATACGACACGTTTGAAGACGACAACGAGATCACGCTGCGCGGCAATGCGGATGTCATTTCTGATGTGCTTGCCCAAGAATTGCAAGACCGGCTGCGCATTGCCGGAGTTGACGTGATGGAAGCGCGCCTCACCCACTTGGCCTACTCGCCGGAAATCGCGGGCGCCATGCTCCAACGCCAGCAAGCCGCCGCCATTTTGGCCGCCCGGAAAAAGATCGTCGAAGGCGCCGTCTCGATGGCGCGCATGGCGATCGAACAGCTTGACAAAGAAAACGTTTTAGAGTTAGATGATGAACGAAAAGCCGCAATGGTGAACAACTTGATGGTGGCGATCGTCTCCGAGCGCGCCGCCCAGCCGGTGATCAATACCGGCAGTCTATACTGATGGTTGTGGAGTGCGATGGCAGCGAAAAAACAATTCCCTTTGCGCATTGATTATGACCTGTACGCCATACTAGAGCAATGGGCGCAGGACGAGTTTCGCAGCGTCAACGCCCAAATCGAGTATTTGCTGCGGGAGGCGGCAAAGCGCGCTGGACGGCTCGGAAAAGGAAAAAACGATCCAAAACAAGGAAGCTAGCCGATGACGGCTGGCTTCTTTCCTTTTTCAGTCATGGGCATTTGTTGCCGAAATATAATGATAGCAGAGCTCTTTTTCGAAAGGGGGACGACCTGATGGCCCACCCGCTGCCGCCGCTTACAACCATTACGAAATCTTATGGATCGTCCGTCCCACCGCGCTTTCAACAGCTCAGCCGCCTTTGGCGCAATGCGAAAGGAGGATGAGCCATGGAGAGTTCCCATGCTGTGCTCGAGGCGATCGCCGCCGCGCCGGGCGACGGTGTGTTAGCCATCATCATCAGTGTGGAAGGCTCAGCCTACCAAAAAGAAGGGACGTGCATGTGGATTGGCGCCAACGGAGAAACAGTCGGGCTGCTGAGCGGCGGATGCCTCGAAGAAGCGGTGGCGGCCTACGCGCGTGACGTATTGGCCAACCGCCAGGCAGCTGCTGTCTCGTTTGATTTGCGGATCGAGGACGATTTGTCGTGGGGGCAGGGTGCTGGTTGCAACGGCCTCGTCCACATTTGGCTCGAGCCGGTCACAAGCGACGCAAAACTCGATTGGCTGGCGCTCAAGCGTTGCCTTGACCGCGGCGAACATGTACTGATGGTCCGAAGCATCATGTATCCAGACGAGCGGCCGTTTTTCCAAAGTGAAACAGGCGAACAATTCGGCGGTTGCCGTCGGACGCCGCATCGGGAATGGCGCGAATGGCTTCACAAAACGCCGTTTTATCAAGGGCGAAGCGGTTTGTACGAAGTGGACGGGGAAACATTTTACGTTCAGCACTTTTGGCCAAAGCCGCGCCTCGTCATTTTCGGCGCCGGTCCGGACGCCCCGCCGCTCGTCGCGGCGGCCAAAGCGGCGGGATTTTCCGTTACCGTGAGTGATTGGCGCCCAGCGTTTTGCCATCCATCCCATGTGTCCGACGCTGATGAATGGGTGGTTGGCTTTCCGCATGAAACGGTGCCAATGCTCCATTTGAATGAACGCGATTTTGTCATCGTGATGACCCACCAATTTGAACGCGACCGCGAACTCGTCTCGCTGCTGGCTGACAAACCGCTCGCCTACCTTGGCGTGCTCGGCCCGCGGCGGCGCACCGACCGCCTCTTTCCTTCCGGCTCCGCCCCGCCGTTTGTCCGTTCGCCGGTTGGGCTGTCCATCGGCGCGCGCAGCCCACATGAAATCGCCATCAGCATCACCGCCGAGCTGATCAGCGTGTTGCGCAGGCATGGAGCGGAGGCCGCCCAATGAAGGACATCACGATCGCCGCCATTTATTTAGCGGCCGGACAAAGCAGGCGGATGGGGGCCGATAAACGCGCCCTGCCATGGGGGGATGGGACGCTTGGCGCCTCCGGCCTGAAAGCGGCGCTTCATTCTTGCCTTGCGCCCGTCATCGTTGTCGTCCCTCCAGACGATGCGCTCGCCTGGCTTCCTGACGCGCTGCTAGTCCATGACAAATGCCGCCTTGTCCGTTGCGCCGCTTGTCACCGCGGCCTGGCTCATTCGCTGGCCTGCGGGTTGCGCCGAGCGATGGAGGAAAGAGCGGACGCCGCTGCTGTCTTATTGGCCGACCAACCGTTCGTCACATCCGACACGATCAATGCGCTGGCCGGCCTTTATCGACGCCATCGTCCCGATTACGCCGCCTTCTCCTGCTCCGGTGTGCCGATGCCCCCAGTTATTTTTGGAAGCCCAATGTTTCCCGCTCTCTTGGCGCTGGACGGCGATGCCGGTGGGCGCACGCTCTTTCGCGATCCCCACTGGCATGGTCTTTTGTACGAAGGTGATGCGTCAACCGGTATTGACATCGACACAAAAGACGATTATGAACGCGCCACCATCTATCGAGAAGAAAAGGAGGGACGCCCCCATGGCCGTCGGTAAAAGCATTATCCGCAAAGAAGCGTGGGATAAAGTGACCGGCCGGGCGAAATATACGAACGATTTCAAAGAACAGGGGATGCTTCATGCCTCTTTGGTGACAAGCCCATACGCCCACGCGCGCATCCTCTCGCTGGAGGCACGCCGCGCGCTCGCCGCCCCCGGCGTCCATGCTGTTGTGACCGGCGAGGGGCTGCCGCTTACCGGTGAAGACATGCGCGACCGCCCTCCGATCGCTTTCGACAAAGTGCGCTACTATGGCGAAGTCGTCGCCGTCGTCGTCGCCGATACACTCGTTCAAGCCGAACAGGCGGCCCGCCTCGTCCGCGTCGCCTACGAGCCGCTTCCGGCGGTCGGCTCGCCGCGTGAGGCGCTGAAAGAAGGCGCCCCGTTGCTGCACGAACATCTCGACCGCTATGAAAAAAACAAAACCACTTATCCTGAGCCAGGGACAAACGTCGCCCACCGGACGAAAATCCGAAAAGGCAACATTGAACAAGGGTTTGCGGAAAGCGACGTCATCGTCGAAACAAGCGTATCGTTCGCCCCTTCCGATCATATCGCGATGGAAACACGCTGCGCCACGGCAGAAATTTGGCCGGACGGCACGATCCATATTTCCGCCTCCTCACAGTCACCGTTTATGATCAAGAAGTTGCTTCATACGTATTTTGGCGAAGAAACCGGCAAAGTCATCGTCCATACGCCGCTTGTCGGCGGCGCCTACGGAGGAAAAGCGCCCGTCCAGCTTGAGCTGCTTGCCTACCTTGCCTCCAAAGCGGTCGGCGGCCGAAAAGTGAGCGTCTGGAACAGCCGCGAGCATGACATGGTCACTTCACCCGTCCATATCGGTTTGGAGGCAACCGTCAAAATCGGCGCGACAAAAGAGGGCTTGTTCAAGGCCATGGAAATCTTATTTCTATTTGACGGCGGGGCTTATTCCGACAAGGCGATCGATGTCAGCCGCGCCGCAGCCGTCGATTGCACCGGCCCGTACCATGTCGAAAACGTCTTTTGTGATTCATTGTGCGTCTATACGAATCGCCCGTACGCGACGCCGTTTCGCAGTTTTGGCCATTGCGAACAGGCATTTGCCGTCGAGCGGGCCATCGATGAATTGGCACGAACGCTTCAACTTGACCCATGGGAGGTGCGGCGCAAAAATGCCATCCGCCCGGGGCATACGACCCCGACGCAAGTGCGGCTCACGAAAAGCAACGTCGGCAACATGCCAGCCTGCCTCGACCGGTTGCGCGAGCTGATGCGCTGGGACGAGTGGCAGCGCGTCGAAGTGGACGCTTATACGGTAAGAGCAAAGGGAATCAGCAGCGGCTGGAAAACATCGACGATCGACACAGATGCTAGCTCGGGCGTCATCTTAACGTTCAACTCCGACGGCAGTGTCAACGTCATCTCCGGCGTCGTCGAAATCGGAACCGGAACGAAAACGGTGCTCGCGCAAATCGTTGCTGAACGGCTGAAGATGGACGTCGATTGTGTCCATGTCAAAATGGATATTGATACGCAAACGACGCCGGAACATTGGAAAACAGTCGCCAGCCGCGGGACGTTTATGGCCGGACGTGCGGCGCTTGCCGCTGCCGACGACGCCATCCGTCAGTTAAAAGACATCGCCGCCTGCGTCTTGCGGGCCTCGCCGGACGATTTGGAAGTCGGGTTCGGGCGCGTCTTTTTGCGCGATGACCCGTCCATCTTTCTTCCGATCAAAGACATCGCCTATGGCTACAAGTTTCCGAACGGCAACGCCATCGGCGGGCAAGTGATCGGGCGCGGCCGCTACATTTTGCGCCACTTGACCACGCTTGATCCAAAGACCGGCGCCGGCAAACCGGGACCGGAATGGGGCGTATGCGCCGAGGGAGTGGAAATTGAATTCAACCGCCGCGACTACACGTATCGCATTGTCAAAGCGTATGCGGTCATTGATGCCGGCAAAGTGCTCAACCCAAAGGCAGCGCTTGGCCAAGCGATGGGGGCGATGAGCATGGGTCTAAGCTTTTCCAGCCGCGAAGGGTTTCTGTTTGACAACGAACAGCGCGTGTTAAACCCACAGTTGCGCACATACCGGCCGATTCGCTTCGGCGAACATCCAGAGTACATCGTTGAGTTTGTCGAAACACCGCAAATCGATGCCCCATACGGCGCTCGCGGCATCGGCGAACATGGCTTGATCGGCATGCCCGCCGCCTTGGCAAACGCCTTGTCTCTCGCTGCCGGCGTGCCGCTCAATGAACTGCCGCTTGTGCCTGAACTCATTTGGCGGACACAGAAAGGGGACTCCTATGGTTCCGTTTGACTTTGCCTACTACCGGCCGCAGTCGATCGCTGAAGCGACAGCGCTGTTTGCGGCGCTCGAGCGGGATGGAAAACGACCGCTCTACTACGGCGGCGGCACGGAAATCATCACGTTGTCTCGGTTGAACCTTGTCCGCACCGCGGCCGTCATTGACATAAAATCGATCCCTGAATGTCGGTCGCTTGATGTCGACAATGGTTCTCTCGTGCTCGGAGCGGCGCTCTCCCTCGGCGAGCTCGAAGAAGCAAATCCGTTCCTGTTATTGACAAAAGCGGCGCGAGAAGTCGCCGACCGGACAGCGCGCAACCAAATTACGCTCGGCGGCAACATCTGCGGACAAATTTTTTACCGTGAGACCGCACTACCGCTATTCGTCGCCGAGGCGGATGTCATCATCGCCGGACCATACGGCATCAGGCAATGCCGCTTCCTTGACTTGTTTCATCAACAGCTGCAGCTTGGCCGCGGTGAATTTGTCGTCCAGTTCAAGGTTGACCGTGCCACCGCCACCCTGCCCCATTTCCACCGCAAGCGCCGCAAGCAAGGGGAAGTCGGCTACCCGCTTGTGACGATTGCAGCGCTGAAAAAAGACGGGACGGTTCGCGTTGCCCTAAGCGGCATCTGCCCGTTTCCGTTTCGCTCGGCTGACGTTGAGGCGCACCTCAACGACCGGAACCGCCCAGTTGGTGAACGAATCCAAGCAGCGGTTGACGCCTTCCCGCGCCCGATTTTGCACGATATTGAAGGCTCGACAGACTACCGGCTGTTTGTCGTCGCCCAGTTGCTTGAAGATATGCTTCGTGAGCTCGGAGACGGAGAAACCGTCTAAACAGGAGGTGAGCATGCGGACATGGAGGAAACGACAAAGCGGGAGCTTGTGCTGCACGTTAATGGAGAACGAAGATCGATCGTCACTCGCCAAGCCGAAACGCTGCTGTTTGTTTTGCGCGATGGGCTGGGGCTGACCGGGGCCAAGCCAGGCTGTTTGAACGGCGACTGCGGCGCCTGCACCGTCTTAGTCGACGGCACGCCAATCAAATCGTGCATGATGCTCGCGATTGAGACAGTCGGCAAAGAAATCACCACGATCGAAGGGCTTGATGATGCCCCCATTCAGCACGCCTTCGTCCGCCACTTCGGCTTTCAGTGCGGCTATTGCACTCCTGGGTTCATTATGAACGCCCACGCGCTCATCGAGCGGCACCCAAACGCCGATGAGGCGACGATTCAAGAATGGCTGGAGTCGAATATTTGCCGCTGCACAAGCTATCAAGAAATTGAAGCGGCGGTCAAAGAAGTGCTCGAAGCCAAAAAAGCAAAACCAACAGATCCTTGACGAGCAATGGATATCCCGCACCCAATCGGGATATTCTTTTTTGATGCGGTATACATCTCATCGAAAAGGCCGGTGATTTACTAGGGCAACAGCTTCCCGGAATCGCTTCTCAAGTAGAAAAAGCTTGTAGCATCGACCCTATTTTCACACGTTCACCCATCGATCAAGGCAAACAGCGGTTTTTCACCAGCCTTCTGGAAAAACGCGATCCAACCATCTGAAACCCGGCCCTTTCGCCATAAAAAGAAGCGGCCAGCATCATCCACGGTTCGATGACGCAACTGGCCGCTGTCTATGGAAGCGAAGCACCGGCGAAGGCGCCGCGATAGACTGCGCAGTTTTCCCCTCATGATCATTCTATGATTCAAAATTTGCACCTTATGCCATTATCATAATCCATCTGAAACGATTTGTAAATATATTTTTTGAAAATTATATATTTTAAAAACAATAAAGAACCACACCCATTTGCACAACAAACAAGAGGGGCGATGAACGTTCGCCCCCCTCCGCTGCTTCGATCAGCACTGAGCGCTTTCCAGCTCATGCTTTTTCCGTTGATCGAACTTCCATATTCTCTCCACCATGCCGAGCATCGCAGCCCGCTTCTTGTCATTGATACAGCGACGAGCCTTGCCGAATAAATTGTTGCGCTTTTTCTTTCATCCCTCCTTTGGGAAGCCCGCCGTTTTTCATTGTTTACGCCGCCGGTTTGTCCGTCGTCACATATGTGCCGGCGATAAAATCGTGAATGGAGCGTTTGTCTTCTCTCGCCGCGACCATAATCGCACTAATGATGAGACCTATGCCGAACGTGATAAAGTATACGAGTCCGCCAACGAACGAGCGCAAAAACATTGTGCCGATGCCGACTTTGCCGCCGTTCACTTTCGCAATCCGGATGCCAATCATCCGCTTGCCGACCGTATATCCGTACCAAACAGCAGGAACGATTAACGCGTAAAGGATGTTCGCCAATGACGTAAACCAGTTCGTTTCCCCACTGCCCGTGATGAAATAGCCGATGATCGAAATCGGAAAGCCAACGACAATCGCATCCAATATATTAGCCAACAACCGCTTCCAAAACCCCACCGGGTTCGTCACCGCCATACGGTTTTCCCTCCTCCTGCCTTTTCTATCATTGTATTCGCTCCTGACAGCGAATTGCCTTTATTTTAGCCAAATTTCAAAAAGAAATCTACATCCGTCCAAGGCGGCCCTCCCTTGAATTTTCCCCGCCTGTTTGGGGTGTGAGCGTTGGAGGGCTCAAGAAGGACGGCGATTTGAGGGGAAACACCGCTCTTCAATAAGTTTCTTAAAAGACCTTACAACGCCACCGCTTCGTTGGGTTTTATCCTTATCTATTATGGACAAACCATTTGCAAGAAATCAAGCATGAGCCCCCTCACAACAAAAATAAACCGGCGTGGGATCCCTACGGACGACCCACGCCGGAACGAATCTTTTGAAACGGACAAAGGGCGACAAGCGCAGACCATTCGGAGAAAAGGCGTCACCAGTCAATGCGCAATTCAAGGGTGGCGAGGCAATCAGCCAGCTGCCGCTTAATCTCCGCCAATGCAGCCTCCGTCTTGGCTTCTGCACGCAACACAAGAATCGGCTGCGTGTTCGACGGCCGCACCAACCCCCAGCCTTCCGGGAACTGGATGCGGGCGCCATCGACGTCAACAACCGGATAGCGGCCAGCGAACCGGTTTTTCACCGCGGCAATGGCAGCTGGTTTTTTCTCTTCCGGGCAAGCAACGCGCGTCTCCGGCGTCGCCGCGTACCGCGGCACATCGGCAAACCACTCGGACAGCGGGCGCTCATCGTGCGACAACAGCCGAAGCAGCCGGCCGGCGGCGTACAACGCGTCGTCATAGCCGTAAAATTCATCGTTGAAGAACAAATGGCCCGACATTTCACCGGCAAACGGGATCTCCGGACGACGGCGCAACGTCGCTTTGACGTGCGAATGGCCGGTGCGATGGAAGAACGGTTTCCCGCCGAGTCGCTCAATTTCCTCAACGAGCGCTTGCGAACATTTCACTTCGACGGGCGCGTCGGCTCCCGGATGGCGCTTCAAAATTTCGCGCCAGAACAGCACCATCAGTTGGTCGCCCCAGCGGATCGCACCTGTTTCATCCACGACTCCGATCCGGTCGCCGTCGCCGTCAAACGCGATGCCAAGATCCGCCTGCTCCTTGCGCACCATCTCAATCAAGTCCGTTAAGTTCTCCGGCACGACCGGGTCCGGATGATGATTCGGAAACGTCGGATCGGATTCACAGTAAAGCGGGATGACATCGCATCCCCACTCTTTGAGCACTTGTGGCGCAATGATCGATGGGGTGCCGTTGCCGCAGTCGACGACGACCTTCAGCTTGCGCGGACCGAGCTTAATTTTCTCCTTCAACATCTTGATATAGGCCGGAGCAAGGTCAAGCGTTTCCTCGCGCCCCCGCGCTGTTTCAGGACGCGGCTGTTCCTGGCTGAGCCGCTCCATCGCCCGCCGCAGCGCTTGGATGCGCTCGCCATAAATTGTCGTTTTCCCCATGGCGATTTTAAATCCGTTCTCATCCCCTGGGTTATGGCTGGCGGTGATGATCATGCCGCATGGAATGTTCGTGTAGTATAAGCTGTAGTAAAACATCGGCGTCGTCGAAAGCCCAATATCGACGACATCGCAGCCGCCATCGAGCAGCCCATCTTTGAGCGCCCGATGCAAGCCAGGCGATGACAGACGATTGTCATGACCGACAACCGCCCTCTTCTCGCCTTCCTTTTGCATCATGTCGGCAAAGGCCCGTCCGAGCCAATACGCAAACGGCTCGTCAAGCTCCTCTCCGGCTCGTCCGCGGATGTCGTATTCTTTAAACACGTGTGCTGGCCATGTGAATCGTTTCGTTGCTGAAAAGCTCATCCATAACCACCTCCACCGAAATCGATTGAGCGATTGCTGCGGTTAACAAGTAAGATAATGTCGATTCTGCCCCCCGATTCGGGTTCGGGCCGTTCGGGCCAAGCCCGTCGCAGCAACTGCCGTCGCTTGGGTCCGCAAGCGGCGCGTTGCCGTCGTTTTGTCCGTAAAACCAAGCGAGGCAGCGGCGGACGACGCCGCGATAACGCTCGTCGTCCGTTGCCCAATACGCTTCGCGCGCCGCCAAAGCGAGCTTCATCACATCAAGCGGCTGTTGATCCCAATCGGCACGGTAGCGGCGGCTGCACCAGCCGCAGTTGCCGACCGGACGGATGACACCTCCCGGTCCGCTCATTTTTTCAATAAGGAAAGCAAGGCTTTTTTCCGCCACTTCCTTCACCTCATCCCGCGGCGCGCGCCGATATGCCGTCCAAAGCGCCCACGGCAGCACCCCGTTGGCGTACGTCAACTCCGGCTCATACCAATGCCAATCGTCGCCAGCATGCTCCCAATACGCCGCAAGCAGCCGCTGCTCAAGCCGTGCAGCCAAAGCTGCCACTTCCTCTTGATCGATGCCAAGCGGGCGTCCTTCTGTCAATAAGACGCCGCAAGTGGCCAGCCCCCAGGCGACGCCGCGCAGCGAGCGAAGCTCCCATGCCGCCGGCAGCGCCCTCCTCAACATGTCCGCAGCCGCCTCGCGCCGCGCCGCATCATCCAATTGCCTATACGCGATCGCCGCTGCCCAAAACGACCGCCCGAAGCAGTCGTCTGAGGGCGTCTCTTCCTCTTTCGTCCGATCGAAGAAAAAGTTGTTATGGAACGTCCCGTCATCGTTTTGCGCCCAAAGCAAAAACGCCAAATATCGGTCAAGCAGACGATACAGCCGCTCCTTTGTTTCTTGATCGTCGAGCAACGCCAGCCACTCGAGGCACGCCCATACGGCGCGGGCGTTGTCATCGGTCGAATACCCTTCGCGCCGCCGCGGAATGCGGCCGAGGCTATGCTCGAGCAACCCGGTGTCGTCAGTCATGCGCTCGAGATGGTCGAACTTAATGACCGACGAAGCCAACCGCCTTCACCTCCCCGCGTTTTGCGGCGCACACGCGCTCAAATAAGGCGACATGCTGTTCGCCGACGCGCGGCCAATGCGTGTTCGCCCCAATTTGGCGCACGGTTTCTTCCCAGCGTTTTAACGCCGCCTCATCGGCCAACAGCTGCCCAAGCCGCTCTTCCCATCGGGCGGTATCGCCATACGGCAACAGTAGCTCCTCGCAGCCCCGCAACAAATCGCGCGCATGCTCATACGGGGTCGAAACGACCGGACGGCCGACGCCGACCGCATAGGCGAGCGTGCCGCTTGTGATTTGCTGAATGCCCGGGTACGGGGTGACATACAAATCGCACGCCGTCAAATAATCAATCAGCTCTTCTTCTCTGAAATACCGGTCCTCCATGCGGACATGGCCGTCGAGTCCAAGCCGATGAATCAACGCTTTCAGTTCATCGCGGTACGCCTCGCCCTCCCGTTTTTTCACTTCCGGATGTGTCTGTCCGGCGATGACATACAGCGCTTCCGGCACCTTGCGCACGACGCCCGGCAATGCGGCGAGCACCGACTCGATTCCTTTGCCGCGGCTTAGAAGCCCGAACGTCAACATCACTTTGCGGCCGCTGAATCCGAGACGTCGGCGAAGCGAATCGCGATTTTCGCTGCTTGGGCCTGGAGCACCGTGCGGAATGTAGACAATTTTTCCTTCCGGCAGGCCAAACGCTTTGACCAAATACGGGATCGCCTGCCGGTTCATGACGATGATGGCGTCGCTTGCCGCCGCGATTTTTTCTTGAATCGGGCGGTACGGCAGCGGCGGTTCGGCAAACACCGTATGGAACGTCGTCACGAGCGGCTTTTCGAGCGCCGCGATGAAATCGAGAATGTATTCGCCTGCCTCGCCGCCGAAAATGCCAAATTCATGCTGTAGGACGACAACATCGATGTCGCTCTCATTCACCCGTTTCGCCATTTCGGCATACGCCGTGCGGTTTTGCGCCGGGAGCGGCCAATACGCCGGGTTGTGGCGATAGGCGTCATCGCCGTCGCTTTCGTTGTACAACACGATGACGCGGTCGCCATCGGACGGTCCGCGGACGCCGTCAATACTTTGCCGCAAATGTTCCGTAAACGTCGCCAGCCCGCACCGCCGCGGCGGATACGTGCTGACGTAGGCAATTCGAATCATGCTTGCACCGCCTCCTTGAACTGATTAATAATCGAATCTTCGAACACTTTTCCCGCCGGCGTCACCGTCCGATAGCCGAAAATGCTGTTTTGCAAACGGCTGCGGTCACGAATGACAGAGCGGTCCCAAACGATGGTTTGCGCGCAATGGACGCGGGCGCCGATTTGGCAGTGGTCACCGATGACCGCATTCGGGCCGATCACAGCCTGCCGTCCGATTTTCACATGGTCGCCGATGAGCACAGGCGGTACAAACAAGACGCCCGACCCAATCTCGACATGTTCGCCGACAAATACCCCTGGCTGGATTTCACGGCCTTTCAGCGGAATCGGAAACTCCCGACGCAACGCATCCCAGTGAACTTGGCGGTAGCGGGCCGGCGTCCCCATATCACGCCAGTATCCGTTGCTGACGATGCCATAGACACCGACATTCTTCTCGATCAGCAGCGGGAATGTTTCGCGTTCAATCGATACTTCCCGCTCAGCCGGAATATAGCGCATCACGTCCGGCTCGAAAATATACATGCCGGCATTGATGCGGTTCGATGGCGCTTCTTCGCGGCGCGGCTTTTCGACAAAGCGTAAAATTCGCCCGCTGTCGTCTTGTTCTACGACCCCATAGGAAGAAGGATCGTCTACTTCCGTTAAAACAATGGTCGCCAAACCGCCATGTTGACGATGGAAATCAAGCAGCGGGATCAATTGCGGCAAATGCACAATGTCGGCGTTAAACACGAGAAACCGTTCCTTCAGCCAGCGCTCGGCGTTTTTGATCGCCCCAGCCGTTCCGAGCGGGAACGGTTCGAGCGCGTATGTAATCTTGACGTTCCAGCGCTTCCCATCTTCGAAATAGCGACGGATCACTTCTGAACAATGATGTGCGGCGATGACAAATTCGTTGACTCCTTGGTCGCGAAGATGAACGATAAGGTGTTCAAGCCATGGCCGATTCGCAATCGGGGCCATCGGTTTGGGGATGTTTTCGGTCAATGGACGAAGACGCGTACCTAATCCTCCTGCCAGCAACAATGCTTTCATTTCGTCATCCCTCCATATCTTTTTTTCACAAAAATAGACACCTTTTTTGACGGATGAACGAGAAAATGAAAGTAGTTCATAGATTGCTAGCACTCGGCTGTGATGGTTGCTAATAATAATATACATAATATTCCTCCTTCTATGCAAGCGAAATAATTGTCGGATGGTGTCGATGAGGAATGATTGATGCTTGCAAATTTCAAAACTTTCATTTTCTCGTTCTTCTTTTTCTTTGCGGTATAATGAGTATCGTTAATGCTATATATATGTGAGGGAGGAGGAGAATACGCCATGATTTCTTCATCATCTTTCCGTTACCATGTTGGCATTGCCGGTGCCGGTGCGTTCGCTGAATTTTTAGCCGGCGCGCTCGCCCCGCTTCCTTCCTTCCATCTCGCCGCTGTCGCCGGGCGGACGGACGAAAAACGCCAGCGCGTCATCGACGCCTATCGCCGCCGTCAGGCACAGGCGGGCGACGTGCGCGAATACCGCGAAGCTGAACAATTGATCGTTGACCCGCATGTTGACATCGTCATTCTCACCACCCCGCCGCATTTGCACGCCCCGCTTGCCGAGCGGGCGCTTGAGGAAGGCAAACATGTGTTGCTTGAAAAGCCAGGCGGCCTCACCGCCGAGGCGCTGCGGGCGAACATCCAGCTCGCCGCCCGCCAAAACCGGGCGTTGGCGGTCAATCTCGTCCTTCGCTACCATCCGCTCGCTGAAGCTGTCAAGCAACTCATCCACCGCGCGCTTCTTGGACCAGTGGACTACGCAAGCCTTCACAACGCGGCTCACCGCGTCGCCAAAGGCCATTGGTTTTGGGACGAGCGGCGAAGCGGAGGCATTCTCATTGAACACGGCGTCCACTTTTTTGAAGTCGGCCGCGATTGGTTTGGCGAAGCGGTTTCCGCCCACGGATTCGCGCTTCAGGAAACAGACGGCACACGGCCGCGCGTCGGCGCTACGGTGATTCATGAAGGCAACGGACGGCGCATCCCCGTCCATTATTACCACGGCTTTACGATGGACCCTGCCGCTTCGGAATCGACGCACTGGGACATTCATACGAAACGCGGCCGCATCGTGCTTGACGGCTGGATTCCGACGCAGCTGTCCGTCTCCGGCCTCGTCACTGACGAGGAGGCAGCCTGCATTGACGCCTGGCTTGACGCCATCCCGACAAAGCCGTCGGCTGACGCTATCGAACAACTGCAGCAAGCGGCCGACCGGCTGTTGCCGCCCACGGAACCTTCAGCCGCTCCGCGCCGCCCATACGAGCGCACCGTGGTGCTCTCGGACCGCCACGGGTGGTACGAAGCGATTGCCCAAACGCGCTTTCTTGATTTTTGCCGTTTGATCGAGAACCCGAGCTGGCGCGTCCTCGTCACTGCCGAAGACGCCGCCGCCGACCTCGCTTTGGCGGAAGCGTGCACCGTGACGGATAAAGCAGTCGACCCACTTGACATCCGCTAACTGCTGACACCAAAAGAGCCTGGTGCGGCCACATGGCAAACGGCCGCAACCAGGCTTTCTTCACCTCAATCGTCGATAGATCTCGGTCTCATCAGAACGTCCAAAACGCCCTTCTGCGCTTCCCCCTCAACCAACAACGCCTCAACAGTCGGAATGTCCGCCGGCGCCCACTCAAGAGAGCGCAATGCTTGAAGCGGCACCCACCGAAGCTCAGCATGCTCCCGCGCCCGCGGCTCCCCATCGACTAAGCGGGCTTCATACGTCCGCAAATGCACGATGGCGTGTTCATACTCATGGAACACATCAGCCAACAACTCACCGACCGAAATGGTGCAGCCAAGCTCCTCGCGAATTTCCCGAACTAAAGCGTCTTCGGGCCGCTCCCCCTCTTCCACTTTGCCGCCCGGAAACTCCCACACGTTGGGCAGCGACATGTCGGGAGCGCGCAAGGCGCATAGGATGTCCCCGCGTTCATTGCGAATGGCTGCCCCGACGACATAGATGGTTCGTTTCATGACGACCGGCTCCTTGTTATGATCTCCCAACCATTGTAGCAAAAACTTGGCTCTTCACCAAAAGTTGTACTTGATTTTTTCTGAACATCCCCTATTTACGCTTGTGAGGGAACATCAGCACTTTTTTCCTATCCTTGTCAGGAAACCGTTGTCAAGTACATGTTGTGGTGATTACTCACATTTCGCACCCTGAATAAAAATTCAAAATAAGCCTGATTTGAGTGAATAAAAATTAGTTATTTTACAATATTTGTATAAAAATTTATTTTTATGCGAATGTTTTGGTTATTTTTTGTATATTATGCAAAGGTTGCGAAATATGAGTGATTAGCCAAAAACTTCCATATTTTCCAAAATAATGTAACCATTTTCGGTGTTATGTTACTCTCAACAGTAGAATCATGACAGGCAAAGGTCGGGACGGCATCGTTCCCGCCTTTTTAATTAAGAAGGACGGAACCTTTTCACCAGGTGCTCCGTATTCTCAACTGAAATCGCTGACAAGGGGGAGAACGTGTTGTTCAAAAAACTGTTAAGTTCGATCGGCATCGGTGCCGCCACTGTTGATACGAAGCTCGCCAAAGCGCAATATGTCCAAGGCGAAACCGTCGAAGGGGTTGTCGACATTCGCGGCGGCAGCGTCGAACAGCACATTGATGAAATTTACTTGGCATTAGTCACAACGTACATCCGCGAAATCGATGATAAGAAATTTGAAGAAAAAGCCGTGCTGGCGCGCTACAAAGTGAGCGGCCCGCTGACGATCGCGCCGAACGAAACGAAAACGATCCCGTTTCAATTCGCCTTGCCGTACGACGTACCGGTCACGCTCGGTTCTTCGCGGGTATGGCTGCAAACCGGCCTTGACAATGAACCTCCCCCACTTATCGAAGTGGGGGTTTCCTGTTTCCCCTTCGGAGGTGGATGCATGATAGGCTGGTTGGCAGCCTATCTGCAGGCAACACCTGGCACCCGTCCCGTTGGGAGCCACAGGCAACATGAGTATCCATGATACTCAAGGGCGGGAACTCGCCATCTACGACTTCATACCTAAGYAATCCGTCGATACGTAAACGGTTTGACCGTAAATTCCAATGGGCGGATTTCACCATAATATACTTTGGCAAATAAATTCATTGCCCCATGGATATCACGGTGTCGTTTGTACCCGCATTGACATGTATAATTTCTAGAAGAAGATTTATTTTTCTTCCCGCAAACAGGGCATGTTTGCGAGGTATAACTTTCATCTTTTTTCTCGATTTGAATTCCTTCGGCATTCAATTTGTATTTGAGATAATCAAATAATTTTCCAAACGACCAATTGGATAATTTCTGAGTTTTTGGGTAACTTCTTTCTTTGCCCGAAAACGGGTTTTCAGCGTTCGATACATGGTTTCACCTCCTATGTTTATTGTATTCTATTGCCATCCAAAGAAGAAAGAAAAAAACAGAAAAACCGAACGCCATTCATCCCCCACCTGTAGAGGTGGGGGACTTCTGGCTGATTTATGTTAAATAATGATATAAGTTAACCATGATGTATCGACAAAAGCAAGAAAAGCGAGCGTGCCGCATGTTTCCGCCGTACGCCCGCCAATGTCAGTCCATCCGCTTTTTCGCCGCCGACAGAAGATCGATTGCCTTCGTCCCTACCCCGACGAATGTTTCCAAAATCGCTTGCGCCCCAGCGATCGAAAAAATAAAAATGAACGGCATGGCGATCTTCGGGATGAATAAATACCCAAGCGCGAGAAAAATCGCGCTCCACACCCCCGCGCACCAGTAACAGTTCAACAAATAGCCGAATTTCGATTTCGGCACTTTTTTGATTTCCGTATGGCCGTCCTCACGCCGGATTGTCTCTTTTTTCATAAACGGATTGCGAATGAATTCGGTGATCTTATCAAAGACGATCAAGTGGGTGAACCTATAGCTGGCCAAAATGATCATGATGTACGTCATCCAGTCGAGTTCGCGAAGCATGGTGGATTCCTTTCTTTTTCCATCTTTTTCTTTAGTATGAACCAAGATGCGTTTCTTTATGACCTCCGATGGTTAATGGAGCCGGTCGAGGGAAAGAGCGGAAATCACTACTCACATGTCACACCCTAACAAGGTAGAAACAAAGGATTTTTGTAGATTGTGTGAGTAAAATATTTGTGGGTGACATTCCGAAATGATCCCCGACGAGGGTTGCGAACTTTTGTTCGCGACGCTCGTCGGGGCCACCAAGCGAAGCGCGGTAGAAAAAAGCAAATGTCATGCAAAAAGGACTCTCTCCCTGCTATGATGGTGATTGTCAACATCAACCGAAAACAGGAGGGAGAGAGTCCATGAAACATCTTACCACAGAATGGCCTTTATTAAAAGAGCTGGAGGAACAATTAGTCAGAACTCTTCAAAAGGTGTTCGCTGTCTTGTTGGCGGCCCTTTTGGAGGAGATTGATCAACAACTGGCGGAAGCGCGGGACAAGCGCCGGTATCAGCTGAAAGACAAACGGCCGACCACGATCCAAACGCTGTTTGGAGAAGTGACGTTTCGACGGAACTACTACTATGATCGGCAGGCGGGGGCGTATACCTTCTTGCTGGATGCCGAACTGGGCTTTGATGGAGCGCAGTCGATCAGCCCTTGCCTCGAGGAAACGGCGGTCGAGTTGGCCGTAGAGTGCTCTTCCTACCGCAAAGCGGCCCGTACGTTGGAGTCGATCGTGGGGTATGCGGTCCTAAGCCACGAGGCGATTCGCCAACTGGTGCTGGAGGCCCCTGTCTCGCTGCACCACCCTGTTTCCCAACGGCACGGCCGAGTGCTGTTTGTGGAGGCGGATGGGCTGTTCATTTCCCGCCAGGGGAAAGGGAAACGGGCGAAAGAAGAGAAAATCCTGGCGGTTCACGAGGGATGGAAACGAAACGGTTCGCAGCTCGAGCTCGTGAACCGGCGCCACTACCTCCATGAAGGGGAGGGAGACGTGTGGGAACGGTTTGAAGAGTGGCTGATGAACGAATATGCCTATGACCCGTGCCGGGACCTTTTGATCATCAACGGCGACGCGGCGTCGTGGATCACAGCCTGCCGGGAGTATTTTGGAAAGCGAGCCTGCTTTCAGCTGGATCGATTTCATGTGGCGCGGGAGCTGCGTCAGTGTCTGTCCGGCCATCCGCGTTGGCGGGAGGTGCGGAAGAAGCTGGCGAAACAAGACGAAGAGGGACTTCTGGTGGAGCTGAACAGCGCGGTCGGCACGTTGGAGGACGAAGCGAAAGAGAAGCAGATGGCTGCCATGATCCGTCGGATCGAGTCGATGCCGGGATGCATCCGGGACTATCGGGAGTGGCTGTCGGAGCAAGGGGTGGAGACGACCGGCATGCGTCCGATGGGCCACGCCGAGAGCGTGATGAGCCGGTTTGCGCATCGGGTGAAATCCCGCCGCAGCTGGAAAGACCAAGGGCTTCGGGCGTTTCTGAGGGCGATGGCAGCCCGAATCGACGGGATTTGGCGGAGAAATGGGCAGTTGGTGGAGGAAGAAGAGACCCGAACGGCAGCCTCGGCCTCGACGAAGTCCAAGCGGGTTGAACAGGCCAAACGGAAGGCAGGACGGTTGTGGGCAGATGTGGTGCGTCAGAATCTACCGTGTCTGCAGCGGTCATCCGGGACGCCGATCCATCAAGCGTTGTCGGCGCTTCGGGATTTTGGTTGGGTGTAAAAAAATGGAATACAATATCATCACTTCAAGATGAGGGATGAGAGTCCGAAAGCGCTTACGATATCAATTCCTGAAAATGGTTCGCTAACTAGTGATTGACAACACCCGTAGTGAACCGAAAAAATGTTCTCCACAAAGTCTTGACTGACTCTGTCAAGGGAAAGCCGATGACACTCCTTGTTCGAATATGATATAATAGCGAAAGAAATGACGCTTGAACATTGGAGTGAGCAATATGAACATCGGGTTTGGAGAAATTGCGCTCATCGTCTTTTTCGCATTGCTCATTTTCGGGCCGAAAAAGCTGCCGGAGTTAGGGCAAGCGGCTGGAAAAACGCTGCGTGAATTCAAAAACGCGACAAAGGGCATCATTGACGACGACGAGGCGACAAAAGCGCAAAAATAAGAGGTTGGGCGAGAGCCTAGCCTCTTATTTTTTGCTTTGTCGGCCATTGTTCTCTCGCCGCAAAAAAAAAAAAAAAGACAAGCTCTGCTGACAAGCGCCATATACATATACGGAGGTGCGTTCGTTCGTTGCAATCAGCCGGTGGCGGAGGGGAGTCATGATGATCAAAAAAATGGCGGCGGTGATCGTCGGCAGCCTGTTGCTTGGCGTTGGCATCAACGTCTTTTTAGTTCCTCACCATTTGCTTGATGGGGGAATGATCGGGCTCGGATTGATCGCCAAATATGTCTGGAACGTGCAAGCCGGATTGATGATGATCGTCTTAAGCGTTCCGCTTTACGTGGCGGCTTGGTTTTACTACCGCCCGTTTTTTTACAACAGTTTGCACGGTCTTTTGTTTTCCTCTTGGATGATTGACGTATTGTCGGTGTTGCGCGGCGTGGTGGCGCTCGATCCATTGTGGAGTGCCATGATCGGCGGAATCTTGGTTGGTGCAGGCATCGGGTTGATGCTGCGTGAGGAGACAAGCACGGGCGGCACCGACTTGCTCGCCCAGTTTATCGCGCGGCTGACGAACTGGAACGTTGGGATCGTTATTTTTGTGATTGATGCGTGCATCATTTCAGCTGGAAGCTTGATCATCGACTCCGTGCCCTTTGTTCATTCGCTTGTCGTCGTCACGGTTGTCGGGGCGGTGACAACGATGTTGACGCACGAAAAAACGATGGGGGTGTAATCCAGTCCCCACCGTTTTTTCATGGCCATTCCCCGCCTGTCCGCTGTCATGATCAAGACGGAAAGGGAGGCGGTTATGGAACTTGAGCGTTCGAGCCTGCAACGATTCGTTGAGATGGCGTCATTCCGTTGCAACGGGCGGCATGCAGGCTGTTCCAGATGGAAGGCGGGCGCTTGTTCACGGTTTCGCCAGCTCGAGGGCACGATAGACGTTGATAAGTCCGTAGCCATAATACGGATCTTTTCCTCTCTCGCCTAAGTCATCAGCGCTTTCTAAAATAATGCTGCGCACTTCATCATTCGAAAGCTGCGGGTTGACGGAACGAATCAAGGCGGCGAGCGCCGCGACGTGGGGAGCGGCCATGGATGTGCCGGAAAGAGCGGCGTACTGATGGCCGGCAAATGTGCTGGCAATGTTCGTCCCGGGCGCCACCACATCGATGTACTCGCCATAATTGGAATACAAAGCGTAGGATAGATCCGGGTCGACGGCCCCGACGCTGATCACTTCCGGATACGCGGCCGGAAAGCTCGGCTGTGATGTGCTGTCATTGCCGGAGGCGGCGACAAGGACGACATCATGGGCGTCGGCGTAGCGGATCGCCTCTTCAAGCACCGAGGATGGTTGGTAGTTGCCAAGGCTTAAATTGATGACCTTTGCCCCGTGGTCGACCGCCCAGCGGATGCCTTTCGCCACGTCGATGCTCGTTCCATAGCCGTCCGCATTTAATGCTTTGACGGCCATGATCGGGTTGAACCATGTTATGCCGGCGACTCCTTCGTCGTTGTTCGGCTGTGAGGCGATAATGCCAGCGACATGGGTGCCATGGCCATTTTCGTCATTCGGAGAGCGGTCGTCGGCCAATACGTTGTATCCGGGACCAAGGCGGCGGATTAAATCGGGATGGGTCAAATCGACCCCGCTGTCAATGATGGCGACAGGCACGGTTTGTTTGCCGCGCGACAACGTCCAGCCGGCTTCGGTATGAATGGCCGGCAAATTCCATTGGTAGCGGGCGTAAAACGAATCGTTCGGGATCAGCGCCGGCTTGTTCCACTCATTTTGCATGTAAATGTAGTGCGGTTCGCAATAATCAACCATCGGAAGGGATCGGAAATAGCGGCGCATCTCTTCGTACGTTTGCCCGCGCGAACGGAATACAAACACGTGGTCGACCTGCTTGATGAGCTGGCCGGCGATGGCTGCCTCCATTTGTTGAAGACGGCTTTCCGATGGCAATGCCCGAAAGCGGACGACGATCTCATTGGCGAAATAATGGCTTTGGTCACCGCGGCGATTATGGAGGATTTCCCGAATGCGCGGGTGCTTGTTCAACTGCTGTTTCAGCTGTTCGCCTGCGCTTAAGCTGTCTAAGGCGACAACGGTTGGATGGGTGGGTGCGACCTCGGCGTCAAACGGCTTCAGCCGTGGTGGAGCCGGGGCGTTTTCTTCTAGAGCCGGTCGCCCCAAGGCGGCTGCGGCAACGAGTAGAGCAACAACCGCGCTGGTCGCGGCCCATATTCGGTATCGGCGTTTCACGCTGTTCACCTCCTTGTTGTTAGGATGGGCGAATGGAGGGCAAATCATGAAAAATGGGATTCCCCTTGCAGCGGGCGAATCCCATTTGTGCGTTCAGCGGCCGGCTGATTGCAACACTTGCTGCGCCGTTTGCATATCGACGCGCAGCTGCTCTTGGACGTTGGTCGGATGATAGTATCCTTTGTTGATCATGTATTGGCTAATTTGCTCGTGAAACGCAATCGCGTCATTTAAATGTTGCTTCAGCGTATTGCGCACTTCCGGGGTTGTTGCTTCGGCAATGGCCATTGCGCACGCTTTGATCGCGCTTTTCGCCCCAATGAGATAGTCGGCGGCGATCATTTGATCATTGAATACGCCGGTCGGCGTCATCGTTGCCTGCATCGTTGTCCCTCCTCCGTTCGTTACGATAATAAGTTTTGCAAGTCGCGGATGTGCTGCTCTGTTTTTTGCATGTCTTGTTGAATGAGCGATTTCAGCTGCGGGTCGCTCGCCATTAGACTATTTGTTGTCGCACACGTCGTGCTGATCGCTTTTGGGGATGTTTTCCTTGCAATGACGTTCCTCGGATTGTCCACACTAACGGACAAGGAGGGACAATCGATGAACGAAACGTGTTTCTATTGCCAATGCGAGTGCGACGACAACGTGCATTACGTCTCGTTCCATGCGAACGATGAAGAACGCGAGGAAGCGCTTTGTCCGGAATGTTACCAAGAATGGCTGCAGGGCATGAAAGGCTAAAAAAACCGCACCGGTTCGGTTACGGTGCGGTTTTTTCCGCGAGCGGAGGGGTGGTGACGACATCGGACAAGTCGCTCTCTTCGTCATAAGAACGATACACGGCTGCTTTGGTCCGCGGAGCGTGAAGCGACAACGATAAAATGCGCTCGTTCCCGTTGTGGGCGACTTTTGTTTCCATCCTCAGCGCCGCATCCGCCAGTGTCAGCGAGTAAAAGCGGTACGTCAAACCGAGCCAAGTGCGCTCGGACCGGACGGTGTCCGGATGATGGCGGATCAGCTCCGCCAGCTCGGCAAACGAATGGTTTTCCCGCTGAAGCCATTCGCGAATGGCGGCTGCCGTCTGTTCCAGCAAATGTTTCCATGACGGTGTCATCGACATCATCCTTTTTTACATCCAGCATGCCCATTTTCGCCCTTTGTTATGCGGGCAGGCGGATGGAAAACGTCGTCATGTCTTCATCGGATGAACAGCGGATATCTCCGCCATGGTCTTCAATCACTTTTTTGCAAATGTACAACCCGATGCCGGTTCCGAGTTTTTTCGTCGTAAAAAACGGCTCGAAAATCGTTTCCACAATGTCGGCCGGAATGGACGGACCGTTGTTGGCGATTTCGATGATGATGCTTCCGTCTTGGCAACGGGCGGCGATGTTGATCCGCCGCGGTTTTTCCCTCTCTTTCAACGCTTCGATCGAGTTGAGCAAAATATTTACCAGCACATGGCGCAGCTGATCTTTATAGGCAAATATATGTATGGATTCATCGATCGCCACCGAAAGGTCGACATCGCTGTCGACGATCGAGGCGTATAAAAACTCGATAATTTCCTCCAACAGCTGGCAAAGCGAAAACGTTTCCTTTTCGCTTTCAACAATTTCTTTGCGTGAGGCATGCAAAAATTGCGAAATGCGAAATTTCAGCTGCTGCAACTCATGGTCGATAATGTCTAAATAAGGAAGATGCGGATGCTCAAACTTCAATAATTGAATAAAACCAATAATAGCCGTAAGCGGATTGCGAAACTCATGGACAAAACTCGATGACATTTGTCCGAGCAGCGTCAGCCGGTCTTGATGCGATCTGGCAATGAGCGCATTTTTCTCATGCAGCTCCTTTTCTTTTAACTCATTGTATTTGGTGACCGCATGAAACAAAAACTGGTCAAACAACTCGTTCATATGGTCAATGAGCGGGGCGAGCTCATCGACGGACAGCGGTGCGGCCAACGCATGGTTGATGATCAGGCGCCGTCCCAAGTTTACGTTGTAAACAAGGGCGCCGATGCCGGTGTTCATCTCCGCCCGTTCTTTGGCGATTTTGTTCGCCAGCCGTTCAACCATCTCGCCGGGCCACGACTGCAGCAGCGCCTCTTTGACCAAGGTGAACACCGCCAAGCCGTTTTGTTCGACACAGTCGATATATTTGTCATCGTCGGCAATTTTCATGTGCTGCAGCCAATAGGCGAGGAAGTCCGGCAAATGGGTTTCCAAATGGGTGACAAGCTGCTGTGCGGCAGATGTCAACAAAGCCACCTCGCTTTCTGTCGTTTATTTTTATTATAATTGGGAACATCGAACTAGAACAGAGGGAAAATGGCTGCATATCCGAGAAAACTAGTTTCCTTCCGCGAAAAAGGCGGGTGGTTTGAACAAAAACGGAAAAGATCCATGGGCAATGGTTTGCCCTCCACCCAGGGATGAAAATCCCCCTTTTCTTCCCATAATGAAGAATAGGCGCAAACAGTTCAACAGGACGTTATGCTTAATGGTGGCTTAGACCCTGTACGGAAAAGTGTTTGAATCCACTGGGTGCACCACCCATTGTCCGCCCTTTCCCGATGCGGAGGAAAGGTGACGACGAACGGAAAACTGCCGCATTTCTCCCGTGGATTCGCTGTTTGCGCACTCGATCATCGAAAAGGAGGATTTTCATCATGGATGTCATCTATCCTCGCTGCGCAGGATTGGATGTTCATGCCGAAACCATCGTCGCCTGCGCGCTATGGGAAGAAGATGGACACATTCAAAAGGACATTCAAACCTTCTCCACGTTCTCGAAAGGACTTGGCGACCTGCTTGAGTGGCTCGAAGAACATGGCGTTACCCATGTCGCCATGGAATCCACCGGCGTGTATTGGAAACCGGTCTTCGCCTTCCTCGAGGGCTATGTCGACTTGACWYTGGCCAATCCGCAGCGGATCAAAAATGTCCCGGGAAGAAAAACCGATGTCTCGGACGCCGAGTGGATCGCCAAGCTGCTCCGCCATGGACTCGTTGAAAAAAGTTTCGTCCCCCCAGCGGATATTCGCGAATTGCGGGATTTTACCCGCCTCCGCAAAAAGTGGGTCGGACAGCTGACTTCGGAGAAAAACCGGATTCAAAAAGTGCTCGAGTCTTCCAATGTCAAACTCGGCTCGGTCCTCTCCGATCTCTTCGGCGTTTCCGGAAAAGACATCCTCGCCCGGCTGCTGGAGAAGGGATACGTGGACAAGGACGAGTTGGATCAATGCCTGCGCGGAAGGCTCAAAAAGAAAAAGCAAGCGGTGTACGATTCGCTGCTCGGCACCTTGACCGAACACGAGCTCCGTCTCCTTCGCCTCTTGTGGAAACACGTKGAGGAATTGGAGCGGCTCATCGAAGAAGTCGACCARCACATCGACCGCCTGCTCGAGCCGTATCGCGAGGAAGTGAACCTGCTGATGACCATGCCCGGAGTGAAAAAACAAACCGCCGCCGTCATCATCGCCGAGATGGGAACCGACATGAGCGTCTTTGAAACGCCGGAACGGGCGGCTTCATGGACTGGATTGTCCCCCGGCAACCATGAAAGCGCCGGAAAGCGAAAGAGCACGCGCACGACAAAAGGCAATCCCCATCTCCGATCGGCGTTATGCGAGGCGGCATGGTCAGCAGCTCGATCCAAGACGCATCCCTTGTCCCGAAAGTTTTGGTCGTTGGCGGCCCGGTGCGGGAAGAAAAAAGCCCTCATCGCCATTGCTCGGCGGATGTTGGTGATCATCTTTTGCATGATCTCCCGCAAAGAGCCGTTCCGCCAACCACAACTTATTTAGTCTAGCCAAAAGGCAGACAGGTTATACGAGATGCCTAAAATCGGGCACCTCTGCTTTCCTATTGCCTTTTTTGGCCATTTTCAGTATACCCTCACGGATCAGGAGCGTATACCGCACTCACCAAGTGGTGGGGATTTTCACGGAAAAGAACGATGTTTCTCAACCCGAACATCCATCACAGTTTTTTCCTCTATGATATAATCAAATTGATTGACGATCGATTTGTCACAAGAAAAGGAGTGCACGTCCATGACCGTAAAAGCATATGTTTTGACCGAACGCGGCCTCCTTCGTTCCGAACAAGTTGCCTATCCGATGGAAGAACGCGGCTTGCAGTTTGGCGACGGCGTCTACGAAGTCGTTCGTCTATACAGCGGCACGTACATCTGGCTCCATGAACATCTAGACCGCCTATACCGCTCGGCGGCGGCCATTCGCCTCGCCGTTCCGTTCAGCCATGAAGAGTTGGCTGAGCGGCTCGAGAAGCTGCGCCGCATGAACGATGTGCGAGAAGATGCCATTTTGTATTTGCAAGTGACGCGAGGGAGCTTCCCGCGCAGCCATGCATTTCCGGCCGAAAACCGGCCGAATTTGTACGCCTACATTCAGCCGATGGCGCGAAAAACGGAGGAAATGGCGCGCGGCGTGCGCGCGATTTTGACCAAAGACGTCCGCTGGGAGTACTGCTGCATTAAAAGCTTGAACTTGCTGCCGAACGTACTTGCAAAACAAGAAGCCGTCGAGCGCGGAGCGTTTGAAGCGATTCTCCACCGCGACGGCGTCGTGACCGAGGGAAGTTCATCGAACATTTTCCTTGTCAAACACAAAACCGTCTATACTCACCCAGCGACGGAGCGGATTTTAAACGGCATCGTCCGCACCAAAGTGAAGGAATTTTGCGCTGAACTTGGCATTCCGTTCATCGAAAAGGCGTTTTCCGTCAGCAGTCTCGCCGAAGCCGATGAACTGTTTTTGACGAGCACCACCTCGGCGATCACTCCGATCGTCCAAGTAGAAGAAACATTGATCGGAAACGGCGAACCGGGGGACGTGACGAAAGCGCTGCAAGCCGCCTATCAAAAGGCGACCAAGCCGCTTCCAACCGCTTGACCCGTTCCATTGCACCGAAAATGAGGCGCCCGCAACGTTGGGGCACCTCGTTTCGTTTTATGAACCGAGTACAGCGCGGTCGCTCGCAAACCGGCTGCCGCGGATGCGCTGAAACTCTTCCAACAGCCGCTCGACTGTCAATTTTTCTTTTTCCTCTCCCGCGGCCGTGAAAATAATTTGCCCGCCATCCATCATGATGAGCCGGTTGCCAAGGCGAATCGCCTGCTCCATATTGTGCGTGACCATCAGCGTCGTCAACTGATGCTGTCTGACAATTTCCTTCGTCAATTCGGTGACAAGCTCGGCCCGCGCCGGGTCGAGGGCGGCGGTATGTTCATCAAGCAAAAGCACATCCGGCTTTGTGAATGTGGCCATCAACAGTGAAAGCGCCTGCCGCTCCCCGCCGGAGAGAAGGCCGACTTTAGCGGCGAGCCGGTCTTCGAGCCCTAAATGGAGCGTTTGCAGCGTTTCCCGAAACCACTTTCGCTTTTCTCTTGTTACACCAAGACGCAGCGTGCGCCGTCTTGTTCGGTTGTAAGCGAGCGCCAAATTTTCCTCAATCGTCATATGGGGGGCGGTGCCGGCCATCGGATCTTGAAACACGCGGCCGATGTAGCGGGCGCGGGCATGTTCTTTGAGCGCCGTGACGTTGCGGCCGTTGATCCACACTTCACCCGTATCAGGGGACAGCCGGCCGGAAATGATATTCATCAACGTCGACTTTCCGGCGCCGTTGCTGCCGATGACCGTGACAAAATCGCCGGGGGCCAGCGTTAAATCAATCCCCCGCAAGGCGACTTTTTCATCAGCAGTTCCTTCGTTAAATACTTTTGTAATTCGTTTTAGCTCCAGCAACCGTCTCTCCCCTCTCAAGCTGTGCTGCTTTCCGTTTTTTCCTCTGTACAAACGCTAGCACCGCCTCGCCGTAATCCGGATCCGGCACGCCGATCACAGCGGCTTCGACGACGCCCGGATGACTGTACAGCACTTCCTCGACCTCACGCGGATATACATTGTAGCCGCCGACGATGATCATCTCTTTTTTCCGGTCGACGATGTAGAAATAGCCCTCCTCATCCATACGCGCCAAATCGCCGGTGTGCAGCCAGCCATCGCGCAAGGCAGCCGCCGTTTCTTCCGGCATTTTGTAGTACCCTTTCATGACGTTCGGGCTGCGCACAACAAGTTCACCGACTTCGCCGGCAGCCAACACTTCTGCAAACGATTTTATTTCATCGGACAGCGAAATCCCTTTTTCCTTTCCTTGCGACGTTTCACAAACGATGGCCTGCTTCAGCAAAGGCAGGCGCTGCTTCGCCCCGGCAAAGAGCGGAGCGAGCAAATCGAGCCCGATTACCGCTTTGACGTCGCCATTAAGCAAAATATACCCAATTTCTTCCGGCGTATAAATCGGATTGATCGGGATGACGGTCGCTCCGAGCCGCAGCGCCCCGTACAGGCCGATGACAAATTACGGCAAATTGCCAAGCAATAAGGCGATGTGATCCCCCCCGGCGAATGCCAAGCTGCGCCAATCCGTCGGCAAACCGCGACACCGCGGCGTCCAATTGTTGATACGTGCATCGTTCCCCCATAAACACGTACGCTTCTTTGTCCGGTAGTTGTTTGGCGATTTGCGCCAACCGTGTCGTTAAGTTCATCCAATCTCCCCCCTTAAAAATGAATGACCATTCATTTTTCAAGTAAAAAAATTCGAACTATAATTTATTATAAAAAAAGAACGGCGAAGGACAATCGAAAGCGCTTCCCTCGCCGTTTTTTTCGCTACTTTTCGCTACTGCGCCCACACTAAGCCGGTGCGGGCGAGGCGAATAACGCCGCGGAACGTCCGCTCCGCTTCTTCAACGAGCTGTTCGTGCCTGCCAATGTGCGGCAAGTGCGTCAACCATAGTTCACCAACGCCCGCCCCCTCGGCGATGGCCGCCGCTTCCTCGCTCGTCATATGGCCGGCCGGCGCCGCGTTTTGTCCAGCGTAAAAATTGCACTCGCAAATGAGCAAGTCAGCTCCTTTTGCAAACGGTGTAAATTCCGGCATGTAGCTCGAATCAGCCGTGTACACGACCGTGTTGCCGCCGGCAGTGATGCGCATCGCATAACACGGAACCGGATGGACTGTTTTCAAAAATGAAAGCGAAAACGGACCGACCGCAAGCACCTTGGCCGGGTCATAAGGAATCCCTTCCGTAATGCCGCTATGCGTCAGGCGAGCGAAGGCCGCCTCATCTTCTTGGTGGCCGTAAATCGGCAGCACCGGCAAATCCGCCCCTACATTTTTATGAATGAGGCGCGCATATTGGAGCGGGCCGATATCGGCGATATGATCATAGTGATAGTGGGAGACGACAACCGCATCCAAGTTTTCTACAGCCGTGTAGTTTTGCAGCTTGGCGAGCGCCCCGCTTCCGCAGTCGACAAGCATGCGAAACCCGTCATGCTCAAACAAATAAGCGGATGTCGCTTCATTGGCGGCGGGAAACCCTCCCCAATAGCCGATGACTGTCACTTTCATTCCCTTTCCTCTCCTTCCACCCATTTTGTCTTCATCATACACGACGGCTGCCTTTTTTTCATCTTTGTTGATTTTGTTTTAAAACACATATTGACATTTTTATCTGTGTTATAATACAATAAAATCACCAAGACAACGGAGGGGATCACAATGTTAATGAAAGTGTTAGAATTTTTCAAAAACATAGCACCGAAAAAGTGCTCGCAATGCGGCAAAACGATCGACGAGCAGCACGAGTGCTACGGCAACACATGCTCTGACTGCCTTGGCACCGCTTACCGCCACTAGGTGAGCGGACGCTGCCCTTGCGTCACGATGCCGGCTGCCCCGCCGGCAATAGGCTGTTCCCCGATGCAACCTGCCTTTTTTGCTTTAATGCCCCCCGTGTGGGGGCGTTTTTTTTTACACAAAAAACATCCATGAGTAAGCTTTTACTCGCCACCCAAGCATGAAAATAACCGCTCATGGATTCATTATTTTCACGGAAAAAAACGTATAAATCGTTCCCTTGCCGACATTGGCGAGCTTGGCGATTTGTTCCATCGTCGTCGCCTTGTAGCCGAATGCCGCAAACGATTGAGTTGCCGCCTCGATAATTTGCCGTTTACGGTCGCTTGCCATTGGCCTCATCCTTTAATTTGACTAAATGAACGATTCGGTCAATTCGTATCCATTATACTATGCGGCCGTTTTCCCGTAAAGCCCTTAAAAACGCCGCTCAGCTTCCCGAAACGGCGGCACCCCTTGTTCTAGGGAACAGCGCGGCCGGACAACGGAATACACGGGCCGCCTAACGGTACAAGGCGGCCCGCTAATGGGCGCGGCTGTACATCCCGACCGGCTGGTGTTATTCCGTTTGGCGCAAGTAGTCAAGCACATCACCGACCGCCTTCTCTCCTTGGTCGATGCAATCCGGCAGCCCGAGCCCTTCATACGAGCTACCGGCCAAAAACACTCCCGGCAACTCAGCCGCCATCTGTTGCTTAATTTTCGCCAGCCGCTCGCGATGCCCGACTGTATATTGCGGCATCGCCCGCTTCCACCGGGAGATGACGGCAAACTCCGGCCGGCCGTCAATTTTCATCACTTTACTTAAATCATCCAACACAACGCGGACAATCTCGTCATCCGGTTGATCGACGATCTCCTCATCGCCCGGGCGTCCGACATAGCCGCGCAGCAGCGCTTTGCCGGGCGGAGCCGTGTGCGGCCATTTTTTGTGCGTCCACGTGCACGCCGTCAGCGTGTAATCGCTGCGGCGCGAGACAACAAACCCAGTGCCGTCAATATCTTGACGGATCGCTTCCTCTGGAAAGGCAAGCGCGACCGTTGCCACCGACGTCAGCGGCACGGACCGAAACGGGGCGAAAAACGGATAATCAGCGAACATATCCGGCACGACATGGTGCGGCACCGCAACAATGACGCTGTCCGCCTCCCACGTTTCACCATTGCTGAGCCGCAGCTGATACGCTGAACCGACGCGGACGATCCGCTCGACGCGCGCCCCTTTGACGACGCTGCCTGGCTCAAGCCGCTTTTCCACCTCTTCGACGAGCGACTGCAAGCCGGTTTTTAACGTCTGAAATGCCCCTTTTCGCTCCTTCTGTTCCTTTGGCGTCGTCCGTTTCGCACCGCGAACGAGGCTGCCGTATTTTTGTTCCAGCTGAAAAAACTGCGGGAACGTTGCCATTAAGCTCATTTCGTCGATGTCGCCGGCGTAAATGCCAGACAGCAGCGGTTCGATCAAATTGTCCACCACTTCATCGCCTAAACGGCGGCGAAAAAAGCGGCCAAGCGGCATATCACCGGCTGTTTTCACCGGCGGCAGCACGAAGTCGAGCGCCGCCCGCAGCTTGCCGGCCGGCGAAAACAACCCGGTCGCCACAAACGGGGCGATGCGCGTCGGGATGCCCATCACCGCTCCGCCTGGAATCGGGTGCAGCTTGCCATTGACCAAAATGTACGACTTTCCGTTCGCATTATGAACGATTTCCCGTTCGAGCCCGACTTCTTTCACAAGGCGGAATGCGCTCGTTTTCCGCGCCAAAAACGAGTCCGGCCCCCGTTCAATGACAAAACCGTCACGAACGACCGTCTGCACTTTTCCGCCGAGCCGGTGCGTCGCCTCGACAAGTTTACACGTCACTGGCAGTTGCTGTTCTTTAGCCGCTTTTTGCAAGTAGTAGGCGGCCGCGAGACCCGTAATGCCGCCGCCGATAATCACAACCGTCCGTTTTCCTTCACTCATGCTTACCGCCTTCTTTTGCGAGCCGCTTTAACACGACCGTCGCCAATGCATCAATAAACAGCGGATCGGTATTCGGCATCTCCGGCCGGTAATAGCGGGCGCCAATTTCTTCGGTTACTTGCTTGCATTCAATATCGTTGTCATACAACACTTCCAAATGGTCGGCGACAAAACCGACCGGCGCATAAACGAACGACGTATAGCCGTGCTCTTCATGGAGCTGGCGCGTCAAATCTTGCACGTCCGGGCCAAGCCATGGCTCCGGCGTGCTGCCGGCGCTTTGCCAGCCGACGGCGTAATGCGAGACGCCGGCTTGTTTGGCAATACGTTCGGCTGTGTCTTGGAGCTGTTCTGGATACGGGTCGCCCGCTTGAATGATTTTTTCCGGCAAACTATGGGCCGAGACGATCAACACCGCCCGTTCCCGCTCTTGTTCCGGCATGGCATCAAAAATGGCTCTCACTCGTTCGGACCAATATTGCAAAAACTTCGGCTCGTCATACCACTGGTCAATCGTATAAATAACCGGGCCGCCAAGCTTTTCCGCCGCCGCTTTCGCCCTCTCGTTGTACGAGCGGATGCTGAATGTGGAATAATGAGGGGCTAGGACGATCCCAACCGCTTCTTTGATGCGGTCATCATGCATGCGCTCGACGGCATCCTCAATGAACGGCTCAATATGTTTGAGCCCTAAATACATGCGAAACTCGACTTCATCTTGCACTTCGTTCAGCCGCTCCTCGAGCCGTTTCGCCTGCTCTTCCGTAATTTTCGCAAGCGGCGACAGGCCGCCGATCGCCCGGTAGCGCGCTTTTAAATCCTCGATTTGTTCTTGCGGTGGCTTCCTCCCGTGGCGGATATGCGTATAATACCGTTCAATATCGTCTTCCTTGTACGGCGTGCCGTACGCCATCACAAGCAGTCCGACAATGTTCTTCATTGTGTTGCACCTCGTTTACTTTGCTGAAGTATACTCATGGATAAAAGCCGTCAGCCGCTTCAAAGTCGCCGGCTGCACATCAGGGAAAATGCCATGTCCCAGGTTAAAAATATAGCCCGGCTGCTCCATCCCCTCGTCCAAAATGCGTTTCACCCGCTCTTCGATCACATTCCATGGAGCGAGCAACACCGCCGGATCCAAGTTGCCTTGGATGGCTTTCACAATGCCTTGGCGGCGCGCCTCCCGAATTGACAGCCGCCAATCAAGGCCGATGACGTCAAGCGGCAAATCGTTCCACTCGCGCGCCAAATGGCCCGCCCCGACGCCAAACATAATGAGCGGCACGCCTTCCTCGCGCAAAGCGGCAAAAATGCGCGCCATCGCCGGCTTAATAAACGCCCGGTAATCGTCCGCATTCACCGCCCCGACCCAAGAGTCAAAAATCTGCACCGCGCTCGCCCCGGCCTGAATTTGCGACCGCACGTAGCGGATCGTCATCTCGGCGAGCTTGTCCATTAAGGCAAACCATGCCTTCGGTTCCGCATACATAAACGCTTTTGTTTTATGGTAATTTTTTGATGGTCCGCCTTCAATCATGTAGCTCGCCAACGTAAACGGCGCACCAGCAAACCCGATGAGCGGCACGTCAAGCTGCTCGTTGACAAGCAACCGGATCGTCTCCAGCACGTATGGCACATCATGTTCCGGATCGATCTCCCCGAGCCGTTCGACGTCTTGAAGCGAGCGAATCGGATTGGCGATCACCGGCCCGATGCCGCCCTGAATCTCAACATCAACGCCAATCGCCGGCAGCGGCGTCATAATGTCTTTATATAAAATCGCAGCATCAACGCCGTATTGTTCGACCGGAAGCCTCGTGACATAGGCGCACAGCTCCGGTTCATGCGTAATCTCAAACAGCGAGTATTTTTCTTTCAGCGCCCGGTACTCCGGCTGCGACCGGCCGGCTTGCCGCATGTACCAGACCGGCACATAATCCGTTTTCTCGCCGCGGCAGGCGCGCAAAAATGTATCGTTGATCCGTCTTGTCATCTCCATCCGCCTTTCTTTTCCCCAATCGAGCTGTCCGTTTCCGATTTTTTGCTTATCTATTTTTCACTATACAGGTTTCCCCGCTCTATGTATAGAGAAGGAAACAAACTGTCAAAAAATCGACCGATTTTCAGCCTATGACCATTATACCAAAAAAGCTGCCCTGGCCGCACAGGACAGCTTTTTTCGTCAGATCAGAAACATGGCGACAACGGTTGTGACCGCCAGACCGACCGCTACCGGAATCAAGTTGCGCCGCGCCAACTCAAACGGATCGACGCCGCAAATGGCCGCGGCCGGGATGAGCGCCCACGGAACAAGCGTGCCGCCGCCGACCCAAATGGCAGCGATCTGGCCGAGCGCCGTTAACGTGGCCGCCCCGCCGCCAATGGCGACCGTAAACAAATGGGCGACCGAACCAGCGAGCGAGATGCCGGAAAACCCGGAGCCGTCAAGACCGGTAATCGCCCCGACAATCGTGAGCGTCACTGCCCCGATTTCGTTGTTCAGCGGCACTGCATGAGCCAAGGCGACCCCTAAATCGTTGACAATGCCCTGTGACGCCTGCGGCAAGTAGTCGCCGATAATTTTTACAAATCCGGCATCGCCAAGATAGAAAAAGGCGGCAATCGGAATGACAGGACCGAACACTTTAAATCCGAACTGAAATCCTTCAATAAAGTAATTGGTCACTTCAGCAAAGCTCTCTTGCCGGTGGGCTAAAACGGAAATGAGGATCAAAATAAAAATCGCGGTTCCGCCGACTAAGGCTGTCGCCTCGCCGCCTTGCAAGCGCAAATAAAACATCGCGATGACGTCAAGGGCAAACAACACCGGAATCAACAGCGCCAGCCATTTTTTCGCCGTCTCGGCGAGCAGTCCTTCCGTTTTTTCGAGCGCCGAATCCGTGGCAGCAGCGATTTCTGCATCGCCGACCGCCAAACGTCCTTGCTTCATGTCGCGGCGCAGCAAATAAAACGCGGTGACGGTCGTGACCGCCCCCATGACAAACACGAGCGGCACACTAGCGGCGATGACGTCGCCAACCGGCAGGCCGGCTGCATCGGCGGTCAGTTTCGGCGCCCCTTGAATGATGAAATCGCCAGAAAGCGCGATGCCATGCCCAAACAAGTTCATCGCCATCGCCGCTCCTAACGCCGGCAAGCCCACCCGGACCGCTGCCGGCAACAGCACCGCCCCCATTAAGGCAACGGCTGGAGACGGCCAGAAAAACCAGGAGATGACCATCATCAAAATCCCGATCGTCCAATACGCCCAAGCCGGCGTGCGGATCAAGCGGACAAACGGCGATACCATGACATCATTGATGCCGGTCGCCGACAACACTTTGCTCATCGACACAATGATTGAGATGACCAAAATCGGCGGCAGCAATTCGGTAATGGCGTAAATAAAACTGTTAAACACCCCGCTGACTGCCGCGCTCAGTGAATGGGTAGCGACCGCCGCCAACAAAAAGATCCCAGCAATGCAAACGAGCGATGTATCTTTGCGGGCAACCATAAACCCAATGATGAGCATGATAAACAGCAAGTAAATCCAGTGCAGCGCCACAAGCTCTACACCCATACACAATCCCCTTTCCCCAACTTCCAGCCCGGCCCGCCGGACATGCGCCTGGGCTGGTGTACTACAGCATATGAAGCGGGAAAGAAGGTGTGAAACAAAAAAGAAGCGCTGCGCTGGGAGAGCATCAAGCAGAAACAGCACGTTAAGGGCTTTCCGTCGCCCCTTTCAAAAAAGAAAGACGCCGGCCTTGGCTCGAAAAGCGCTAATAGCCGGCGTTGGCCCTCCGGCGCGGGCGTCCATAGCGCCCGGCCGCCCAGATCCCCCACGCGTTTCCGCCCACCCAAGTGGCAAGCCAAAGAAAACGGGGGGAGACAGCAGCCAATACAAGGTGAAACAACGTATTTTGCGCGATGAGCAAGATGGCGAACAGCCGCATGGCAGCGGCGGGCGATTCCGTCCGCGGCAGCGGGTACAGCCGCGTCCATAGCGAATAACGGTGGCGATGAGGAAGCGCCGCCAATTGAACAGCGGTCGCATACAACACCAAAAGCACCGTGGCCGCCCTCATGTATTCATGGTCGGCCGCCGCGAGCACGACGCATCCGATGGCGGTTAGCCGCACATACAGCCCTGCGTACTCGCCGGCGCGCAAAAACGTGCGTACATACAAATGGAAAAAGACGTGCCGCGGCCCGTACGGAATAAAGGCCAGCAACGGGTCGAGCCAACGCCGCCGCTTCGCCGTCTCCCGCCATTCCGGAACGTCCGTGAACAAGTTGGCCACCCGGTAAAACAATCGGGCTGCGCGCTGCTCTTCGGCGATGAGCCGCTCCCACTTCCATGTTTTCCCTTCTGTCCACCGCCATAAGCAGACGGAAAGAGCGGCCATCAACGCGGCGACCGTTCCGAAAAACGGCCACGGCGCCGCCGCCAGCCAAAAGTACACGACAAGCGCCGATGCGCCCAAGCGGACAAGCGCGCTCCAACGATGAAACGACGGTTCAGCGATGTAATTCCCCTTCCAACTCGCCCATAAATTCCATAGTTTTAAACAGACGATGCCTAGCAAAAAGAGTGGCCACGGCACCGGCGAAAACCGGACATGGAGCGGTCCGGCCGCCAAAAGAAGCAAACATAGGCCGTAGGAGTGCCACACTGCAGAGAAAACAAACGCCCGGCGAATATATGGACGCAGCCGGCGCTCGGCCGGCAGCAAAAACACCATATCCGCTTCACGAAACAAGGTGCGCACCGAGCCTGACGCCGCCGCCCAACCAAACACCGCCGCAGCGATGGCTGGGTACGGAAATGAGGGGGGGAGCTGTTCGATCGAGCGTTTATACACGACCGCCGCCCAGCCCAACACGATGAACAGGCCGACAAGCAAATGGTCATTGAACATGTAACGCAAGTACCGGAGCCTTCGCCTCCCCTCCGCTCGAAAGCGCTCCTGCCAAAGCTTGCCGGCGTCCATCATGGCGCATCATCCTTTGTTAATTCAATGTACACCTCATCAAGCGTCGCATGTTTCAACCCGGACTGGCGGCGGATGTCATCAAGCGTTCCTTTCGCTTTCACGCGCCCTTGGTGCAAAATGACAAACGAGTCGCAATACCGCTCGGCTGTTGCTAAAATATGGGTTGATAACAAAATGCCGGCTCCCTTCGCCTTTTGTTCATTCATCCGCTCGAGCAGCGCATGAATCGCAAGCGGATCAAGGCCAAGAAACGGCTCGTCGATCATATAAAGAGGCGGTTCAAGCAAAAAGGCGCAAACGATCATCACTTTTTGTTTCATCCCCTTGGAAAAATGGGCCGGAAACGAAGAAAGACGCCGCTCGAGGCGGAACTCGCGAAGCAAGGGAGGAAGGCGGCGTTCGTATTCCTCCTCGCTCAACCCGTACGCCATCGCCGCTAGACGCAAGTGTTCTTCCAATGTCAGTTCTTCATACAACACCGGCGTTTCCGGAATAAAGGCAAACTGCTTCCGGTACGCCTCCGGCTCGGCCGCGAGCGTATAGCCGTTGATCGAAACCGTCCCGCGGCGCGGCTCCATCAAACCGATAATATGTTTGATTGTCGTGCTTTTCCCGGCCCCGTTCAAGCCAATCAAGGCCACTATTTCGCCGCGCTCAACCGAAAATGTCACATCCTCAAGCACGTTTTGCGCTGTATACCCTCCGGATATATGATCCACTTGCAAAAGCGCCATCGTCCGCTAACCCCTTCCACCGCGAAATGGCTTTTGCCCCCATTGTATCAAAGAGAAGCGGTTTTTACCAAAAAAGTTTGTTGCCCCTCCCTGCATAAACACTGCCTCTGCGGGCATGATAAATAGCGAAGAGGGGATGGGGATTCACCAAGCAAAGGCTGATGAACGATCCATCTGAAATGGGGTGTTCGTCAAAGACACCGTTGTGAGCCGCAAGACGTTGTAAACCGTTCATGAACAAGGGCCATCTGTCTGTTGCTGAGAAGCAACGAACCTGTCCAAAGGGGATGGTCGCGTTGAACAAAGGAAGCGCTCACGCCTAAACGACTTTGTCGCAAATGGGGTGTTCATCAAACGCACATTTGATTGAATCATCCTCTCCCCTTTTCACCAGCCGGGATGTAACCGCATGCGGGATTACATCCCGGTTTTTTTATGGTAAAATGAAGAAAACGAAAGGAAAGGGTGACCGTTCCTATGAGTGATTGCATTTTTTGCAAAATCGTCAACGGTGAGTTGCCGGCGGCGAAAGTGTACGAAGACGAGCATGTGCTTGCCTTTTTGGATATCAGCCAAGTAACGAAAGGGCATACGCTTGTCATCCCAAAAGTACATACAGAAAACGTTTTTACGCTTACGTCGGAGGCAGCCGGCTGTCTGTTTCGCGCCGTGCCGGTAATCGCCAACGCGCTGAATAAAGCGTTTTCCCCCGTCGGGCTCAACTTATTGAACAACAATGGCGAGCAAGCGGGGCAGACGGTGTTCCATTACCATCTTCACCTCATTCCACGCTACGGCAAAGGGGATGGGTTTGGCGCGGTCTGGAAGTCGCATGCAAGCGACTATACGCCCGCTGACCTGCAGGCGATCGCGGCCGCCATTCGCGAGCAGCTCGGCTGATCTCCCGTTGTTGAACAGCAGAAAGGTCAAGCCCACAAATAAAAAAACGGAAGCAGGGATGTTCTGCTTCCGTTTTTTTACTGTTTTCCTTGCTGCTCGATCACATCTTGTAAATCTTTGTCTTTGATCTCAACACCGGCATCTTTCACCAATTTGTCCACTTTTGACTGCATCGTCGCAGGATCAAGCTTGTTCCGTTTGACTTCAAACACAATTTCGTCTTTCATTTCGTTGAACGACTTTTTCTTTTCTTTGTCCGTCACTTTAATGATATGGTAGCCGTAATCCGTTTTCACCGGATCGCTCACTTCGCCGACTTTCAGCTTATAGGCGGCTTCTTCAAACTCCTTGACCATTTTCCCTGGGCCAAACCAGCCTAAATCGCCGCCGTTGGACGCCGAACCTGGATCTTGGGAGTATTCTTTGGCCAACTTGGCGAAATCCTCGCCTTTATCAAGCTTCGCCTTTACTTCTTTTGCTGTTTTTTCATCTTTGACTAAAATATGGCTGGCACGAATTTTCGGCTTGTAGTTGTCATAATACTCCTTCAGCTCTTTCTCCGTCACTTTTATGTCTTCAACGGCTGCTTTCGTCCGCAGCAAATCGAGCTTGACCATTTCGCGGATCACTTTTTCTCCGTTCTGCTGCACGGCCAAATCATATTGCGTTCCATACGCTTCCTTGATTCGTTCGATTTCGCGGTCGATCTCTTCATCGGTTACCTTGTATTTTTGGCTCAACACTTTTTCGTCAATCAAATCACGAAGGACGGATTTGCCGACGCGCTCTTTCATCTCATTATAAAATTCGTCTTTCGTAATATTGCCGTTTTTCGTTTCCACAATCGCTTCCGAACCGTCGTTGCTGCAGGCCGACAAAGCCATGAGCGAAACGACGGCAGCGGCCATCATCCATTTTTTCATTCGCTTCACAACTCCTACATCTTTTTTCGATTGAATGTTCCCACGCTTTCAAGCGGCGCAGATCGAATGGCGCCCAAGCGCGCCCAAGAAACAACATGCTCGCCTCTTCAGCCACGACAATAATTATACCATATTTTCAATGAAAAAAAAACCTCTTTCCGCTTTAGTCATCCGCCCATAACATGCACGCTTGTCATACATATGATGAGGATGAAGCGCTCGACAGGCTTCTTCTTACGAAAGGGGGTGTTACGATGAGCACACCTTATTCCGGAGGCTTTGCGTTGATTGTTGTGCTGTTTATTTTGCTAATCATTGTCGGCTGCGCCTGCGTCATCTACTAAACAAAAGAGGGTGTCCCCCGAAACCGGGAACACCCTCTTGCTTCTTCTTTCCCGATCGGCCGCACCGGCTCCTCGTTATGTAAACAACACTTCAAAATAAGAAGAAATCAATAAAATCGTAATCAGTACGTTGATCGTCCGGAAAACCGCCGGCTGCTGCTCCTCCGGGATGTCTCGCTGCGCACAAAACGAGTGAGTGAGCTGATTCAGAAAAAATAAAACCGCCACTGCCAGAGGGATAAAGTAAAGCGCCAAAACTCTTCCCCTCCTTCTCATCTTCACCAAACACCGTCCATGGCTTTAACTTTACCTCGTCCGCCGCCGGAAATCAATCTTTTTTCTCTCGAAAAATACGGTGAAGCGATTTTCCCTATTGGTGAATGCGCACAAATCCGGTAAAATATACGTAAACACGGTTGCACTTTATGCCAGCCAAAGGAGCACGGTGTATGGAGTCGTTGGAAAAGCGAGTGGCCAAGCTCGAATTTCACCAGTCATTGTTGCTGGAAATGGTCGATGAAATGAAAAAACCGTTTTACTCCCTTGTGATCCGCGCTGATTTGACCAAAGAAGAAGTCGACGCATTCCTATCGTTTTGCCAAGAGCTCGCCGAGCAATATGAGCGGCAAAAAGCGGAAGGGTTGACGATTTTCACCCCTCTGCTCGTGCAGTTTGCCGGGATGCTCCATCCGAACCTTCCGCTCGAACAAACGGTTGACGCCATGTTGGCCCAACAACTGTTTGTGCCGCTGATGACCGAGCTGAAAATGCTCATTCAAACCGTCAATTAGCCTGGCTGGCCAGCTCTTTCTCCTGCTCTGTCGCTTTCGCCGTCCGCCTGACGAGCTTGCCGTCTTGCTCGACAAAGTCTTCCTTAATGTTCTCAAACGCCCGCTCAAAAATTTCCATGAAATCATCGCCATAAATATTGCGGACGATGCACATCATTTCTAAAATTTCCGGAAACTTTCCGTACAACTCGCGCAACGGCAGCACCCCATTAAAAACGGCATTTTTCGTCGGGTCATACGTCTCCATCAGCTTCATCAACACTTCTTCGCCTTTTTCGGTCAACTCAATGTACGTATTGCGCTTGTCGTCTTGCCTTTTGGAAAATGAAAGAAGTCCTTTTTCTTCCAGTTTTTTCGAAAAGTTAAAAGCTGTCGAAACGTGCATCACACCAAATTTGGAAATTTCTGATATCGATACTCCTTTAAAATGGTAAGCAATCCATAAAATATGATGCTCATTAATGTTCAAATCGAATGGCTTGATCCATTGCTGCCAGTCTTTTTCAATCGATTTCCATAGCGCCTTGCTCAGCTGGGCGATCCGTTGGCTAAATAGCATTGCCTCTTTAACGGAATAATGCTGTTCTGTCCCCTTCATCGTTCCACCCACTCTTTCCCTCACCGTATTTTTTATTTCCTATTATATCAATAAAACAAAAAAGAATAAAGACAAAAATATTTATTTTTATGATTTTTTTGCATATTCATAGTAATAAGCCTAAGGAGACTGCCGCATACAGGAGGGAAAACGCAATGATGTATATACAATGGATGCTTGCCGCAATCGGATTCGTATTTTTCTGTCTTTTTATAAACACTTTCTTTTCTTTATGGAAAGCGCGGGCGTACCCGCCAAAGGCGCTGCTCAAAGAGCAAGCTTTGCGCTATATTGGAATAGCATCGCTTTGTCTGTTTGCCGCCTGGCTTCTCAGCTACGCTTAGCATTTGTTTGAATTTTCAAATAAATAAAGACAGGGAAGGAGCTGCAAACCAGCATCGTTCCGCCTGTTTGATAGCAAAAAACCCGACCAGTCATGATCGGGTTTTTGCCGTTTACACGTGTGCTGTGACGTTCATCCGCCGGAAAATGGACGCCGCAATCGGATAGATAATGGCCATGGCCACCGCATTTAACGCCGCGGTTGGCAGCACAATCGTGACAAACAGCGCAGAAAAGGTCGTTCCACCCGGCAACCCAACAATAAGGAGCGCCGCGGTTAAAAACACCGACCCGGAAATGACGGTGCCGACAGCCGCCAGCACCGCCGCCCCGACCACGGTCTGGCTGTACTTTTTCACCGCAAAGATCAGGGCAAAGACGACGAAGGCCGTGATGATTTTGTCGATCATATTCGGAAGCTGCCCGCCCGGAAATGTCGTCGTCATGGCGGAAATCAACCCGGTGGCGACGCCGACAAGACCGGCTGCCTTGACGTTTGGAAACAGCAAAATCGCCAACACCATCATCGCCAGCATCATATCCGGCTTCATTCCGAAAAACAACCCCGGAATGGCGGCGTGCAACACGGCTCCGATTCCGACTAACAGCGCCATCAATACTAATGTTCTGGCATTCATGCTCATCTCTCCTCATCTATTCTCATCTATTCTCATGCTCGAGAATTTTCTATTATTATATCACTTTGCAATACAAAAGTGAAGAAGAAAGTTTCAGGCAAAGCGGCGGCGAAAATCGTTCATAAACGATGCGAGCGCTTCGCACGCCTCAAGCGGCACCGCATTGTAAATCGACGCCCGGCAGCCGCCGACCGATCGGTGCCCGCCGAGCCCGACAAACCCGCGTTCTTTCGCCTCGGCGAGGAACGTTTTCGTCAGCTCCTCATTTGGAAGCGTAAAGGTGACGTTCATGAGCGAACGGCTCCCCTTTTCGGCGTGCGGTTTGTAAAAGCCGCCGCTTTCATCAATCGCCTCATACAGCATGGCCGCCTTTTGCCGGTTGCGCTCTTCCATCGCCGCCACACCGCCTTGCTCTTCGACCCATTCGAGCACGAGCGACAGCATGTAAATCGCAAACGTCGGCGGCGTGTTGTACAGCGAATTGCTCTTCTGGTGCGTCCGGTAATCCAGCATCGTCGGCAGCCCGTCCGGAATGCGCTCCAGCAAATCGTTGCGGAGAATGACAACCGTGACTCCTGACGGGCCGAGATTTTTCTGCGCCCCGGCGTAAATGAGGGCAAATTGACTGACATCGAACGGACGGCTTAAAATATCGCTCGACATATCCGCGACCAGGTCAACCGGCGTGTCCGGAAATTCCTTCCATTGAGTGCCGAAGATCGTGTTGTTGGACGTAATATGGACATAGGCGGCGTTTTTCGGCCATTTCACATCATCGAGCGGCGGAATATACGTGTAGTTCGCTTCTTTGCTCGACGCGACAACCGTTGTCAAACCGATTTTTTGCGCTTCTTTCAGCGCTTTCTCCGACCACGCCCCGGTCAGCACATAACAGCCGATTTTCCCTTCCGTGAGGAGGTTCATCGGTACCATCGAAAACTGCAAGCTCGCCCCGCCTTGCAAAAATAAAACGTCATACCCGTCCGGCACATTTAGAAGTCGCTTGAGCCGCTCTTTCGCCGCATTGTGCACCGCCTCGTATTCCTTGCTTCGGTGGCTTAATTCCATCACCGACATGCCGGTGTTTTGAAAATTAAGCAGCTCTTTTTGCGCCCGCTCAAGCACCGGAAGCGGAAGCGCGGACGGGCCAGCGTTGAAGTTGTACGCGCGTTTCATTGTTATCCCTCACTTTGCCTCCTGGTAGTCCGTTGATATTACTATCCTAACACGATTCAAAAAAAAAGAAAGAGAATTTTTTAAAAAAAGCGTTTTCAAAAATCAAAAAAAGAAAGCCCTTGGCTATTGCAAGGACTTCGCTTGCTTCCGCCGCTCCCGTTCTTGACGGATGCGCTCCATATAAATTTCGCCTTCTTTTTCTATAAACGCCTCGTCGATTTCCCGCTCGCGCGCCGCTGTTTTTACAGTCATGTAGCCGCTGAAAATAATGCCGGCCACGACCAAATAAATCCACCATGGCAAACTGAACATCGCCATCCCCTCCTTGTACGCTTGTCTTACTACACTATACGCGTGAACGGCCAGCTGTATGCATGAAGAAAGAGGCGGGGACACCGCCTCTTTCCTCGGGACAACGCTTATGCTTCGTTTCGCTTCTTCTTTGTTTTCTTCTTCGTTTTCTTCCACTGTCGGCGCAGTTCGCTCAACGTTTCTTTCGCCTGTTCGTGCTGGGATGTCGGGACGATTTCAATGATCGGTTCGATCATGATCCATCCCTCCCTTGATCCGCCCCCTACTCTTTACTACCCGCGTTTTTTGGCTTTGAAACAGATAAAAACACCGGCTTGTAAAACGAGCGATTGTCAAGGGCAAAGACGCGTTCGGTGAATTCACCTGGTTTTACTTTCTCAAGCGCACGGTCGATCATCGTAATTTTCGCATCCAAATTGTCAATGTAATGAAGCACCTCGGCTTCTTTGACAAGCGGCGGCTTCGGGCTGCCCCATTCCGCCTTGCCGTGATGCGACAACACGAGATGCTGCAAAATGACGACTTCCTCACCTTGAATGCCGAGCTGTTCCGCCGCCTTGCTGATCTCGCTCACCATGATCGAAATGTGTCCGAGCAAATTTCCTTCCAGCGTATACACCGTCGATACCGGACCAGATAATTCCATCACTTTGCCAAGGTCATGCAAAATGACGCCGGCATAAAGCAAGTCTTTATTGAGCGACGGATAGAGATGGACGAGCGCCTTGGCGAGCTCGAGCATCGACACGACGTGGTACGCCAGTCCGGAGATGAATTCATGATGGTTTTTCGTCGCCGCTGGGTACTCAAAAAACGCCTTTTCGTATTTTTTCAACAAATAGCGGGTAATGCGCTGGATGTTTGGATTTTCCATCGCAAATATGTATTCCATCACTTTCGCCTTCATTTCCTCGCGCCCGAGCGGAGCCGTCTCCAAAAAGTCATCGATGCGCACCGCATCGCCCGGATGAGCAGGACGGATCGAACGGATGCGCAACTGCAATTTGCCACGGTAGTTATGGATGTCTCCCGCCACTTTGACGATGCACTCCGGCACATACCGCTCTTCATCATCTGGCGAGACATCCCACAGTTTCGCTTCAATGTCGCCGCTTTTATCTTGCAAAATCAACGTTAAGAACGGCTTGCCATTGCTGGCGATGCCTTTCGTTGCGGATTTGATGAGCAAAAAGAGATCAACTTGTTCCCCAACCTCATAATGGATGATGCCTTTCGCCACTTCGTTCTCCTCCGTTTCTCTGTACGTACTTTCTAGTATATCATAACGGGCAAAGGGCAAAAAGAAAGCCTTGCCGAAACGGCAAGGGAACATTAGCCCAAACGGCCCGTCCACTGTTTATTTTTTTGTTAGCTGAATGGCCCGTTTTATCTTAATTAGGCGAGAAGACTCCCACTTCAACGAAGCGAAGCGGAGTAAGTGGGAGATGAATCGCCTTAACTATATTTTGCTGAAAATAGGATAGATTCAGTAAAATATAGTATAATATAGTTAGATGGGAGGTGAAAAAATGTATTTTTGTATCAAACAACAGCTAAATGGTTTGACCAAAGAAGAATACTTGACCCTTCGAGAACTGTGCCATATTGCCAAGAACATGTACAACGTCGGATTGTACAATGTCAGACAATACTATTTTGAACACAAGGAATTTCTTAATTATGAGAAAAAYKATCATCTTGCCAAAACTAACGAAAACTATAAGCTGTTAAACAGCAACATGGCACAGCAAATTTTAAAAAAGGTCAATGAAGCCTTTAAATCTTTCTTTGGTTTGATCAGTCTTGCCAAACAAGGAAAATATGACTACAAGGCTATCAGTATTCAAAAATA